>NZ_RBKT01000001.1:4800000-5103066 GCF_003633685.1 Micromonospora pisi | reverse complement strand
ATCTCCGCGATCGCGGCCACCGGATCGACCACCCCGTGCGCGTACGACGGCGCGGAACACGCCACCAGCACCGTTGACGAGCCGATCGCGGCGGCGACGTCGGCCGGATCCGGACGCAGAGTCTTCGGCGACACCGGCACCAGGTCGAGCGCCACACCGAGGTAGTGCGCCGCCTTCGCGAACGCCGCATGCGCGGTCACCGGCACGACCAGCCGGGGCGCCCCGACGTCGGCGCGCGCGTCCCGGGCCGTCTTCACCGCCAGCATCAGCGACTCGGTGCCGCCCCCGGTGACGCTGCCGACCACCTCCGGCGCACTGCTGCCCGGACCACCGCCGAGCACTGACGCGGCCGCACCCACGAGCGCGTTCTCCATCGCCAGCAGGGATGGAAAGGCGGTCGGGTCGAGCCCGTTCACCTGGGCCGACAACGCGTACGCCGAGTGGGCCAGCTCGTCCAGGCCGGGCACCGCCGGGTCGTAGACGTAGGCGAACAACTGCCCGCCGTGCGTCGGCCGGTCCGCGGCCCGCAGCCGCCGTACCTCCGCCAGCACCTCGGCCGCAGGTACCCCGCTCGCCGGCAACCCCTCAACCATGCCGGTCACCGTAACAGTGGAAGGAAGGGCCCCTTGTTATCGGATTTTGTATAGGAAGGGGCCCTTCCTAACACCTGAGCGGCGGCTACGGCCGCGGCGCCGGAGACGCAACGGGGCGGGCGGGGGCGGGGGCGGGGTCGGGGTCGGGGTCGGCGGGGGCGGCGGGAGTGAGGTCGGCGGGGGTGAGGTGGTAGCGACGCAGGAAGAACAGCGGCAGACCCACCAGCAGTGCCGGCAGCACGGTGAAACCGAGCAGCACGCCCAGGCGGGCGTTCGCCGACTGCGCCGCCGCCACCCCGGTATCCGACGAGACGTAACCGAAGAGCTGCAACACCAGCCCGTAGATCCCCGGCCCGAAAGCCAGCCCGAAGGTCTCCCCCGCCGTCCACACGCCGGTGAACACCCCCGCCTGCCGGCGCCCGGTACGCACGGTGTCGTACGCGATGCAGTCCGGCAACATGGCCAACGCGAACACCTGCAGGCCGGCGTACCCGCAGCCGATCACCACGATCATCAGGTACGGCAGCACGTACGGCAGCAGCGGCGAGGCGACCAGCGCGAACGCTCCCGCCGCGAAGATCAGCGACGCCCAGACGAAGGCCCGCAGCTTGCCCACCCGGGCACCGACCCGGGACCAGACGGGCATCACCAGCAACGCCGGGCCGACAAACGCCGCGAACGCCAACGTGGTGCCGCTTCCCGTGTCGCCCAGCACCTGCACGACGAAGTAGTTGACCCCGGCGAGCACGGTGGCGATCCCCGCCGACTGGACCACAAAACAGGCCAGCAGCAACCGGAAGGGTCGGTTCCCGGCCACCACCGCGAGTTGGGCGCGCAGGGTCGGCTCGCTCTCCGCGACCGCACCGGCCGGGACGGCACGGGTGCCGACGAAGGCACCCACCGCCCCGGCAAGAATCAACACCCCGACGAACAGCCCCATCCAGCGGTGACCGGACAGCCCCGAACCGCCCGCCGCGACCACCATCGGCGCGACCGCACCGGAGACCAGGATGGCGATTGCCAGCACCGCGATCCGCCAGGTCATCAGGCGGGTGCGCTCCTGGTAGTCGGTGGTCAGCTCGGCCGGCATCGCCACGTACGGCACCTGGAAGAAGGCAAACGCGGTGGCGGTGGCCAGGAAGGCGAGCGCGACGTACCAGCCGGCGTCCGTACCGGTGCCGAACGGGCCCGCGAACATCGCCGCGAAGAGCACCGCCAGCGCCACCCCGCCGAGCAGCAGGTACGGACGACGCGGGCCCCACCGGGAGCGGGTCCGGTCGGAGATCCGGCCGACCACCGGGTTCACCAGGACGTCCCACGCCTTCGGCAGCAGCACCAGCAGCGCCGCGACGCCGGCCGCGATACCCAACGTGTCGGTCAGGTAAGGCAGCAACACCAGCCCGGGTACGGTGCCGAACGCCCCGGTGGCGAGCGAACCGAGCGAGTAACCGGCCCGGACCCGGCGGGGCAGGGTGTGACCGGCGGCCTGGCTCTGCGGGTACGGCGGAGTCATGGGGGCGAATGCTAGTGGCGGGAAACGACTCGCCGTACCCCCCGAAGATCCGACGCTGGACGCCCGTCGGCTGAGCGTCCGGTCAGTCCGGCGGCGACCAGGCCGCGGTCCGCAGGTCCACCCGCTCGCCACGCATCGGCGTGCCCTCGGCCACCAACCGGGCCCGCGCCCGGGTCTCGTGCCCCGGCGGCAACCGCCCGGCCGAGTTGACCACCCGGTACCAGGGCACCCCGCCACCGTGCCGCTTCATGATCGAGCCGACCTGGCGGGCCGAGTTGCGCCCGGAGCGCTCGGCCAACGCGTCCGCGATCGCACCGTACGACATCGCCCGTCCCGGCGGAATCCGCTCGACCAGCGCGAGCACCTCTTCGACGTACTCTTCCGTCGTCACAAACCGCCAGCATATGGGAGCCGAACGCCACCCGCCGACGGTCGCCGCGCAGAATGGGCGGGTGCGTGAAGCAGTCACAGCAGCACGGCGGATCGTGGTCAAGGTCGGCTCGTCCTCGCTGACCACCGCCAGCGGCGGCCTCGACACCGACCGGGTCGACGCCCTCACCGACGTACTCGCCGCCCTGGCGAACGACGGCCGGGAGATCGTGCTGGTCTCCTCCGGTGCGATCGCCGCCGGCCTCGCCCCACTGGGACTGCCGCGCCGGCCCGGTGACCTGGCCACCCAGCAGGCCGCCGCGAGCGTCGGGCAGGGCCTGCTGATCGGCCAGTACGCGACCAGCTTCGCCCGGCACCGACGCACCGTCGGGCAGGTGCTGCTCACCGTCGACGACGTGACCCGTCGGGTGCACTACCGCAACGCGTACCGGACCCTGCGCAAGCTGCTCGACCTGCGCGCCGTACCGATCGTGAACGAGAACGACACGGTCGCCACCGACGAGATCCGGTTCGGCGACAACGACCGGCTCGCCGCCCTCGTCGCCGCCCTGGTCCAGGCCGACCTGCTGGTGCTCCTCTCGGATGTCGACGCCCTCTACACCGGCGACCCCGCCCGGCCGGAGAGCCGCCGGATCGAGGAGGTGCACAGCACCGACGAGCTGGCCGAGGTGGCGATCGGCCGGGCCGGGCGTTCCGGTGTCGGCACCGGCGGCATGGTCACCAAGGTCGAGGCGGCCCGGATCGCCACCGGTTTCGGTATCCCGGTGGTGCTCACCGCCGCTCCGCTGGCCGCGCAGGCGCTGGCCGGTGACCCGGTCGGCACCCTGTTCCACCGGGCGGTACACCGTCCCACCGCCCGGCTGTTCTGGCTTGCCCACGCCACCTCGCCACGCGGGCGACTGCACCTCGACCCGGGCGCGGTCCAGGCGGTGGTGGGGCGACGCAAGTCGCTGCTGCCGGCGGGCATCACCGCCGTCGACGGCACCTTCACCGCCGGTGACCCGGTGGACCTGGTCGACACCATGGGCACCCCGGTCGCCCGTGGACTGGTCAACTACGACGCGGTGGAGCTGCCCGGTCTGCTCGGGCGCTCGACCGTCGACCTCGCCGCCGCGCTGGGTCCCGCGTACGAACGTGAGGTCGTCCACCGCGACGATCTTGTCCTGCTGTGAGTTCTGCTGTTAGGAAGGGCCCCTTCCTCTACCGGAAACGATAGGAAGGGGCCCTTCCTTACACCTGTGAGGAGCTGTAGATGAGCGTTATCGAGCAGGCACGCCGGGCCCGTACGGCGGCCGGCGTGCTCGCCACCGCCACCCGTACGGTCAAGGACGCCGGGCTGCACGCGATGGCCGACGCGCTGGTCGCCCGTACGCCGGAGATCCTCACCGCGAACGAGGCGGACCTGGCTGCCGGCCGCGCGGCCGGCCTCTCCCCGGCGATCCTGGACCGGTTGGCGCTCACCGCCGAGCGGGTGGCCGGGATCGCCGAGGCGCTGCGCGAGATGGCCGCGCTGGCCGACCCGGTCGGTGAGGTGGTCCGGGGCTCGACCCTGCCGAACGGCCTGGAGCTGCGCCAGATCCGGGTGCCGTTCGGGGTGGTGGGCATCATCTACGAGGCCCGGCCGAACGTGACCGTCGACGCCGCCGGCATCTGCCTCAAGTCCGGCAACGCGGCGCTGCTGCGGGGCTCCTCCTCGGCGGCCCACTCGAACGCGGCGCTGGTCGGGGTGCTGCGTGACGCGGTCGCCGGCGCCGGCCTGCCGGCTGACGCGATCCAACTGCTCGACGCCTCCTCGCGGGACTCGGTGAAGCAGCTGATGCGGGCCCGGGGACTGGTCGACGTGCTGATCCCGCGCGGCGGCGCGTCGCTGATCCGGACCGTGGTCGAGGAGTCGACCGTGCCGGTGATCGAGACCGGGGTCGGTAACTGCCATGTCTACGTCGACGCCGCCGCGGACGTGGCGAAGGCGATCGACATCGTGCTCAACTCCAAGACCCAGCGCCTGTCGACCTGCAACACGGCCGAGTCGCTGCTGGTCCACGCGGAGATCGCGGACGTGTTCCTGCCGCCGATGCTCGCCGCCTTCGTCGCCGCCGGGGTCACCGTGCACGGTGACGACCGGGTCCGGGCGTACTCGGCCGCCGTCGTTGCGGCGACCGAGGAGGACTACGGCACGGAGTACCTGGCGGCGGAGATCTCCGCCGCCGTCGTCGACTCGCTCGACGTCGCGGTCGGGCACATCCAGCGGTACGGCACCCAGCACACCGAGGCGATCGTGACCGACTCGGCGAGTGCGGCGCGGGAGTTCGTCGCGCGGGTCGACTCGGCTGCGGTGATGGTCAACGCGTCGACCCGGTTCACCGACGGTGGCGAGTTCGGCTTCGGGGCGGAGATCGGCATCTCCACCCAGAAGCTGCACGCCCGGGGCCCGATGGGGCTGCCGGAGCTGACCTCGACCAAGTACGTGGTCACCGGCGACGGCCACCTGCGCGGCTGACCGGCCGGGCCGGCCGGTTCACCGGCAGGCGCGGATCACCAGCAGCGTGGTGTGTACGTCGAACGTGTCGCCGTCCTCGCTGGGCCAGCCGCCGTCGCTGCGCTGGGTCTCGGCGAGGCGGCGGCGGGCGGCGAGCAGCAGCCAGTCGTCCGGGTTGACGCCGGCCCGGACCAGCGCCGAGGCCATCCAGGCCACGTCCGCCGGGGACATTTCGGCCAACCGGTCGCCGAGCACGCCCTGGATCCGCGCCGACTCGTAGAACATCTCCTGGTGGTAGAGGACGGCGGCGGACATCCAGCCGGCGGCCAGGAACGAGGGCCAGGTGCCGTCGGGTCGGAGCCGGGCGGCGATCGCCTGTGCGGCGGCCCGTACCTGGGCCGCGTACGGCCGGTCGCCCTGCTGGTCGGGCTGGTCGAGCGGGGTGGCTGCGCGGGCGTCCAGTTCGGCCACGGTGAGCCAGAAGCCGGCGCTGGCGGTGAGGAAGAGTTCGGCCTCGGGGTCACCGGGCCTGGCCCAGCTCGGCGCCTCCCGGGCCAGCGCCTCGTCCTCCTCCCAGGTGCCGTCCGGTCGCTGCCCGGCGGCGAGCCAGTCCAGGGCGCGTCGGGCGGCGGGCCGGTCGAGCGCGCCGAGGTCGTCGAGTTCGGCCAGCCGGAAGCAGGTGGCGTCGATGGAGGCGACCCCGGTCCCCCAGACCGCCGGCCAACCACCGTCCGGGGCCCCGCCCATCTCCGCGTCGGCGAGGATCTCCGCCGGGGGTGCCGCGCCGGTACGCAGCCAGGAGAGGCGGGCGCGGTCGACCGCGTCGCCGTGTGCGACGACAAAGCCGATCGCACCGTCCATGTCGACGGTACGGGTGCGGTCGGTCTCCGCCATCGGGGAGCCGTCGAGGCCCATCAGCGGAGCGGATCCGTCCGTGTCCGTGAGGGGAGAACCGTTCATGTCCACCACGGGACAGAAGGCTACCGGCGGCCTCCACTCCCTGCCTCGGTAAGTCAGCCGAGGTCAACTACCCGGTCGGCAGCGGTATCCATCGCCGATGGTCGATCAGAAACGGGCGCCGCGACAGGAAAGGCTCCTTCCGCCCCGGTATCGGGGGACGGAAGGAGCCTTCACCTGACGTTCAGTGCGCTTCCAAGCACCACCAGTGGTGGCGGGTGTGACGCGACGATCAGTACGCGGGCAGCGCCGGGTCGACCTGCTTGATCCAGGCGAGCACCCCGCCCTGGACGTGTACGGCGTCCCGGAACCCGGCCGCCTTCAGCGCGGCGAGGGCCTCGGCCGACCGCACCCCCGACTTGCAGTGCAGCACGATCTGCCGGTCCTGCGGCAGCTTCGACAGCGCCTCACCGGAGAGGATGTCGCCCTTCGGGATCAGCGTCGACCCGGGAATGCGGACGATCTCGTACTCGGCCGGCTCCCGGACGTCGACCAGGAAGTGATCCTTCCCGGTCTCCTGCCACTCCTTCAACTCGCTGGCGGTGATGGTGGAGCCGACCACCGCGTCCTCGGCCTCGGCCGAGACGGCGCCGCAGAAGTCCTCGTAGTCCTCCAGCAGGTCGGTCACGGTCGGGTTCTCCCCGCAGAGCACGCAGGCCGGGTCCTTCCGGACCTTGATCTTGCGGTACTCCATCTCCAGGGCGTCGTACACGGTCAGGCGTCCGACCAGCGGCTCCCCGATCCCGGTGAGCAGCTTGATCGCCTCGGTCACCTGGATCGAACCGATCGAGGCGCAGAGCACACCGAGCACGCCACCCTCGGCGCACGACGGCACCATGCCGGGCGGCGGCGGCTCCGGGTAGAGGCAGCGGTAGCAGGGGCCGTGCTCGGACCAGAAGACCGACGCCTGGCCGTCGAACCGGTAGATCGAACCCCAGACGTACGGCTTACCGAGCAGGACCGCCGCGTCGTTGACCATGTACCGGGTGGCGAAGTTGTCGGTGCCGTCCAGGATCAGGTCGTACTGGCTGAACAGCTCACGTACGTTGTCCCGGTCGAGCGCGGTGTTGTGGATCTCCACCTTGACGAGCGGGTTGATCTCACGCACGCTCGCCGCCGCGGACTCCGCCTTGGGGCGGCCGATGTCCGACTGGCCGTGGATGATCTGGCGCTGCAGGTTGGACTCGTCAACGGTGTCGAAGTCGACGATTCCGAGCGTCCCGACGCCGGCCGCGGCCAGGTACATCAGGGCCGGCGACCCCAGGCCACCGGCGCCCACACAGAGCACCCGGGCGTTCTTGAGTCGCTTCTGGCCCTCGACCCCGACATCGGGAATGATCAAGTGGCGGGAATAGCGACGAATCTCGTCAACGGTCAGCTCGGCGGCGGGCTCGACGAGCGGGGGCAACGACACGGTGAACTCCCCGGAATCGATAGTGGGCTGCCCGGCCATTGTCGCTCGCCCACCGGGGATTGACCATGAGCAGGAACACCCGTCCCAGTGATCGGGTCGGGAATAGCCGCGACACCCGCCACCGGCGGGCGGGTCCGTCACCAGCGGAAGGTCAGACCGGAGGGCCCTCGTACCGCTCCCCGTCCAGGTACGGCCACGCGTTGGCCGTACACCCGTTCAGGAAGAGCGTCTGCTGCTGCATCACGGGAGCCGGCCGGCCCTTGCCCGGACACTGCTCGTGCCCGTGTCCCAACTGGTGGCCGGTCTCGTGGTTGATCACGTAGAGCCGGTAGTCGGCCAACGGCACCTTCGCCTTCACCAGGTGGTCGACGGAGAACATCCACCGGTTCAGGTTGATGATCACCTTGCCCGGGGTCCGGCAGGACGTGTACGGCTCGCCGTCGATGCGGATGTCGGTACCACCGGCGGCGCACATGCGGGCCGCCGTCCCGGCCGTCGCGAGGTAGACGGTGAAGTCGTAACCCGAACCGCTCGGAACCCGTTGCAACCGCAGCCGGCCGCTGCCGGTCCAACTCCTCGGATCGCTCAGGGTCTCCTCCACGGCCAGCGCGAACGCCTGGACGTCCTGCTCCGAGCCGTGCTCGGTGGCGACCCGGTACCGCTGCAACGTTCCCGCGTGACCGGTCACCTTGCCGACCCCGGAGGCGTACGCGAACGTGCTCGGACCGGACGCGGGAACCTGGACCGACTCACGTAACACCGGCGGCTGCGTCGGCTCCGCCGTGCCGGGCTGCACCGTCGGCTCCGTCGGCGGCGGCGCCAGACTCGGTGACGGGGGCCGGGTCCCGGCCGCGGTCACCGGAATCTCGGCCGAGGTCAACCGGTCGACCAGGGGCGGCGCGACCAGCCCGATCAGGACCCCGCTGGCGGCCACCAGCAACACGCTGACCACCGCGAGCCGCCCACGCGGAGGTCGCCGACGCCGCGCACCCCGGTATCGATCCGAGTCATTCGCCCTGGTGGCACGTGCTCTGGACCGGGAACGGGAGCGGGAAGTGGACATCATCGACCAGCCTGCCATGTCACGGTCGGTGGCGCAGCCTCCCTGTCTCATCCAACAACGCCGTCACAGCTCGGGCGACCGTACGGGGAACCTCAAGCTGCGCCACATGACCGACGCCGTCGAGCATCAGCAGCCGACTGTCCGGGATCACCCGGGCCACCTGGGGCGCCACCCGGATGTCGACCAGCCGATCGTGCCGACCGCCGACCACCAACGTCGGCGCGGTGACCAGCCGGGCGATCCGCCAGAGCGACCCGGCACCGGGCAGGTACGCCCGCACGAAACTGCTGACGAGGCCGCGCAGCGTACGCAGGTAGGCGGCGGCGTAGTGGTCGGCGGTGTAACGGACGCGGATCTCCTCGACCGCCTCCCGCCGCCGCTGGTCGTTGATCCGGGACATGTCCGCGACACAGGCCGACAGGACCTGCAACGCCATCTCCTCCGGCTCGATCTGGGTCAACCGCCGGTATGCGAGCCGCTCCGCCAACGGGACCGCCAACAGCGGCAGCATCCGTCCCTGCAGCGATCGTCGGGGATCGAGAAAGGGCATGGCCGGTGAGATCAGGGTGAGGGTACGCACCAGGTCGGGTCGGAGTCCGGCGACCCGGACCGAGACCGCGCCGCCGAGCGAGTTGCCGAACAGGTGCACCGGCCCCCGGTCGGCGTACTCCAGGTAGCGGATCACCCGATCGGCGAAGGCCGGCAGGGTGTAACTGCGCCCCGGTTCGCTGAAACCGAACCCGGGCAGGTCGATCGCCTGTCCATCGAGCCGGTCGGCGAGCAGGCCGGCCAGGTCGGTCCAGTTCTGCCCCGAGCCGCCGAGCCCGTGCACGTACAGCGCGGGTTCGGCGCCCGGACCGGTGGCGGGGGTTTCCCGGACGTAGGTCACCAGGCCGTCGAGCAGCACCGGCCGACCCGGCCAGGGCGGTGGGCAATCGCCCTGGCAGAGCAGTTCATCAGCGCCGAGCGCCGCGCGCTTCATGCTGCAAGTGTGACGCGCATCCCGGCTACCCGACGGCTTTCCATCGATCAGACAAGCAGCGCCTCCAGCCGCCGGTTGACCGCCGCCAGGGTGGCCCGGACGACCGCCTGGCGTGGATCGCCGGCGACCAGGGCCGAGCCGGCGAGTTGCTCCACCCAGCCGTCGCAGACCAGCAGCACCACCACGGTCGCCACCTCGCAGCTACCGAACGGGACCACCGCCGCGTGTTCGACGAAACACCGGCCCATCTCGGTCACCCGGGCCGACGAGTTCAGCAGTTCGTCGATCGCGACCGCGGCGGCGACCGCGCAGAGCCGCAACACGTAACCGTCGACCGCCGGTCCGGTGGAGAGCCCGTTGGCCCGTTGGGTACCGGCGGCGAGCCGTACCTCGACCGTCGCCTCCAGGCCGAAGGTGCTGACCTGGACGTGGTCCAGGATCACCCGGGGGCCGGGCGGACCACCCGGGTTGAGCGGCCGGGACGGTGCCGTCTCGGTCGTCGTGGGTTGACCACCGGAGTACGAGGCGCCGGCGGTGACCGGGCTCCCGGTCGCCGCCCCGGAACTGTTGGCGCCAACGGTGTTGGCAGCGGCCCCCGCACTTCGGTCGTCGACGACGGCCCGGCCCTGGTGGACGGGGCGACGTCGGCGGGCCGTCTCGTCCGGCGCCTCGTCGGTCGCTCGGCGTCCCTCGGCCTGACCGGAGCCGGGCGGGCCGGACGTCGGCACCCCGGAGACCGGCATTCCCGACACCGGGACGCCGGAGACGGGGGCACCGGGCAACATCCCGCCAGCGACCGGGGTGCCGGGCAGCATCTCCCCGGGAACCGGGGTTCCGGGGAGCTTCGGTGCCGCGGCCAGACCCATCCGGTCCTGGAGCAACCGCGCCACCTGACGGCTCACCTCGGCCGGGTCGGCCCCGTCGGACAGATCCAACCGCAGGCTGTGCGCACCCGCCGGGGTGGTACGAAGGGACGCGTCGCGTACGCCGGGCACACCCCGGACAGCGGCGAGGATGGCCTTGACGTCGAAGCCCTCGGGACGATCCCGCAGCTGGCTCGGCGCGTCGTCCCGGCGCAGGTGGGTCGCGATCCGGGCGAGTTCCGGCGTCTCGGCCGACGGCTCACCGGCGACCGGTTCCGGCATGGTGGGAACGTCCGGCTCGGCCGGGACCCGCTGCGGCAGCGCCTCCGGACCCGGGTCGACGGGGCGGATCGACGTACCCGGGTCGACCGGTCCCGGGGGCGACGACGCCACCGGGTGACCCGGGTACGGCGACGCCCACGGCCGTTCGGGACCACCGGCGTGGCCCGGGCCTCCACTGACCGGGATCGGGTCCCCGGGTTCGCCGGGGACGGGGTAGCCGGCCGGCTCGGCCCCGCTCCCCGGGCCGTAGCCCGGGTGGGTGTCGGCTCCACCCGGCGGGCCGTAGCCCGGGTGGGACTCCGCCCCTGGCGCCGGGCCGTAGCCAGGGTTCGGTTCGTAGCCAGGGTTCGGGCCGTAGCCAGGGTTCGCTTCGTAGCCAGGGTTCGATTCGTACCCGGACCCCGGACCCGGCTCTCCGGGCCAGTCGGCGTCGTCCCGGCGGGCCCTGCGTGCCTCGGGCTCCGGGGACGCCGTCGCCCACGGCGGCGCCCAGCTCGACGCCCACCCGGGACGCGCCTGCTCGGCTCCGGGCTCGGGTTCGTTCGCCGGACGGGGCCATTCGGACCGGCCTTCGGCGGCAGCCGGTGGTTCGCCCTCCGAACGGGACCAGTTCGGCGCGCCGGGTCCGCTGTTGCCCGCGTTGGCCTCGGCGTCGGCCTCGTTTCGTACCCAGGACGCGGCGGCGGACTGCAGGTCGTTGCCGGACCGGGCCCAGGCCGGACGAGCCTGCTCGGTGTCCTCCGGACCGCCGTCGGATCGGGCCCAGGCCGGACGGGCCGGTTCGCCTCCGGCCGGTGCGCTGCCGGCACGCCCCCAGGACGACCGGGTGGAGCCGCCGGCCTCGGGTCCGGCACCCGACCGGGCGGACCAGTCGGGTCCGCTGCCCTCGGCCGGACCGTTGGCGCGGGTCCAGGCACTTTCCGCGCCGGAACTCGACCGGGCCCAGGCCGGCCGGGCGGGCGGGGCGTCGGGGGCGGACCGGTTCACCCGGTCGCCGTGGTCCGCCCGCTCTCCGCCGAAGTGATCACGGTCGGCCGAGGATTTCCGGTCCGACTCGTTCGGCTCGCCGGGCGCGCGGATGCTCCGCTTCGGCGGCACCAGGTCGTAGTTCGGTACGGCGCGCAGGTTGCGGTCGGGTTCCGCCGGGTTCGGTACGCCACCGGCGGCAGCCCGCTGTCCGGCGGGCGGCGCGGAGGCCGGAGCGTTCGCCTCCCGCCACCTCGACTCCCGTTCGGCGTCGCTCGCCCCGTCGGCGGTTGGCTCCGGGCCGGTCGGCTGGCCGGCCGAGGACGGGCCGGCACCACTGGTGGGGGCGTCGCCGAAGGCGTGCCGGGCCGCTTCGGCGGCTTCCGCCGATTCGGCCGTGGCAGGCGCCGTCGGCCGTTCGGAACGACCCGGAGGACGCTCCCGTCCCCTGGCCGCACGGTCCGGGGCGCCGGCCGAGCGTTCGGCACCGAGCTGCTCGGGCGCGGACGGAGGACGCGGCGCCGGTACGGCGATCCGCTCCGCGGAGAAGTCGTCTGGCTCGTCCTGGTACGGGTAGGGCGGCGCACTGGCCGGCGCCCGGTACGGCGCCCCCGGGTCCGGGTAGTGCCGCTCGCCGTACGAGGCGCCGTTGGTCGGCTGCCCCGACTCGCGGGGTCCGCCGCCGCCGGCCGCCGGGTCGGCGTACCGCCCCTCGGGGTCACCCGCCCATGCCGGCGGGGCCGGCGGCTGGCGCCACTGCGGCCGTGACTCGGAGCCGCCATCGACCGGCTTGGCCGTGTGGGGCCAGCCGGAATCGGCCGCCGCCCAACCATTGGCCGGCCGGGCCAGGTCACCATGCGGACCTGCCCCGTTGCCGTTCTCGCCGGGTGCGGCGGCCCCGGGTTGCCCTGTTTCGTCCACCGTGCGCTCCTTGGTCGCCCACGCTGAGGCTACCGTGTGGCGACAGTGGCGATAAGTTACAACGGTGGGCTAATTCAGCGGTACGACGCGACACGTCGATCCGTTCTGATTGAGATCTATGGTTGTGCGACGCGAGACCCGGAGGTACCCATGACCGCTGCTGCGGAGAACGGTGCGCAGACAGCAGGCCGACCTACCCGTCTGCCCCGCTCGGCCCGGCGCAAGCAACTGCTTGCCGCCGCCCAGGAGGTGTTCGTCGCGCAGGGTTACCACTCGGCGGCAATGGACGACATCGCCGAGCGGGCCGGCGTCTCCAAGCCGGTGCTCTACCAGCACTTCCCGGGCAAGCTGGAGCTCTACCTGGCGCTGCTGGACACGCATGCCGACGCGATCGTCGCCAGCGTCCGGGACGCGATGGCGTCCACCACCGACAACAAGGAGCGGGTCAGCGCGGCGGTACGGGCGTACTTCGACTTCGTCGACCACAAGAGCGAGGCGTTCCGGCTGGTCTTCGAGTCGGACCTGCGGAACGAGCCGGCGGTCCGGGAGCGGGTCGAACGGGTCGAGCAGGGTTGCATCGCGGCGATCACCGACACGATCATCTCCACCACCGGTGTCCACCGGGCGCGGGCCGAACTGCTCGCCTCGGGTCTGGTCGGCGCGGCGGAGACGGCGGCGCAGTTCTGGTTGGCCGCCGGCCGCCAGGTGCCGAAGTCCGAGGCGGAGGCGCTGCTCGCCGCCCTCACCTGGCGTGGCATCGCCAGCTTCCCTCTTCAGGGGGAGTCGGCCCCACCGCAGGGCGAGTCGGCCTGACAGATACCTCCGCTCATCGGATAGCCTTCGCAACGGCGAAGTTTCGCCCTGGATGAGGAGGTCCCGTGGAGGTCAAGATCGGCGTGCAGTACGCGCCGCGCGAGTTGGTGCTGGAGAGCGCGCAGACGCCGGCCGAGATCGAGCAGATCGTGACCGACGCCATCGCCAACGACGGCACCCTGTCCCTGACCGACGAGAAGGGCCGCCGGATCATCGTTCCGGTGACCAAGGTCGCCTACGTGGAGATCGCCGAGGCGTCCCCCCGGGCCGTCGGGTTCGTCGCCCGCTGAGCTGACCTGGTCGACGCCCCGAAACCGGCCGTACCGGCCGGTCCGGGGCGGGCCTGTCGGTCCGGTGGCCGGTTTCCCGCCGGTCACCGGCGGATCCGGGGCGACAAGCCCGTTCAGTTGTTCAGTCCGACCGCCGCCATCCGCGCGGTGTGCGCGGCGGTCAGCCGCCGCAGGAGCCCGGGTACGCCCACGTCACCGCCGGTTCGAGCGGTGATCAGTGTGGTCAGTCCGACCCGCTCGCCGGCCAACCGCCCGGCCTGCGACAGCCCCTCGCCCACCAGCCGCCGGGCCCACATGGAGAGCCGGTTGGCGACCTTCGGGTCGACGGCTATCGCGGCCCGGATCTCGGCACCGGCGAACTCGTCGTACCGCGAGTCGTGCAGCACCTCCAGCACGAGTCGCCGGTCCGGTTCGCTGAGCGCCGCCGCGATCTCGCGGAGGAAGTCGTCGGCGATCGCGTCGCCGACGTACGCCTTGGTCACCGCTTCCAGCCAGTCCCTGGGTTCGGTCGAGTCGTGGTACCCCTGCAGCGCTGCGGCGTACGGGGCCATGGCGTCGCCGGGTGTCACACCGAGTTCGGTGAGGCGGTCGGCGATCCGGCGGTAGTTCGCCATCTCCAGTGCCGCCATCTCGCTCAACATCGCTCGGCGGCGCAGGTCCGGGGCGAGCCGGGCGTCGGCGGCCATCCGGTCGAAGGCGGCCAGTTCGCCGTACGCGACCAGTCCGAGCAGGTCCGCCACGGGCGCGACGGTCAGGCCGGCGGCCGAACCGGACGGCGGGTACGGGATCGGCACGGCGGGGACGGGTGGCACGGTTTCCGACGAGCCAGACACGATGGCAGGTTACCGCTCCAACCGGTACGCGGTGATGACGGGAGCTACGGAGGGTCAGCAAAACGGGTGACCGACACCACATCCGTTCACCCCGGTCAACCCCGGTTCAGTCCGAGTAGGGGCGACATTTGCCCGGCTCAGGTAACATGGAGCAGTTGCCGTAGGTCTCGAGAGCCTCGAATTCCTTCCTACGGCGCGCGTGCGGCCCGGTTCTGCCCGGCACTCTGCCGAGAACCGTGTGGCCCGCGCCAAACCGAAACAGCGCCCTACGGACTAACGGGGCGCACCACGAGAGGGCACCCCCACAACCACATGAGCGATCAAATCGAAGAAGAAATGGCTGGCCAGGCTTTGGCCGCCGACGCACCGGTGCGCCCCGAGGCCCCGACCTTCGCGGACCTGGGCGCACGTCAGGAGACCGTGGACGCGCTGGCCGCTGTCGGTATCGTCCGCGCGTTCGCGATCCAGGAATACGCACTGCCGATCGCGCTGCGCGGCACCGACCTGATCGGGCAGGCGCCGACCGGCACCGGCAAGACCCTCGGATTCGGCGTACCGCTGTTGGAGCGGGTCACCGCGCCCGGCGAGGGCAGCGACGGAGTCCCGCAGGCACTGGTTGTCGTACCGACCCGGGAGTTGGGTCTGCAGGTGGCGAAGGACATCGCCGCCGCTGGCAAGACGCGTGGCGTACGGGTGCTGCCGATCTACGGTGGCGTCGCGTACGAGCCGCAGGTGGACGCGCTGCGCAAGGGTGTGGAGATCCTGGTCGGTACGCCCGGCCGGTTGATGGACCTGGCGAAGCAGAAGCACCTGCGCCTCGACGGCGTACGCGCGCTGGTCCTCGACGAGGCCGACCGGATGCTCGACCTGGGCTTCCTCGACGACGTCGAGAAGATCCTGGCGATGCTGCCGGAAAAGCGGCAGACGATGCTCTTCTCGGCCACCATGCCGGATCCGATCGTCACGCTGGCCCGGCGCTTCCTGCGCCAGCCGGTGACGATCCACGCCGGACACACCGCCGAGACCGGACCGTCGCCGCTGACCCGGCAGTTGGTCTACCGCACGCACTCGATGAACAAGGTCGAGATCGTCGCCCGGATTCTCCAGGCCGAGGGACGTGGCCTGACGATGATCTTCACGCGTACCAAGCGGGCCGCCGACCGGGTCGCCGAGGACCTCGACTTCCGTGGCTTCGCCGTGGCCGCCGTACACGGCGACCTCGGGCAGGGCGCCCGGGAGCGGGCGCTCCGCGCGTTCCGTACCGGGAAGATCGACATCCTGGTCGCCACCGACGTGGCGGCGCGCGGGCTCGACGTGACCGGCGTGACCCACGTGATCAACTACGACTGCCCGGAAGACCAGGACACGTACACGCACCGGATCGGTCGTACCGGCCGCGCCGGTGCCACCGGCGTCGCGGTCACCTTCGTCGACTGGGACGACATGCCCCGGTGGCGGATCATCGACAAGACCCTCGGGCTGGAGATGCCGGAGCCGCCGGAGACGTACCACACCTCCGCGCACCTCTACACCGACCTGGACATCCCGACGGACATCTCGGGTACGTTGCCGAGCGCCGAACGGACCCGCGCGGGCCTCTCCGCCGAGGTCGAGGAAGATCTCGGCGGCCGGTCCCGGGGCGCCCGGCGCCCGGAGAGCCGCGACAGCGGAGCCCGGGGCACTCGTAGCCGTGGACGTCGCGACGGTGGGGGCCGCGACGGTGGGGGCCGCGACGGTGGGGGCCGACCGGCCGCCGCCGACAACGACCCGGTGGTGGAGACGACCGACGAGGTCGTCCGGGCCAGCACCCGGCAGCGGCGTCGGCGCCGCGCCGGTGAGGTTGTCGCCGGTGATGCCACCGCCACCGCCACCACGGCCACGGTCACCACCGAGGGCACTGCCCCGGCGGCTGAGGCCGACGGCGACAGCGCGGAGGGCACCAGTAAGACCCGTACCCGGCGGCGCCGCCGTGGCGGGCGCGGAACGCGCGGCGCGGCCTCCGACGCCGGTACGACCGACGCCGGCCCGAGCGCGGACACCGCCACCGCCTGACCCGGCACCGACGCTCCACCGACCCGGCTCCCGAAGCTCCGTCCCGGCACCCGCCGGATGGACCGCCGGGGGCCGGGATCAGATACGCGCCGCCCGCCGCGACCGGGTGACCCTGCTGGAAGAGGCCACGTAGCCGTGCCGGAACAACTCGAACTCGCCCTCGCCGAGGTGCGTGCGCTCCTGCTCGACCCCGGGCTGACCCGGGCGGTGGCGGCTGGCCGTCGCCGGGGAGCGGCACCGACCCTCGTTCGCGCCGAGCTGCGACCGGTGACGTTGAAGGCCGGCACCCGGCTCCAGATCGCCACGTTCGACGGCTCCCGCCCGTACACCCGCAACGTCGCTCCCGGTCCGGAGTCGGACGCGGCCGTGGATGCCCTGCTGGCCGAGCCGTTCGGCAACTGGCACGTCGAAACGGCAACCGCCACGGTGCAGGTACGGGTGACCAAGAAGGGTGACGCCCAGGTGCACCGGGCCGCCGCCGACCGCGCCCCGGCCCCGCCGTCCGGACACGACCGGGCCAAGGACTACCTGCTCGATCCCGGTGACCCGCTCTTCGCCTCGGTCGGTGGCAGCGCGGCGAAGCGGCGCCAGGTGGACGCGTTCCTCCGGGCGCTGGCGGCCACCCTGCCGGCCGAGCTGACCGGACCGTTACGGGTGGTGGATCTCGGCTGCGGCAACGCGTACCTGACCTTCGCCGCCTACCGGTACCTCACCGGACGGGGCGTGGACGTCGAACTGGTCGGCGTCGACGTACGGGAGGACCAGCGGCGGCGGAACACCGAACTGGCCGAGGAACTGGGCTGCGCCGACCAGGTACGGTTCGTCGCCGGCACCATCCTGGACGCGGTCGTCGAACCGGCACCGGACCTGGTGCTGGCGCTGCACGCCTGTGACACGGCGACCGACGAGGCGCTGGCCCGGGCGGTGCGCTGGAACGCCCGCTGGGTGCTCGCCGCGCCGTGCTGCCATCACGACCTGGCCCGGCAGTTGCGCAGCCAACCGGCACCGGAGCCGTACGACCTGCTGACCCGCGAGGGCATCCTGCGGGAACGGTTCGCCGACGTACTCACCGACGCGCTCCGCGCCGGGCTGCTGCGGCTGCACGGTTACCGGGTCGAGGTGGTCGAGTTCGTCGACAGCCAGCACACGCCGCGCAACCTGTTGCTGCGGGCGCGACGCACCGGCGCGGAGCCGACCGCGCAGCAGCGGGCCGAATATGCGGGCCTGGTGTCGCAGTGGCAGGTCAACCCCCGTCTGCGCACCCTGCTGGACGAACCACATCGGACGGTTTCGCCGGTCTGACGGCTACCGGCGACCCGGTCAGTGGCGGCGGTCGCCGTTGCTCTCACCCGACGTACCTCCGGACAGGGACGCGTCGAACGCGGTGCTCGGAAACGGTACGACGTTGCCGTTGCTCTCGGGTTCCGCGTTGCCCGCGGCGGCGAACGCGTTCCAGGAGATGTCGACGAGCAGCCGTTTGAGTTCGGCGTGCCGGTCGGCCGCACTGCGTTGCAGGGCCATCCGGACGCCGAGCAGCACCGAGACCAGAGTGGTGATGATCGTCCCGGTGGCGGCCAGGATGTGCAGCCCGCCCACCTCGGTCCCGGTGACGACGAGGACCAGCAGCCAGGCCCAGAAACCGGCCGCGAAGACGGCGGCCTTGACCACGAAGAACAGGCTGATCGCCCCGGGTCGGTGCGGAAGCGGTGGGGCCGGAGTAGCCACGTTGATCCTCTTCACTCGCCTCGAAAACGGAAGCGCCACGGACGATGGACGCGGTGCGGTCGGCCCTGGCTGATCGGTTCGGGTACGACCGACCGGGCCACGCGAGGGTCGAGCATAGTGGATTCAACTGATCACCGGGAGTGGTGACCAGCAGGTCGGGGCGATCTCCCGCTGCCCCCCGGCCAACGGGAGATCGCTCCGAGGATCCGTGTCGCGTTGGCGACCGGACGGACCGCCCACTCTCCCCGGAATTCGATTCGGGAGGGTGGCAACCAGCGGAAACGGCGGGACCGGCAGGACAGCTGGCAGTCCGACCGGCGGGATCCGCCATTCGGTCCCGGCCACGAGACTAGTCGATCCCGCCTGGGTGGCGGAGCAGTCTTTTGCCACTACGCTCAGGGGGCAAAGGTGGTGCTCCAGCAGGAGAGGGCTGTCCACTGACAATGGGTGCCGCATCGGACTCACCCCAGGCGGCATTCGCCCGCTTCGTACGTCGAGCCATCGACGACGCCAAGGACGAACGGGGTTGGAGCGTCACCGACCTGGCCGCGCATACGGGTGTTGGCAGGTCGACGGTCTTCCGTTGGCTGGCCGGGGACTGGCACGACTATCCGGAGCTGGCGAAGGTGCGGGGCTTCTGCGCCGCGCTGGACGTACCGGTGACGGCGGCCTTCCGGGCGCTCGGCCTGCCCGACGGTGAGCCGGTGCCGGCGGAGCGGGCCGGACGGCCCCCCACCGGCGGCGCCCGGGGCGCTGGCACCCGGAAGCGGGCAGACGATCAGGCCGACGCCGACCTCCGGGTGATCCTGAGCCGGCTCGCCGACCCGAACGTGCCGGCCGACGAGAAACAGCTGATCCGCGACCTGCTGCGTTATCTGGCCCAGCGTCCGGTACGCCGGGCCGGCTGACGCCGCGCACCCCGTCGGTGGTCAGGAAACGGTCAGGGTGAACTCGGCGGTCCGGACCACCCCGGCGAGTTGGAAGTCGAAGAAGAGCCGGTAGTTGCCGGGGCTCGGTACGGCGAGCCAGAACTTGACCGCGCCGCCGACAAGTTGCTCCTCCGGGTGCACGTGGACGTACCCCAGGTCGCCGCCGCGCAGTGCGACCAGGTGTCCGTACGCGCCCAGGTAACGCTCAAGATCGTTGACCGGGCTGCCGTTGGCGAAGACCCGGAACATCATCGGGGCGGAGGCGCCCACCTGCGGGGTGCCCTCGTACGTCACGGTGAACTCGTCGACCGTCGCCTCCCGGGCCGCCGGTGGCAGCACACGGGGCGCGTAGTCGCCGTTCACCACCAGGTCGACGCCGAGCGTGACAGCGGCCTGCTTCCCGGTGGCGTCCGCAGCGGTGAAGTCGGCGTACGCCCGCCAGATGCCGGGGGTGGCCAGGGTCAGCGGCACGCTCCAGGTCCCGTCCGGGGCCATGCTCGGGTGCAGGTGCTGGTAACCGGAGAGGTCGCGGCGGGCCACGATCATGTGCAGCGGTTTGTCGTGGACGACCGTGAAGTTGGTGACCGGTTTCCGGTCGGTGCCGAGCACCTGGAACTGGAACGGCTGACTCTGGCCGGCCTGGAACGCGGTGCTCGCCGGCACCAGGGTGAACCCGGCGGCGCTGAGCGAGAGTCCGCCCAGTTCGGTGCCGACCGGGGTGGTGCCGGTCGTGGTCGCACCGGGGCCGTGCTCGTGCGGCGCGGTGCCGGGGGCGTGGGTGTGGTCGCCGCTGACGCCGGGCGGGTTGGCCGAGCCGGCGCTGTCGGTGTTCAACCGGCCGAGGCCGAAGCCGCCGATCAGGGCGAGGACCAGTCCGCCGACAACGAGGGCCATCCTGCCTCCGCCCGGTGGCGGTACGGGTGGCGCGTCCACCCCTGCCAGCCCCGCGGACGGGTCGGTCGGTTCCAGGGACAACTCCGACGACCCGGGCGCCGGGGCGGAGTCGGTGGCGGAATGCCCGGTGCGCTCAGGCACCGGAGCCGGCCAGTTCGTAGCCCGCCTCGTCGACCGCGGCCCGGACCTGCTCCTCGGTCAGCGGGGCGTCGCTGGTCACCGCCACCGCTCCGGTGGCCAGTTCGACCGTCACGTCCTGCACGCCGGGCAGCGCCGCCAGCTCACCGCTGACCGCCTGGACACAGTGCTCGCAGGTCATGCCGACCACGGTGTAGGTAAACGTCACGGGCATCAGCTGGTCTCCTAGGAGCGTACGAGTCGGGCGATGGCGTCCGACGCCTCTTTCACCTTCGCGGCCGGGTCGCCGCCGTCCCGGGCGGCGTCCATCACGCAGTGCGCGATGTGTCCTTCGAGCAGGCCGACGGCGACCGCCTGGAGCGCCTTGGTCGCGGCCGAGATCTGGGTGAGGACGTCGATGCAGTAGGTGTCCTCCTCCACCATCCGGTGCAGGCCGCGTACCTGCCCCTCGATCCGGCGGAGCCGACCGAGAAGCGCCTGCTTGTCCGATGCATACCAATATGGACCATGCGCGGTGTTATCACCGGAGTGCGCGCCGGCGGCGGCATCGACGGGAGCGTCGACGGCGGCAGGATCGGCGCCGTCACCCGAGGCGGTGCCGGGAGTGGGGTCGGCCGGCGACTGATGGGTCATGACGAGCAGGATACCCCCCGGTCGTATCCATGCCCATCTCGGTCGATGCCGTCGCCAACGTCGATGGTCGGTCGTTGGACAGGTCGTGCCGACAACCGTCGTACCGCGCCGCACCGCGGCGTTCGCTGCCGGGGTGTCCGTCATGCTGGCGCTCGCCTCCGCGCCCGAACCCGCCGGTGCCGAACCACCCGGCAAGACCGCCGAGCAGCAGCTCGCCGCCGCGGCCGAGCAGCTCGAAATCGTCATCGAGCAGTACAATGACCTGCGCGAGCAGCTGGGCGAGACGCAGGCCAGGGCGGCCGTACTGGACCGCGAACTGGGCACGTTGGCCGAGGAGCTCGCCGTCCACCGTACGGAGGCGGCCCGGCTCGCCGCCCAGGCGTACCGGGGCCACGGCGGGCAGCCCCTCGCCGCCGTCTCCGCACTGCTCACCGCGACCACCAACGACCTGCTCAACTCCCTGCTGATGCTGGACCGACTCAGCCGGGACCAGCGCCGGGTCATCGCACGGCTGGCCGACGCCCACGACCAGCTCGCCGCCGCCCGGGACGCGGCACGGACCCTGGACACGCAGCAGCGCGCACAGGAGCGCCAACTCGCCGCCCGCAAGCAGCACATCGAGCAGGAGATCCGTCAACTGGACCGGCTGCGCGACGCCGCCGGTGAACGGGAGCCCGCCGCTCCGCGTACCGCACCCAGCCCGCCTGACCTGGGCAACGGCGCCGCCGCGAAGGCGGTCCGGTTCGCGTACGCGCAACTGGGCAAGCGCTACCAGTGGGGTGGCGAGGGCCCGGACGGGTACGACTGCTCCGGGCTGACCTCCGCCGCCTGGCGTACGGCCGGGGTCAAGCTGCCGCACAACGCCGCCCGGCAGTGGCGGGCGGTGAAACGGATCAGCCGCGCCGAACGGCAACCAGGTGACCTGGTCTTCTACTACGCCGACATCCATCACGTCGGGATCTACGTCGGCGACGGATACATCATCCACGCGCCGAGGGCCGGCAAGCCGGTCCAACTGGAACGGGTCGAGTTCCAACCGGTCCACGGGTTCGGCCGCCCCGGCTGACCCCGACCCTCCACACCCGACCGTCGGCTCAACCGGCGACCGCGAGCGCCAGCGGGAGGACGGCGGGCGCACCGGAGCGCCGCAGCAGGCGGGACACCATGGTCATGGTCCAGCCTGAGTCGACCACGTCGTCCACCAGCAGCACCGGGCCGGCCAGCCCGGCGAGAGCGTCGGCCAACGGAGCCGGTACGACAAAGGCGTCGTGCAGCGTCCGTACCCGTTGGGCGCTGTTGCCCCTCGGCCCGCCACCGGACGGACCGTCGTGGGCGGTCACCTCGCCAAGCAGCGGCAGCCGGCCGACGGTGGCGATCCGCTCGGCGAGGCTGTGCACGAGTCGTGGTCGGGTCCGGGAGCCGATCGCGACCACCGCGACCGGGCGGGCCGGCCACGGGTCGGCGCCACGTGACCAGTCCCGGAGCAGTTCGACCATGGCCGCGGCCACGTCGTCGGGAATCACGCCGTCGCTCGCCTCCGGCGCCACCAGGGCCCGCAGCCGACCACCCCAGCCGAGGTCGGAGAGGCGGCCGAGGGCCCGGCCGGGCAGTGCCTGCTCGCTCGGGGCGATCTTGCCGCGCAGCGGTACGCCGACCGCCTCCAACCCGGTCGGCCAGAGCTTCTTCGGCGCGATGTCGACACCGGTACGGCCGAGCCACGCCTGCGCGGCGGCGAGGGCGGGAGCGGAGACGGCGGTGTCGTACTGGGCGCCGGCACAGTTGTCACACCGTCCACAGGGGACGGCCTCGGGGTCGTCCAGGCAGCGGCGGAGAAACTCCATCCGGCAGTCACCGGTGGCGGCGTACTCGCGCATCGCCTCCTGCTCGGCGGTCCGCGCCTGGGCCACCCGACGCAGCCGGGCCTCGTCGTAGTGCCACGGTTCGCCGGTGGCGAGCCAGCCACCGCGCACCCGACGGACCGCGCCGTCCACGTCGAGGACCTTGAGCATCAGTTCAAGCCGGGTACGCCGCAGGTCGACGATCGGCTCCAACGCGGGTGTGGAAAGTGGACGGTCCGGGAGCAGCGCCCGGAGAACCGAGCGGACCTGGTCCTCCGGCGGGAAGGCGAGCGAGGCGAAGTAACGCCAGATCGCCTGGTCCTCGACCCCGGGCAGGAGCAGCACCTCGGCGTGCTCGACCGCGCGACCGGCCCGGCCGACCTGCTGGTAGTAGGCGATCGGTGACGGCGGCGCGCCGAGGTGGGCCACGAAGCCGAGATCCGGCTTGTCGAAGCCCATGCCGAGCGCGGACGTCGCCACCAACGCCTTGATCTTGTTGTCGAGCAGGTCCTGCTCGGCGGCGCGGCGCTCCGCGTCGTCGGACTGGCCGGTGTAGGCGGCGACGGCGTACCCCCGGGAGCGGAGGAACTCGGCCGTCTCACCGGCCGCCGCGACGGTCAGGGTGTAGATGATCCCCGAGCCGGGGAGTTGGTCGAGGTGGTCGGCGAGCCAGCCGAGCCGGTGCGCGGCGCTGGGCAGGTCGAGTACGGCGAGCCGCAGCGAGGCCCGGTCCAACGGCCCCCGCAGCACCAGCGCGTCCCCGACGTCACCCTGGGCGTTGCCGGTGTTGAGCTGCTCGGCGACGTCGTCGGTGACCCGTTGGTTGGCGGTGGCGGTGGTGGCGAGCACCGGGGTCCGCTCGGGCAGGCCGGCGAGGAACGTACGCAGCCGCCGGTAGTCGGGGCGGAAGTCGTGCCCCCAGTCCGAGACGCAGTGCGCCTCGTCGACCACGAGCAGCCCGGTGGTGGCGGCGAGCCGGGGCAGGACGCTGTCCCGGAAGTCGGGGTTGTTCAGGCGTTCCGGGCTGATCAGCAGGACGTCGACCGTACCGGCCTGGATCTCGGCGGCAATCTCATCCCATTCGTCCAGGTTCGCGGAGTTGATCGTACGGGCCTGGATGCCCGCCCGGGCCGCCGCTTCCACCTGGTTGCGCATCAACGCCAACAGCGGCGACACGATCACGGTCGGCCCCGCCCCGCCACCCTCCACCGTGCCGCCGCCCTCCACCGTGCCACCGGCGCGGAGCAGCGCGGTGGCGACGAAGTAGACCGCGGACTTGCCCCACCCGGTGCGCTGCACACAGAGCACCCGGCGCTGGTCGACCACCAGCGCCTCGATCGCCCGCCACTGGTCCTCGCGCAGCCGGGCGTGCTCACCGGCGAGCCGGCGCAGCACCGCCTCGGCCCGTTCCCGTACCGCCATCCGATCGTCCGTCACCCGGCATTTCTACCAGCGCCGACGGACGTTTCCGGCAATCCCGCCGCCAGCCGCCGCCGGAACGTCACCGACGCGCCGACCACATGGGTGGCCGACCGAAGGAGCCGACCGTCCACCGAACGGTGATCCGGCAGGATGTGACGACGATCTCAGACCCGCTGACGCCAACCGCGCCGACGGTGGTGGTGCCGGACCAGGCCGACTCGCTCCCCGCCCCGGCCGAGCTCTACCCCCGCCTCCAACCCTGATCCCCCGGACCCATCGGTCGATCATGAACTTGGTGCATCCACAGTCGACGGATTGCGTCGGTATCTTCATGATCAACACTAAGGATCGGGCAGTTCCCGTTTGACAACGATCTCTCACCCCTACTTCAGAAAAGATGGACATGCGGCGACGCACCACCACGATCAATACCTTCCGGCGAGCGACCGTCACCGCTGCCGCACTCGCCGCCATCACCGGCACGCTGGCCGGCTGCGGGCAGGACACCGCCGGCTCGGCGCAGTGGGCGGCGCCCGCGGCGACGTCGGCGGCGCCGAACCCCAAGGAGACACTGCTCGCGGCGCTGCCGAACGAGACCCGGCCCGGCTTCAGTTACACCATCAAGGACTGGGAGACGACGATCACCGGTGAGGTGGCGCCGAAGTCCAAGGGCGTACACCTGCGGTTGTCGTACAAGGAGCCCGAGCTGGGGTTCACCATGCACATGGCGTACCTGACCGTCGACCAGCAGACCTGGACGAAGATCACCTTCACCGAGACCAAGGGGCTGACCGGCCTGCCGAAGCTGCCGACCAAGTGGATGAAGCTGGATCCGGCGAAGCTGACCGGCGACGACAGCCTGCCGACCACGTACGAGAGCGCCGACGTGGCCGGGCTGAAGCCGGTGGTGGCGAACACGACCATCACGCAGGGCGGCTCCGGAAAGTACAGCGGGACCATCGACCTGAGCGGCCCGGCGGCGACTGACGTACTCAGCGAGGAGACCATCGCCGGGATCGGGGACGCGGCGAAGAAGCTGCCGTTCGAGGCGACCGTCGACGCGGAGAGGCGACTCACCTCGTTTGTCGTCCACGTGCCCACCGTGGGCAAGACGAAGGCGTACGACTACAGCGTCACCATCCGCGACTACGGCAAGGCGCCGGCGGTGGCCGTTCCGGCTGACACGGTCTCCGCACCGGCGGCGGCGTACGAGATCCTCAACGGCTGATCCCGGCGGGTCGGTGTGGCGGTGACGGACGCACGGGGGTCCGTCACCGCCACACCGGTCACCTGGGCGGACGGGCCGGGAAGAGACGCCGGATCGGGGCGATCCGGCTGCTGAGGCTGGCCAGGCCACCGGGGAAGAAGTAGACCGCGAGGATGAAGACGGTGCCGAGGACGAAGAGCGGCTGGGAGAGCGGCCCACTCAGCACACCGGGAAGCGAGTCCACCGCCGCCGAGGAGCCGAAGTCGGTGAGCCGGTGGTCGAGGTACATGTAGAGGATGCCGCCGAGGACCGGTCCCCACCGCGTACCGGGTCCGCCGAGCACCACCATGACCAGCAGCGACAAGGTCAGCTCGGAGGAGGTGATGTGCGGCGACGCGCCACCGACGAGCAGGCAGTAGATCACCCCACCGGCGGTGGCGAGGCTGCCGGAGAGGGTGAACGCGACCAGCTTGAACCGGTACGGGTCCAGCCCGAGCACCCCGATCCGCCGCTCGTCGTCGCGGAGCCCGGCGAGCACCCGCCCGGTCGGCGAGGCGGCGACCCGGGCGACCACGAAGACGACCAGGGCCAGGTACGCGAGCGCCAACCAGTAGAGGTTGACCGTGTTCGCCACCCCGACCAGGCTCTCCGGCAGCCCGGACACGTCCAGCGGCAGTCCTTCCTCGCCACCGGTCAGGCCCTGGAAGTCCAGCGCCACCAGGGTCGCGCCGACCTGGGCGAAGGCGAGCGTCACCATGGCGAAGGCGATCCCGGCCGTACGCAGCGCGACCGCGCCGAGCAGGGCGGCCAGGATGGCGCCGCCGACGAGGGTCAGCAGCGCCGCCTGCCAGAGTGGCAGGCCGCCCTTGGTGACCAGGATGTCGGTGCCGTACACCCCGGCGGCGAAGTAGAGCGCGTGCCCGAAGGAGAGCATGCCGGTACGCCCGAAGAGCAGGTCGTAGCCGGCGGCGAGCCCGCCGAAGACGAGGCAGATGGCGAGCAGTTGCAGGGTGCCGGGCGAGTTGAGCGGCCCGTCGAAGATCCCCGGCAGCGACACCGTCGAGTACGGCAGGATGGCGAAGATCAGCAGCGCCACCAGCGGCAACCAGGGCCGGATCACGGCGTACCAGCTCCGGCGCCCCGGCTGCGCCGGCACGTCGGCGGCTTTCGCCTCGGCTGGAGGAGTCTTCAGCTCGGTCATGCCGTCTCCTCGCTTCGCTCGTCACCGGCATGCCTTACGGGACTGAGCCAGTTGATGACCTCGCTGCGCTCGGTCATGCCGTTACCGCCTTTCCGGCGATGCCCTGTGGGCGGAGCAGCAGCACCGCCGCGAGCAGGGCGACGACGCAGAGGTCACCGGCGCCCGAGGTGCCGTAGTAGTTGACGAACTGCTGCAACAGCCCGACGACGACCGCCGCGTACGCGGAGCCGACCACCGAACCCATTCCGCCGATCACCACGACGATGAAGGCGAAGATGAGCAGCGAACCGCCCTGGCTGGGGGAGACCGAGCCGTAGTAGACGCCGCCGAGTCCCCCGGCGAGCGCGGCGACCGCCCCACCTATGACGAAGACCAGGGTGAACGCCTTGCGTACGTCGATGCCGAGCGCGGTGACCATCTCCCGGTTCTCCACCCCGGCCCGGATGATCAGGCCGTAGCGGGTGTAGCGGAGGAAACCGAGGAGCAGGGCGAGGACCACGACGGCGGCGACGATCAGCAGCAGGATCGAGTTCGGCACCTTCGCGCCGAGCACGACACTCACCTGCCGGCTCCACTCCGGACGGGGAAAGTCGCGCGGGTCCGCTCCCCAGGATGCCTGGAGCAGGGCCACCCCGGCGAGCGAGAGGCCGACGGTGACCAGCACCTGTTCGATGTTGCGGGAGTAGAGCGGCCGGATCATCACGAGTTCGACCAGGGCCCCGACCAGGGCCCCGGCGGCCACTCCGAAGGCGACCGCGAGCACGAAGCCGAATCCGCCCGGCCCGGCACCGGGCAGGTTGTTCGCCGCCCACCAGGTGCCGTACGCGCCGACGGAGAGGAAGAGCCCGTGGGCGAAGTTGAGTACGTCGGCGAGGCCGAACACCAGGGAGAGCCCGGCGGCGACGAGGAAGTACAACGCGGCCAGGCCGAGCCCGGTCAGCGTCAACAGCACGATCGTGCCCATCAGGCGTGCACCCCCGACGATCCGACTCCGAGCAGGGACTTCGTCAGCGCCGGCTCCTCCAGTAGTTGCCGGGCGTCGCCGGTCCAGGCGACCCGTCCGGCGTCGAGCACGATCGCGGCCTGGGCGAGTCGGCGTACGACGGCGAGGTTCTGCTCGACGAGCAGCACCGGCACGGTGACCGCGACCCGTTCGAGCACCTCGGCGACCTCGGTGACGACCTTCGGGGCGAGTCCCTTGGTCGGCTCGTCGACCAGCAGCAGCCGGTTGTCGTTGAGCAGGACCCGGCCGATGGCGAGCATCTGCTGCTGGCCACCGGAGAGTGAGCCGGCCCGTTGGCGTCCGCGCCGGTCCAGCTCCGGGAAGAGTTCGTAGACCTTGTCGTACGCCGGGGCGGTGCCGCGCTGTTCGGCGAGGCGCAGGTTCTCGGCGACGGTGAGGCCGGCGAAGACGCACCGGTCCTCGGGTACGTATCCGAGCCCGCCCCGGACCAGCTTGTGTGTCGGCTGTCCGGTGAGGCTGCGCCCGCCGGTACGGATGGCGCCGCGTACCTCGCCGTTGCGCGGGGTGAGGCCGATGATGGCGCGCAGGGTGGTGGTCTTGCCGACGCCGTTGCGTCCGAGCAGCACGGTGACCCCGGTCGGCGCGACGGTGAAGGAGACGCCCTGGAGGATGTGCAGCCCGGCGATCCGCACCGACAGGTCCTCGACGGTCAGAATCGGTTCTGTACTCACAGGGACTCCCCCAGGTACGCCTCTTGCACGGTGGCGTTCGCCATCACGGTGTCCGGGGTGTCGATGGCGAGCAGCGCGCCGTGGTGCATGACCGCGATCCGGTCGGCGAGCTCCAGGATCACGTCCATGTGGTGCTCGACCATCAGCACCGATCGGCCGCTGTCCCCGGTCAGCGACCGGATCACCGCGACGAGTTCCGGTACGTCCTCCGCGCTGACCCCGGCCATCGGCTCGTCGAGGAGCATGACCTTCGGTTCCCCGGCGAGCAGGAGCGCGATTTCGAGTTTCCGTTTCTCACCGTGGGCGAGGTTGCCGGCGAGTGCCGTACCCCGGTGGCTGAGGCCGACCCGGTCGAGCGCCGTGTCGGCGGCGGCGGCCACGTCCCGGTCGGCCGCCGCCCGCCGCCACAGCTTCATCGACCCGCCACGATGCGCCTGTACGGCGAGACGCACGTTCTCGCGTACGGTCAGCGACCCGAAGACGGAGGACGACTGGAAGGTACGGCCGAGCCCGAGGCCGGCCCGCCGGTGTGGCGGTAGCCCGCTGATGTCCTGCCCGTGCAGCAGCACCTGGCCCTCGGTCGGGCGCCGCAGGCCGGAAATCAGGTTGAACAGGGACGTCTTGCCCGCGCCGTTCGGTCCGATCACGCCGAGGAACTCTCCCGGCGCGAGGTCGAAGGTGACGCTGTCGACGATGGCGACTTCGCCGATTCGCCAACTGAGGCCTCGGGTGGCCAGCACTACTTCACTCAGCCCTTCATGGCTACCGCGGGCGGCGCCGTCTCGTCGCTGGTCAGGGCCTTCTGAAGTTCGGCCTTGAGTTGGTCACCGGTGCCGGTCAGCTTGGCCTGGAACATCGGCTGGAGCAGGGCGTGGTCGGCGGCGCGGACGGTGTTCTTGCCCTTGACCCCGTCGAAGCTCCACCCCTCCAGGGCGGTGACCATCTTGTCGACGTCGTCGCCGCCCTCGGTCGCGGCCCGGACCACCATCTGGGCGGCGGTGAAGCCGTCTGGGTGGAAGAGGTCGAGGACGCCGCCGGGAACACCGGCCTTGAGCGCCTTGGTGGCGTCGTTGTCGACCGCACCGTCGAAGAAGTGCGACAGGAACGAGATCTTGGTGCCGGCGGCGCCGAAGGTGGGCCAGGAGGCGCGGATGTCGAGCCCGGTGACGACCGTGGTGGAGGCGAGTACGCCCTGCTGGTCGAGGGTCTGCCACATGGCCGGGGCGGTGGTGCCGGCCCAGGCGACGAAGAGCAGGTCGGGCTTGGCGGAGCTGATCTGGCTGGCGAACGGGGTGAACTCGGTGGCGCTGGCCGGCGCGAGCACGCTGCTCACGGTGGCTCCGGCGCCGCCGATGACCGCCTGTACGGCCGTCTCGTTGCTCTTGCCGAACGCGCTGTCCTGGGCGAAGACGACGACCTTCTTGCCGGCCGCGTCGCCGATGAACGACTTGGCGGTGACGACGTCCTGGTACGACTGCCGCCCGGAGCGGAACGTGTACTTGTTGACTCCGGTGACCGCGTCGGTGGCGGCCGGGCCGGAGATGAAGAGGGTCTTGTTCTGGGCGGCGATCGGGGCGACCTGGAGGGCCACGCCGGAGGCGGTCGAGCCGGCCAGGATCTTGACGCCCTTGCCGATCAGGTCCTTGGCCGCCGAGACGGCCTTGGCCGGGTCACCGGCGTCGTCGACCTCGGTCACCTCGACCGGCCGGTCGCCGATCTTGTTGGTGCCCTTGGTCGCGTACTTGAGGCCGGCCTCGAAGCCTTCCTTGTACTGCTTGCCGTAGCTGGCGAGCGCTCCGGACTGGGAGTAGACCAGGCCGACCTTGACCGGGGTGGTGTTGGAGTCGCCGCCACCGGTGGCGGTCTCCTGCGGGCTGCCACATGCCGCGGCGGCGAGCGCCACGGCCATCAAACTCGCGGCGGCGACAAGCGCCCGCCGGGTGGTCCGGACCGTCATGTATGGCTCCACGTGAGGGAGTAGTGGGAAACTTGTTTGTCGGCTCACGCTAGGAGTGACGTCACCCACGGGCTATGTGGGCGAAACACATAAGTAACAGTGGTTGGGTGGCCTGGCCAGACAGCCGACGCGGGACCCTTCACCGTCGCGGCCATACAAGTCGTCGAGTTCCTACATGGAAAACCATGTAGCCACCCGATTTCCGCGTACGAACTCCACGCATCGGGCGCCCCGCGCCGTTCGACACTGTGCCATGATCCAGCGCATGACCGGAAGAATCGAGTCCTCCGTCCGCCGGTGAGCGCGACGCCCGAGCCCGAGCAGCTCGGACCCCCCACCACCCTGTACGAGCACGCCCTGCGCCTGCACCGCGCGCACCCTGACGGGCCACTGCCCCGCAACGGGGAACCGTACCCGGGCGACAGACGCCGTCTTTGGCAGGACGATCCCGAGTGGTCGACCGACGAGCGCCGCAAGGGTGCGCGAGCCGCCGCCATCCTGGACGCGCACTTCGCCCGCGCGTCCGCACGTCCGGCCGACCTGGTCGACGCCTTCCACCACGTCCACGTGCCGAGCCGCCCCAACGACCACATCTCCGCTGTCGCCCGCCGGGTCGACCATCAGCGGGTCCGGCAGACCGGGCGCTGGCTGGTCCGACACGCCGCCAACCCGGACGCGGCGAGCATCGGCCTGGCGCTGCTCGCGTCCGTCTGGGAAGACGACGACATCCCGCTGATCCAGACGATCGGATTGTTGTCGAGAGGCTTCGCGCCGCTCGCCGTCCATGCGCTCGAACGACGGCCCGGCTCTACCGAGGCGCTGCTGTGGCTGGCCGAGCGGGTCACCGGCTGGGGCCGGGTGTACGTGGTCGATTCCCTCTGCGCGCGCAGCGGCACGTTCGCCCGAGACTGGTTGCTGCGGCGGGCCTGCGACGGCGACTTCCTCAACCGCTACTTCGCGGGCAAGGTCGCCACGGTCGCACACCTGCACGAGGCGATCACCAGGGTCGACACCGACAGCGAACTGGTCGACCACACCGGCAGACTGCTGGCGACCATGGCGGAAAGCGACGGCATGGGGCTCACCCTCGCGCACTATCCGCCCGCTCGGGTCGTACTCGAAGCGCACCTCGGCCATGCCCGCCCGCTGGCGGCGACGGTGGAGCGTTACTTCGTCAACGCCCGGCTCGCCGACTACCTGGATCGGGCCGGGGAGGAACTCACCTGGCCACCCGGCGACCGGGAACGGATCCGCGACGGCTATCTGTCTCTGCTCGACCGGGACGACTGGTCCGAGGTCGCCCGTGCCGGACTGGCAGCCGACAACTTCGGGATGAGCTGGCTGGCGGGAGAGGTCGCGCTCCGACTCGGACTACGGGCACTGGTCCCACCGGGCCCGGCGCCCGGTCACGCGCCGGAGGTCTGACGTCCGGTCAGGTCCCAGTCGGGCACGGTCATCTCGCGGGTGACCTCACTCTCGTCAGCCGGCTCGCCGCAGGTCTGGCAGATCGGCGTGAGCACCAGCGGGTGGTCGCGGTGGGTCTGACGCATGGTGGGTTCGGTGACAGCCCACTTGTCGCCCCAGGTCATCAGGGAGAGCACGGCCGGGCCGAGGTCGCGACCGGCTTCGGTGAGGTGGTAGCCCCGGTAGCGGGAGCCGTCGACACCCGGGCGCTGTTCGAGTATTCCGGCGTTGACCAGGTCTTTCAGGCGTGCGGCGAGGCGGTCCCGTGGGGCGCCGGTGTTGCGGGCGATCTGGCTGAACTGGTGGTTGCCAAAGAACACCTCGCGCAGCGCGACCAAAGCCCAGCGGTCGCCGACGAGTTCCAGTGCAGCGGCGAGCCCGCAGGGGCGGCCGGGCAAGGTGATCGGATCGATCTGTGTCGGGTGCATAAGCCCAGCGTACGCCGAACCGGTTTGGAAACCAGACCACCCCGTGCTAGCGTCGCCGACACCAGGGATGGTTTGGAAACCAAACCACATTCGGGTACGTATCCATACCGCGAAATGGGAATCGACATCATGACCACGAACGCACCGAAGACGGCCGTCATCACCGGAGCCTCCTCCCCGTTCGGCGCCGCCTACGCCCGCAGGTTCGCCGAGCGCGGATACACCCCGGTCCTCGTCGGCCGCGACGAGACCCGCCTCAACGATGTCGCCGAGGACATCACGAAGCAGACCGGCGTCACCGCCGAGATCCTGGTCGCGGACCTGAACGCGGCCGAGCAGTTGGAGAAGGTCGCGGAGCGGCTGCGTACGGACGAGTCCGTCGAGGTGCTCGTCAACGCGGCCGGCGCGGCCACCTTCGCACCGAGCCCCGGCTTCGACCCAGCCGCCACCGAACAGATGATCACGCTCAACATCACCGCGCCCACCAGGCTCACCACGGCCGTGCTCCCCGGGCTGGTCCAGCGCGCTCGCGGCACGATCGTGAACGTCTCTTCCGCGATGGCGTTCTGGGTGCAGCCGGTCAGCTCCGTCTACAGCGCCAGCAAGAGCTACGTGTTGACCTTCACCCAGGCACTTCAGCAGGAGCTGGCCGGCACCGGTGTCACCGTGCACGGGGTTGTTCCCGGCGCCATGCCCACCAGGTTCTGGGACGGATCCGGCATCCCGCTGGCCGCATTCCCCGACGAGAACGTCATGGCCGCCGAGGTGGCCGTGGACGCCGCACTCGCCGGACTCGACGCCGGTGAGGCGATCACGATCCCCTCGCTGGTGGACACCACCAACTGGGAGGAGTACGAGAAGGCGCGCGGAGTCCTGGCGCCCATCCTCTCCCGCAACGTCCCGGCCGACCGCTACCGCCGCTGACGACCAGCCAGCTGCGGGGCCCGCAGATGCTGTGGGGGGTCAGGCGGATCGCCTGACCCCCCACAGGTCCGTCTGGCGCTGGGTCAGCCCAGGTACTTCTCCCACGGGCCGGTGATGGCCAGGGTCAGGCCGGGGTCCTGCATGTTGACGAAGAGCACCTTGCCGTCAGCGGTGAAGACCGGCCCGCAGAACTCCGAGTCGTTGAGCTGGTTGCGGGCGATCGCGTACGTCGGGCCGCCCGGGATCGTGCTGAGCACGTGGGAGGCGCCCGAGCCGTCCTCGGCGAGCACGAGGCTTCCCCACGGGGTGACGGTCACGTTGTCCGGGCCGTCGAAGGTGAGGTCGTTGTACTTGACCGGCGTCCCCTCCTCCGAGGCGGTCTGGTGCGGGAAGTACGTCACCAGCTGGATGGTCTGGGCCTTGTAGTTGTAGAACCAGACCATGCCGTCGTGCGGGGCCGCGTCCGCCGGCAGGTCACCCTCGTCCCAGGCGTAGGAGTTGACCACGTACACGCCCTCGTCGGTGCCCCACACGCCCTCGAACTTGCGTCCACGGGTGACCTGGGCATCGGTGAACTGCTCGCGTACGGGCTTGTTCCGCGCGTCGCGGTCAGGCACCTCGATCCACCGTACGGGGAAGGGCCGTCCCAGCTGGGCGGAGGTCAGGTAGGCGACGTCCGGCAGCACCGATCCGTCGTCCATGATGATCTGCATCGCCGCGAGGACACCGGCGTTCGGGGCGAGGCGGGTGAGCACACCCGGGCCCAGCTTGACGCCGCGAGGCGCGCTCCAGCGGTAGAAGAGGCCGTTGGGTCCGTCAGCGTCCTCGGAGAGGTAGACCGCGGTGCGGTCCTTGTCGACCGCCAGGGCCTCGTGGGAGTAGCGGCCCAGGCACTTGATCGGCTTCGGGTCCGCGCTGCCGTCGGCCCAGACCTCGAAGACGTAGCCGTGATCCTTCTGGAAAACGCCGGACCGGCCGTCCTCCTCCCAGTCGTCCCCGGCCCGGTCCTCGGTCTCCTCGCAGGTCAGCCACGTCCCCCACGGGGTGGGCCCGCCCGCGCAGTTGCTGACGGTGCCGGAGAGGGCGACGAACTCACCCAGGTTGCGACCCGCGCGGTCGGTCCGGATCACGGTGCAGCCACCGGCGTCAACCGCGCCGGGATCGTAGACAGTGCCCTTGACGTGCGGTACGCCGAACTCGGCGCCCGGGTCGATCTCGTGGTTCTGGATCAGGTTGTAGCGGCCGTGGCCGGCGTCGTAGACCGCCATGCCGTCATGGTCGGCCGGGGTCGAACCCTGGCCACGGTCGAGGCGGGTGACGCCGGTCCGGGTGACCACGGTGTAGCTGAAGCCCTCGGGCAGGGCCAGGATGCCGTCGGGGTCGTCCACGAGCGGCGGGAAGGGCACGTGGCCGCCCTTGACCGGCGAATGGGGCTGGCCCGGGTGGGCCTGAGCCAGGGACGGCAGGCCACCGGCAACGGCAAGACCCACGCCGGCGGCGGCGCCGCCGGCGAGGAAGGTACGACGAGAGGAAGTCACGTAGATCAGCTCCTGTCAAAACAAGTGCGACGATCTGACAGCCAACTCCTACGGGCAGACACCGACACGTCACCTGTGAGATCGATTGGTGACATCGAAGTAAAGAACCAGGGCCACTCACGCATCGCCCAGGCGGCGTACTCCTTTGGAAGCACGGCGGCCAGCTACAACCGGATGGTGATCGGCTCGCCCGGATGGTTCCGGGCGAGCCGACGCAACGACGGTTCCGGATCCGTCGGCTCGTCCACCGGTGCCGGCTGCTGCGGGATTCGCAGCGGCTGGGTCGGGTCGGCGGGTACGCCCGCACGCAGGGCCGAGCCCAGGTGACGCAGGCAGTGCTCGACCGCTTCGGGCAGGCTCTGGTGCAACGGCGGGAAAATCGGTTTGCCGGTGTCCGAGGGGTCGACGGCGGTCACCTCCCAGAACGTTCCCTGCACCCGGGACAGGTCAGCGGCGTTGGCCGTCAGGTCCTTGACGGTGACCCGGAGCGCGAGCCGGCCGAGGCACGTACGTCGCCGACCACTCGGGCAAGTAGTGGATGCCGCCGCCGGGATGGATATCGCCTTGGCAGCGGCCCTCCCGACCAAGATTCGAGATCTTGGAAGTAGGACGCCGTTCCCGCGTCGTCGGAATTCCAAGATCTCGGATCTTTGCCAACCAACCAACTCCCTCCTCCGCCGGCAGCCACAAGTAATCGACGCAAGTCAACAAAATCTGTCTGGGTCACACCGAAGCCTCAATCCCTCTTAGAAGTTCCTTGCCAGGTGGCGGCGTCAGGAATTCAAAGTCCCCCACGCCCGGGCCGCCCTGTCGCGCCGACCTGCCAGTTCTGCGGCTCGACCGAATGAGACGCAGTCGAGCCGCGACCAGCAGTGCTCCATTTACCAGGCGGGCTGTGTCGAGTTGCTACCCCTAGAGGGGCAGTAGAACGCCACAGCCCAACCGAACCTGGGTGGACAGGGGGCGAGGTTCGCCTCCTGGGACGACTCCATCTGGCCGACAGGGCCGGATTGGGCACTCGCTCTCGACCACCCGGCCCCACTGGGCACCCAGCGGAATTAGATGATGACGTAGGGCGACTCTGTGAAGCCCCGATGCGGAGCGTGTTCAGCTCCGGTGACGGCCACTGTGACGACCGGTCGTACGTGGCAACCCTCCCCGGACCGGTGGAGTTCTTAGCTGCGTGAGAGTTGATCCGAGCTTCGACACGTTCGTCGAGCAGAGGTCGGCAGCGCTCCTGCGCCTCGCGTACCTGCTCACCGGGGACCGCGGGCACGCCGAGGACCTGCTGCAGACCGCCCTGCTCCGTACGATGCGCCGCTGGTCCAAAGCCCGCGACGCACCCGAGTCGTACGTCCGGCATGTCCTGGTCAACCTGTCCCGGGACCGGATCAGGGGGCTGCTGCGCCGCCCACGCGAAACGGCCATGCCGGAGGACACGAACGCCTTCCGCTCCAACGATCCCGCATTGGACGGGATCGGAGACCGACGGATGGTCACCGACGCGGTGGCGAAGCTGCCGATCCGGCAACGACAGGTGATCGTGCTCCGCTACTTCGAGGACCTCTCCGTCGAGCAGACCGCCGAACTCGTCGGCTGCTCAACCGGAACGGTCAAGTCGTACACCTCCCGCGCCCTGTCGCGACTTCGCGAACTGCTCGGGGACTTTCACGAAACCAACGAGATGAGGGTTTTCCAATGACAGCTCTCGATGACGAACAGCTGGGTCAACTGCTGAGCAACCGGCTACACGAGGAGACGCACGGAATGAGCGCACCATCTGGCCTCACCGAGACTCTGCACCGCCGCAACAACCGCCGGACCTGGGGTCTTCGGATCGCCGGCGCCGTGCCGGTGGTCGCCGCCGTGGCCCTGGCCGCGTCGCTGAGCCTCTCCCCGGGCACCGAGTCGACTCCGAACGCCGGCGGTGACACCGCCCCCGAGACGCTGACCGTCAACCTTGTCAGCGAGCGCACCACCACCGCGCTCGGCAACCTCTCCGACTTCGTCCGGCACACCCGATCCGACTTCAAGGACGGCAAGGGCAAGGCCACGATGACCAACGAGAGCTGGGTCGACACCAAGACCGGGCGCGAGCGTACCGACGAGACGGAACTCGCGAGCAACAGCAGGACCACCGTCTTCAAGACGGGAAACGGTAACGACGCGATCGTCATCGACCACCAGAAGAAGAAGTGGTGGAACGACCAGATCGCGGCGCTACCCGCCGGCGTCGAGGTGACCGTCACCACGGGACCGAACGGGGAACGGATCGAGACGCCGACCGGCAAAAAGGCCGTCGGCCCGCTGATCGACCCCAAGGAACTCCAGGACGCGCTCGCTGGCGGCACGCTGACGCTCGTCGGTGAGGAGTCGCTGGACGGCAGGGCGACCGTGCACCTGCGGTGGGTTCCGGTGCCGGGCTCGACCACGGACATCTGGGTCGACGCCGACACGTACCTGCCGGTTCGGAAGACCTCCGCCGGCCCGAAGGCGTCCGACGAGATCAACTTCGAGTGGCTGCCGCGTACGCCGGAGAACCTCGCCAAGGTCGAGGGCGCCGCGCCGGCCGACTACAAGAAGCTGCCCTGCACGCCGCTGCCCATCGCGGGCAAGGACTGCGGCCTGGGCAACTAGTCGCCAACCTGCTGGGGCCCCGGATCGCGGTTCGCGGTCCGGGGTCTCGCCGCGACGGTCGCCTCGGCCCAGGACAGAACCAACTTCTCGTACGTCCGGGCCGGAAAATCACCGCCGGCGGAGACATCCACGATGGTGGTGGCGAAGGCCCGGGGTGCCGCATCGGGGAGGATCGACGGCGCCGTCACGGGCCTCGGTCGCTGGTCACCACCCTGACGATGTTGACCCCGGTGCGAGTTGCGTCGCCGGGCCCGCTCGACGAAGGCGTCGACGGCGCGCTGCCCGCCGTCGAGGTACGCGTGCACCAGCTCCCGGGCACCGTCGGTGTCGGCAGGGGCGAGCCGGTGATCCGGGTGCTGGAGGAAGAAGCAGGCGACAGCGACACCGTGCAACGGTCCCCACGGTGGTTGCCGGGAGTGGTCCAGCGCCAGCAGCCGCTGGAACAGCTCGTCGCAGTACGCCTCCGACCCCGGGGCGCCGCACTGCGCGCAGGTCACCATTCCGGGTACGGCCGCACCGCTATCGGTCGTACCTCGTGCCGAGCCGCCGCGTCCACGGCCGCTGTCGCAGTCGCTGTCGGCGTTGCCTGCGGCTGCGTGGCGTCGCCGATCACGATCGGGTGCGACACGGCACGTGCGACAGGCGAGTAACCGTCCTCGTCGGCGCTCGACAGGGCGAACTCCACCTCCGGATACCCCTGGGTCGACCGGCTGGCGTCGACCCGGAAGTAGGCGGCGGTCTGCTGCCCGGCCCGGATCGGCGGGAGACTCACCGCCGTCCCGTAGACCTCCTGTTCGACCGTACGCAGGTCCCGGTCGGTCCAGTCGTCGATCACGTGCACGCCGTACTCGGCGAGACTGCGCCGCCCGTTGGCGGTGATCTCCAGCGTGGAGTCGTAACCGAGCGGGCGGTGCCCGGTGTTGCGGATGTCGACCCCGAGGAAGTACGGCGTGGTACCGCGCAGGCCGCCGTCGTACGGTCGCAGGTCACGGTCGACCGCGAGGTGCCCGACCACGGTCACGCCCGCACCCACGCTGCGCAGCTCGACCACCAGGTCGTTCGGTGTGGCGTCACCCTGCCAGTAGTGGTCCTTGGTCATCACCCGGTGGCAGCTCTGACCGCCCTGCTCCGTGGTCGTTCCCTGGATCAGGGAGGCGTTCGGGCGCCAAGCCCCGGAGACGTGGTGCTCGATCCGGAGCTGCCATTCGTCGCCGCTGATCAACTGCGAGGTGCCCGGCTGGGCGACGATGACCAGACTGGTCGAGCCCTCGATGACGATCCGCTGAGGCCAGTCGGAGATCTTGCGCAGGACGGTCAGCAGCCAGGTACCACGGTACGAAAGCTTCATCATCCACATCCTGCTCGCGGCGTCACCAGGCACGCGACAAGCCGTTAGGAAGGGCCCCTTGTACAACGGAAAACGATAACAAGGGGCCCTTCCTAACTCAGCGGAGGGCGAAGGCGCGGATGACGGTCTGGGTGATGGAGTTGTCGGCGGTGTCGCGGGCGGTGGCTCGGATCGAGGCGAAGTGGGCGCCCTTCGGTGCCCGCAGGCTCGCCTTCCACTGACCGTCCCTCGACCGGTCCAGGGACTGACGCTGCCAGTGGGCGCCGTCGTCGTACGACACCTCCAGGCTGACCGATTCGATTTTGCCGCACTCGGCGGCGCCCGGCAGGTGCTCTGCCGCCACGGTCAGGTCGGTCTTCGCCTTCGCCACCCCGGCGGTGTCGGTGTCGACCGAGTAGCGGAGCTGGAGCAGCGGCAGCACCACCTGTTCCTCACCGGCTGGGGCCTTGGAGCGGAAGGTCCAGTCGGTTTCGGTGGTCGTCGAGTACGGGCCCGCGGTCGGATCCTGGCTGGTCCGTACGTTGAGCCGGTACGGCAGCGACTTCGGGCTCGGCGCGATGCCGGTGACCCGCGTTCCGCTGCCCTGCCCGATCTGGGTGCTGCCCTGGTAGAGGGTGTTCGTCTGGGTGGAGGCGTTCATCGTCATGCCGACGTGGTCGTCTCCACCGGCACCGGGGATGTCCAGGTTGAAGGTGTCTCCACTGCGGAACGGCGGCCTGAAGTTGTTGTTCAGGTACGGGCGTTCGATCGGGGTGAAGAACCGTTCGTCACTGGAGCTGCCGGGCTTGTAGCTGTCCCGGGTGTCGATCTGGTACGTGCCGGATTCGACGTACGCCTCCTGCCCCCACTGGTACGGCCCCTCGGTGGAGACCCAGTCGGTCCGTACCGGGGCCAGCGGCCGGTTGCTCGTCACCCCGATGCCCCAGTCGGAGTAGGCCGGCCAGTCGAACCGGAACTCGCCGCCCCGGGTGGCGCCGGCCGGGAAGGGGAAGCCGACGTCGATCCGGGCGAGGGTCCGGTCGGTTTCCCGCCGGGTCAGCTCGCTCGGAATCGTGTTGTGGTGGATCTGGACCAGGTCGTAGACGTAGTCGGCGGCCGGTTGGGAGGCGACGCTGAGTTTCGTCGTCCCGCGCCGGATCTGGTCGATCAGCGCCTGCCCCTCGTCCATGCTGAGCTGGGCCACCTCGATCGGGGTGGGGGTGAAGAAGTCCACCGAGTAGTCACGGACCTCCCGCCACGGGTGGTCGTTCACCACCAGCATCAGTTTCGCCCCGGCCGCGGTCGCGGCGGCGGCCTGGTCGGTGCCGCTCACGTTGTCGTTCTGGCGTACGACGACGACCTTGCCCCGGGCGTCGAGCCGGGTGTAGTCGGCGGTGCCGCCGTCACCCGCGTAGACCGCCGACAGGTTCCACTTCCCCTTCGGCAGTTGGGTGGTGCCGGACTGGCGTACCAGGTCGTCGAAGTCGGCCTTGGCGCTGGCGACGCTGAGCACCGGCTGTTCCTTGCGCCAGCGGGCATTGAGGTAGAAGTCGCCGTGGGTGACCTTGTCGCTGCTCGGTACGGCCCAGAAGCTGTCGTAGAAGACGCCCGCCTCGATGAACGAGCGCCAGTGGCCGCCGCCCATGGTGCGGTGGTAGTCGAGCCGGGCGTAGGTGTCGCCGGTCGGCCGTGGGACGGTCGACTGGATCTGGCGGACCTTGGACGCGTCCATGGTGACCGTGGTGTCGACCCGCAGGTCGATGTCGGGGTCGCCGAGCAGGGCCAGGCCGTTCGAGTTCGGTCCGTGGCTGCCGGGGATGTTGGCGAAGACCAGCGCCGAGTAGACGTCCTGCTGCAGCAGCAGTCTGAGTTCGCCGTCGTCACCGATGTTGACGAAGTCGGGTCCGAAGTTGCCGCTCCGGCCGAGTTCCACCAGGCCGGCCATGGGCTTGCCACTGCGGTCGGTGAGCCGCAGCGTCAGCCAGTGGTAGGGGGTGACGGTGCCGACGCCGATGGCGGTGCGGGCCAGCACGGTCCCGTTGCCGGTGGCGACGATCTGACCGGTGTGGTGGGCGCCGGTCGTGGCCCGGTCGGTGTTCAGGGTCAGGGTCACGGTGGCGGTGCCGTTCGCGGGCACGGTCACCCGGTTGGCGGAGAGGGCGAAGAGCCCGGTCGGCGCGGTCGCGGCGTCGAGCGCCAGGTCGAGCGTGATCGGTCGGGCGGTGGTGTTGGTGTAGGTCACCGGACGCTTGACCGGGCCGGGGGCCGCGGCGGACGCCAGGTTCGTGGTGCCCGACTTCCGGTCGTACGGCACCGCGGCGTACGCGGTGCCGGTGGCGACGATCGGTGCCCGTACGGCGGCGGCGACGTCGACCCGGCCGGTGCCGCCCTGGTAGGCGTCGTACGACGGGGTGGCCTTGGTCGTGCTGACCAGGGCGTCCTTGAGTTGCTGCCCGGTCCAACCGGGGTGTGCGGCGGCGAGCAGCGCGGCGGCCCCGGCGACGTGCGGGGTGGCCATCGAGGTGCCGTCCATCGACTGGTAGTAGCCCTCTTCGCCGGGTGCGTACTGCGAGTGTGCCGCGAGCACGGCGACGCCGGGGCCGGTCAGCTCGGGCTTGAGCGCCTCGTCGCCGAGGCGCGGTCCCTGGCTGGAGAAGGGGGCGAGTTCGTCGTTGCCGTCGACGGCGCCGACGGTCAGCGCGGCGTCGGCGGCGCCGGGTGCGCTGATCGCGGAGGGGGCGCCGGAGTTGCCGGCGGCGACGACGAAGAGCGCACCGGTTTCGGCGCTGAGCGTGTCGACGGCTCGGCTGAGCGGGTCGGAGCCGTCGCTGGGCTGGTCCGAGCCGAGGCTCATGTTGACGATTTTCGCGTCGGCGTCGCGTACGGCCCATTCCATACCGGCGAGGATCCACGAGTCGAGCCCGTAGCCCTGGTCGCTGAGGACCTTGCCGATGGCGAGACTGGCGCCGGGGGCGACGCCCTTCTCCCGTCCGTCGGAGGCGGCGCCGGTGCCGGCGATGGTCGAGGCGACGTGGGTGCCGTGTCCGATCCGGTCGACGATCTCCTCGTCCGGTACGAAGACGGCCGAGTCGGCGATCTGGTCGGTCAGGTCCGGGTGGTCGGCGTCGATGCCGGTGTCCAGCACGGCGACGCGTACGCCCTTGCCGGTGTCGCCGCCGGCCCAGACCTCGGGGGCGCCGATCTGTGCGGTGGTCTCGGCGAGGTCGGGGTGGACCCGCCCGTCGAGCCAGATCTTGTCGATGCCGGCGCCGAAGCTCGGGCCGGCGTCCGACGTGGATTTCGCGGTGGTGTGGTTCGCCGGGTTCGACGTGACCGAGGTCCAGAAGTCGGCGGCGCGGTCACGTTCGGTGCTGACCGCCGCGCCCTGGATGCTGCTGAGGGTTCGGGTCCGTACGGCTCCCGTCGGTGCGGCGTCGGCCCGCAGGCCCTGGGCCGCGTCCGTGTACGTGACGATGAGCGGCAGCCGGTCGAGGTGCGCGTCGTCGTAGCCGTCGGCGACCAGCGAGGTGATGTCGAAGAGCCGCTTGTCGAGGGTGTTGGCGGCGACGTACGGCAGGGCGGCCTGCGGGTACACGTAGAGGCTGTCGCCGGCTTCGACGATCCGCGCGTCGGCGGGGCCGCCGTCGGGGCGCCGTACCTGGACGGTGCCGCCCTGGGCGCCACTTTCCCTGGTGGTGACGACGTCACCGGTGATCAGGGTGATCGTGTGGGTGCCGGGAGGGGTGGCGAACGCCGTGGGGGTCGGTGTGCCGGTGGCAGGTTCGGGGGCGGGACCGGCTGCCGCCATGGCTGGCGACCCTCCGGCCACCGCCAGGAACGCGGAGATCACGGCGGTGAGGCCGATCCCCCGGGAACGTGGTGACATGGGTGGTTTCCTCAATCTTGGTTGTCCGGTGAACGCCCGGGAGATTACGCCTGCAAGATCATTTAGGGTAGGTCTGCCGGCTCGGTGTCAGGCCCCGACCCACCCGGAGGGGCTCGTCGGTGACCTGCGGCGATTCGCACCGGAACTCGCTGGGTGCCAGCCGTCGAGTGCGGCAGGATGTCGGCGTGATGTGGGTGAAGCGGGCACGTCGGGCAGCGACCGAACCGGAAGCGTCAGGCCCCGGGGCGGAACCGCCCGCCCGGGCGGGGCTCGACGAGGTGGCGGTCGCGGCGCGGGAGGCGACCAGCCTGAACGGGGAGGCGCTCGACCGGCTGATCGTTACGCTCGCCGCACTCGCCGAGAGCGGGGGCGGCCGGGAAACCGAGTGCGCGGCCCTCATGCTGCTCGGTGCCAAGCCCCGCATGCTCGCCCGGCTCGACGAGCACGTCCGACGTGGATGGCCTGACCTGCCGACCGTGACGACGGCTGTCACACGGCTGGCGACCCGGCTCGACGAGCCGTCGGCGGGACCGGTGCTGGCCGCCATCGCCAGCATGGACGGCGACGGACACGTACGCGAACGAGCCGTCGCGGCGATGCTCGACATGGAGTATCCGGAACTGACGCCGTTCCTCGTCCTGCGTACCGCCGACTGGGTCAAGCAGGTGCGCGACCCCGCTCGGGCCGGTCTGGCACTGCTGCTCGCGGAGAACGCCAACTCCTACCTACCGGCCGCGCTGCCGATGGCGCTGCTGCTCGGCGAACGGCTCCGTGGCGGGTTCGCACACGCCCAGGTGACGGCCGCGCTGCTCGCCGCCCCGGTCCACGTACGCATGCGCCTGGCCGGTTCCGCCGACGTCCGGACCCGCCGTTTCACGTACGGGGTCAGCCGGGCCCAGAGCTGGCTGAGCGTCGACGACCTGGTGGCTACCGCCGAGTCCGACGTCGACGGGTGGATCCGGGCCAGCGCGGCCGAAGCCGCCTGCCGCGAGGCGGTCTGGAGCCGCCGGTTGCCGATCCTGCACCGGCTGAGTCGCAGCCCTCGGTCCGAGGTGCGGGTGCTCGCCCTGACCGGTCTGGTCCGGACCGGCGCCGACGAGGAGGTGACGCACCACCTCACCGACCCCGCGCCACTGGTACGGGCGGTCGCGCGGGACGCCGCCCGCCGTACCGGGCTCGACGCGCTGGAACGGTACCGGTCGGCGGTAGGCGAGCCGGTCCCCTCGGCCGGTGCGATCGCCGGACTCGTCGAGACCGGCTCGGGCGCGGACGTGCCGCTGCTCCGCCGGCTGCTGACCCACCCGACACCCCGGGTCCGGGCCGAGGCGGTGAGGGGACTGCGGCTACTAGCCGAGGTCGACCCCGAAGAGCTCATTCCGTTGCTGCGCGACCCGGCTCCGGCAGTCGTACGGGAAACCACCCTCTCCCTACGAGCAGGGGCGACGCTCAGGGGTGCCGGTCGGGGTCGCCGGGCGAGGTGACGCCCCGGTTGACCCGCATCCGGCTGCGCCGGCCCGGACGTACGCCCCATGCCATGTCCAGGGTCAGGACGAGTCCGAGCAGCACCCACCAACCGCTCCCCTCACCCCGCAGCCAACTCGCCGCGAAGAAGACCGTCATCGGTACGAACACCAGCAACGTCAGGCCGCTGAGCAGGCGCTGCCACATCGGGCGGGCGTGGTACAGATCCTCCGGTGGTGACTTCATCCGGTGCTCCCGGACAGAGTGGATCACGGCACCGGCGAGACTCAGCCGCTCGGTCCGGATCGCGCCCGGCACCGACCCGGCCCACTCGGCCAACTCCCCGGCGGTACGCCCGACCATCTCGACCGGCAGGTCGAGCAGCTCTCCCAACTCGACGAGCGCCTGCTTCGGCGGCAGATCCGTACGGCGCAGCAACCCGATCACGGTCAACGCCTGCTCCGCCACGCCGAACTGTTCGGCCAACTGCCGGCCCGCCCGCGCGGTCCCCTCCGGGGTGACCGGGGCGTCACCGCCCCACTCGTGCGCCCCCACCACCCGCTTGCGCCGGGTCAGCATGAAGCCGGCGGTCCGCTCCGACCACCAGTAGGTGATCGTGGGCCAGCGCCGGTCGGCGAGCACCTCGGCCGCGACCGTCAGGTTGGCCCGTGGACCCCGCCCGTCCCAGAGGTGCAGGCTGCGCAGTCCGTCGACCGGCACCGTCCACGCGGACTGCCGGGTCAGCGGTGCCTCGGCCGCGGCGACCACCGCCGGGGCGTACACCAGGACCACGCCGGCCTCCGGTCCGCCCGCCGGCCGGGCGACCACGACGGCACCGTCGGACCCGGCCGGGGTCAGCAGTTCCAGCGGCATTCCCAGGCAACGGCAGACGTCGGCGAGCCGGGCCGGGCGGTCGTAGGCCGGGGACGGGCTGCTCAGCGCCCGGTGCAACAGCCCGGTGCCGTCGGGCAGCCCGAAGAGGGTGACCGCTGACGCCGCGTCCGCCTCGGTGCAACCGGCGTCGAGTGGTCCGACCGCGACCCCGTCCGGCCCACAGGCGGTGAGCCGCAACCCGCCGTCGTCCACTGTGATCAGACATGCCGGCACCCGGGCGGCGACGCTGATCCCGGCGGGTTCCGGCGCGGCCACGTCATCGGCGCCGGCAGTGGATGTGGTGAGCCGGGTCCAGCCGTCGGCCTCGTGCCACATCCGGTCCGGCGCGGCGGCGCCCAGGGTCCGCAACCGGTGGCTGGTGGCGCGGACCGCGAGGATCGTCTCGGACGTCCCGGAATCCGTTGCCGGTCCGGTCATGTCAGGACCGGGCCAGCAGGCGGCCGAGAAGCCCGTACGACGACCCGTCGACCCGCTCCGCCTCGTAGAGTCCGGGTTCGTCGCCGACGAGCAGGGAGCGCCCCACCGCCACGTCCGGCAGGTCGAACACCCGGCACACCTGACGCAACAGGTCCGCCATCAGCGGCTGTGGGCGTCCCGGCACCGGATCGTTGCGGATCAGGGCCAGGTCGGCCCCCCGGTCCGGCTCGCCGTAGCCGGCGGCGATCTCCGCGCAGTAGGCGTCCCACGCCTTGCGGTCGGAGAGGTATTCGGCCGGGTCCTCCGACGGTTGCCAGTCAGCCGCCCACTGTAGGCTCTGCGGGCCCGAGCCGGTCGTCAGCATCATCGCCTCGGCCAGCGACTCGTTCGCCAGCAGCATCCAGGCCGGTACGGCGGTCCGCCGGACGAGTTCGGCCGCCGGTCTGGCCAGCCGGCGGCTGCTGGATCTGCTCCCGGGCGGGGGGTCGAAGAGCACTATCGTGCCGAGCGGGTCGGGTGCCACGAACCCGCCGACCCGACCCGCGCGTACCGCCTCGCATACCCGCTCGGGTGGCGCCTTTGTCACGACCGCGTACGTCCCCACCGCCGGTCTCCCGTCATCGGTCCTGGCTGCGGAAACTACCCGAGCGTCGTGGATCGGTCTACGGGTGTCCGCGCCGCGCGAGATGACCGCCATGAATTGATCATCAAGGTCACGCCCACCCCACCGTCGTACGCACTCCCGGTCGGCCCACGTTCACACTGCTGACGAGCCAGACAAAGGCGGTACGTCACCGCCCCGGCCCCGATGATCGGCACACATCGACGGAGTTGCGTACAAGAAGAAATATCCGATCTGGCGGAGCAGTGCACCCGCCTCCGTGGCCTTCATCAGTTAATGACAAACCACTTGACGAACCGCCACTCGGTGCTCCGCCGCCGGGCCCGGGAACTTACTCGCTTCATGGTGAACCGGTTGGCTACAGTCCCACGCGGACCAACGAGGGGGGAACCGTGGAACGTACCGGGGTCTCCGGCGGACAACGCACCGGACAGGTGCTCATCTTCGACGCCGACGACACGCTCTGGGAGAACAACATCCTGTTCGAGCGGGTGATCGACGACTTCCTCGAATGGGTGGCCCACCCGACCCTGGACCGTGCCGAGATCCGCGCGATCCTCGACGACATCGAACGGGCGAACGTGGTCACGCACGGGTACGGCAGCGCGATCTTCCTGCACAGTCTCGCGGAATGCCTGTCCCGGCTCCGTGAGCGCCCAGCCACCGAGGCGGAGCGGCGGCGGATCGAGGAACTGGCGGTGGCGCTGGTGGAACGTCGGGTGGAACTGGTGCCCGGGGTCGCCGACACCCTCGCCGAACTGGGCCGGCGGCACCACCTGTTGCTGCTGACCAAGGGCGACGTCGACGAACAGCAGCGCAAAATCGACGCTTCCGGTCTGGGGCACCACTTCCGCGGCACGCACATCGTGCCGGAGAAGAACGTCGAGGTCTACCGGAGGCTGGCGATCGAACAGCGGCTGGACCTGAACGCCACCTGGATGATCGGCAACTCCCCCAAGTCGGACATCCTCCCCGCCCGTGCGGCGGGCCTGAACGCGGTCTACATCCCGGACCCGCACCCCTGGGCGTTGGATCACGCCGAGATCGACCCCGACGACGACCGGGTGCTGACCCTCACCTCCTTCCCGGACCTCCTGCACCACTTCTGAGCCGCTCCCACGAAAGGAAGGGCCCCTTGTTAACGCTATGCGTTAACAAGGGGCCCTTCCTTTCACATCAGCGGAGGGCGGCGCGGGCGGCCACGGCGGTGTCCGCGTGGTCGCTGAACACACCGTCGAGGCCGAGGCCAAAGAAGAGTTCGTACTCGGCCGTGATGTCACCACGGGCGTTCGGGTCGGTGCCGATCCGGAAGTCGACCGGAAGGAACTGGTTCTCCGCCGGAAGGTCCAGGCGTGCACGTCGAGCCCGACCCGGTGGGCGTCACGTACGACGGTGGTCGGGGCGAGCAGCTTGCCGCTGGCGTCCCGGGGCACGAGCAGGTTCTTGGTGGTGCCGATCCCGTCCGCGTACGTGCTGATCCACTTCAGGTTCTCCGGCTTGACCAGATCCTGGTAGGTACGCGCGTCCCCGGCGACGGTGAAGTCGTACGGCCGCCCGGTGCCGTCGAGGAGCTGGATCAGCCGTACGTCGGTCATCTTGCTCAGCTTGCGCAGGTTCGCGGTCTCGAAGGACTGCAGGAACACCGCGTCCTTGCGGCTGTTCAGGCCGTTGCGGTGGAGCACCCGGACCAGCGGCTCCTCCAGGGCCAGCCCGATCGACTGGAAGTAGGTGGGGTGCTTGGTCTCCGGGTAGATGCCGATCGTCCGGCCCAGCCGACGGCTCTCCGCCGCCGCCAGATCGATGACCTCCTGAAGGGTCGGGATCTCCAGGGTGCCGTCGAACGCGGTGTTGGTCGGGCGGACCAGCGGCAGCCGTTCCTTGGCCCGCAGCGTCTTCAGCTCGGCCAGGGTGAAGTCCTCGGTGAACCAGCCGGTCACCGCCACCCCGTCGATGGATTTGGTGGCCTTGCGGCCGGCGAACTCCGGGTGGTCGGCGACGTCGGTGGTGCCGGAGATCTCGTTCTCGTGCCGGGCGACCAGCACCCCGTCCCGGGTCGGGACCAGGTCCGGCTCGATGTAGTCGGCGCCCATCCGGATCGCCAACCGGTACGACTCCAGGGTGTGTTCGGGCCGGTAACCGCTGGCGCCCCGGTGCGCGATCACCAGTGGCTTGGCCGCCCCACGCGGCTTGTCCGCGTGCCGCTCGTCCGACTCGTCGCTGTCGCGGGCGGCGAACGACGAGGTGGGGATCGCCACCACCGCCGCCAGCAGGACGCCGGCCAGGCCGAGAATGGAAAGGGTACGTCGCACCGCTGATCTCCTGACGTCTTCGGGGTGGGCCCCCGATCCAACCGTCGACGGGCGACGGTCAGGCGGTCAGCGGTTGACCAAGAGATGAATAACTATCCGCCCTCGCCGGGACAGGTGCTCAGGCGGTGGCGAGGAGCTGGTCGACCGGGGCGAACTCGTCGGTGAGGACCAGCGCGTCGTCGATGAACTGGTCCAGGGCCGCCCCGTCGAGCACGGTGACCGATCCCTCGTTCTCGCCCAGCCGTTGGCGCAACGCCTCCAGCGGCAACGGGGTGTCGGCGGCGACGATGAGGAAGTTCGCCCCCTGCGCGCCGCTGATCGCGGCCGGCGGCGCGACCAGCGCGAGGTGGCCGAACTCGGCCCTGACGGTGGCGAGTTCGGCGCGGATGAAGCGCAGCGGCGGATAGTCGATCACGTTCTGGACGTAGAGGCCACCGGGGCGGACCACCCGCCGGATGTCGGCCGCCATCTCCCGGGTCGCCAGGTGCCAGGGGACCACGAGGTGTCCGAACGCGTCACCGACCACCAGGTCGGCGCTGTCGTCCGGCAGATCGCCGACGAGCATCCGGGCGTCGCCGACCACCGGCCGCAGCTCCGGGCCGGGCTTCACGCCCAGCTCCCGCCGCCCCAGCTCGACCAGCTCACCGTCGATCTCGAAGACGGTGTTGACCGTGCCGGGCCGGGTGGCGCTCAGGTAGGTGGGGATGGTGAAGCCGCCGCCGCCGAGGTGCACCGCGTCCAGCCGCTGCCCGGCCGGGGCGGCCACGTCCGCGACCGCGCCGATCCACTGGGTGTACTCGAACTCCAGGTGGGTGGGGTCGGCCAGGTCGACGTAGGAATGCCAGGCCGAGTTGAGTACGAGCAGCCGCCCGTCCGGGTTCTCCGCGTCGACCTCGACCCGGGCGCAGTGGTACGCGGTCTCCACGTCGCAGGGGTTCGGTGCGACCGTGGCCAGCCCCGCCGCGACGAGTCCGAGCAGCGCCACCGCAGCCTTGACTCCGGGCCGCCCCGGCACCGAGGTCCGCTCCTGCCGCCACAGGTAGTAGCCGAGCCAGAGCCCGGTGAGCCCGAGCAGCAGCGCGAGCCCGACCATGATGACGGTGCTCGGCAGGGCGGCGACCAGCACGAAGCCGGTGCCGAGGGTGGCGGTGATGCCGCCGAGGGTGCCGATGCTGGAGAGCCGGCCGACCACCTGACCGGTCCGGTTCAGGTCACTGAGCTGGAGTTTGACCACCAGCGGGGTGACCGCGGCGAGCAGGGCGGCCGGCAGGAAGACGGCCAGCGCGGTGAGCAGCAGGATGCCGGCGGTGGCACCACCACGGAGCACCTCACCGGCGTACCGGACCACCGGCAGGGTGATCGCGGTGGTGATGCCGGCGAGCACGAGAGCCGGGGCGAGCAGCGTACGGGGGTCGCGGCGGTCGGCGAGCCAGCCGCCGAGCCAGGCGCCGTACGCGATCGCGCCGAGCGCCACCCCGATCACCGAGCTGGTGACCTGGAGGGTGACGCCGAGGTACGGGCCGACCAGGCGCAGTGACACGGTCTCCAGCACGAGCACCGCGCCGCTGGCGAGGAAGACCAGTGTGGAGGCGAGCCCGTTCGGCAGCGCGCGCCGCTGCACCGGTTCGATCACGGTCGCCGGCTGCACGGAGTCTTTCGTGGCTCCCGGCACCGTCGTGGGTGAAGTGTCCATCGGTGGGATGGTACGCAGCCCGGGGCCGGCTGGGTGCTAAACCATCGAGAGATGAACATGGTTCGTGTGGTCGCCGGCCGGGCTGCCGCCCCCGTTGTACGACCGCCAACCGGTGCCCGGCATCCAGATCTGCCGGTACCAGATCACGTAGAGCACACCGAGCGAGCCGGCGTTCTTGACGTAGTAGGCGGCGAGGTTGTTGCCGTACGTGCGGTCGCCGCCGGTGGCGTCGGCGTCCTTGAAGCCGTCGGTGGCGGAGGAGAAGTCGCAGGCCCGGCCCTTGGGGTGTTCGCCGCCGCCGCTGGGGCGGTGACAGGAGACGTGCCGTTTGAAGCCGGCCGCCTGGGCCTGCTTCATCGCGTGCAGGGTGCGCGGGGTGATGCAGCCGCCGGTGGTCGGGTCGTCGACGTTGCAGGACTCCTTCGGCCAGGAGCCGTCGGAGTTCTTCGGTGCCGGCTTGGCCGACGCCGAGTTGGCGCTGACGAAGCCCGCGGCCGTTGTGCCGCCGACCGCGGCGAGGGCCCGCTCGGCGTCCTGTTTGCGCTTGGCGATGACGGCGAGCTGCTTCTGCTGCTCGCGTACCTCGTTGTCGATCGCGGCCTTGGCCCGGCTGGCTTCCTCCCGGGCCTCGGCGAGCGCCCGCAGTTGCTTGTCGTCGCGCTGGGCCATCACTTCCAGGCCGGCGGCCCGGTCCAGGAATGCCTCGGGCGAGGCACTGTTGAGCAGGGTGGCGACGGCGCTCAGCCGGCCGTGCCGGTACGACTGGACCGCGACCTCGGCGACGACTGCGTTCAGTTCGGTCAACCGGGTTTCGATCTTGGCGAGTTCCTCGGTGAGCGCGCCCTGCCGCTTGACCGAGTTGTCGAGTTTGGCCTTCGCCTCGATGTGTCCCTTGGAGACGGCCTCCAGGGTGTCCCGCAGCGCCTTGCTGCCCCCTTCCTCGCCGGGGCCGGCCGGGGCGAGCGCGAGCGGTCCGAAGCCGAGGGTCCGGACAGCCGGAGCCGCGGCGGCCGGCGTCCCGGTGGCGACCACTACGGCGGCGAGCAGTGCCGCGAGTGTTCCCGACGCGCGGCGTCGGATACTGGCCGTCCTGCGAGGCACGAAAGCCGTTCCTTCCGTCGGCCGCCTACCCCCCGTTACGTGGTAGCTGTTCGGCGGCGGCCACCGCCGGCGCCGGATGCGGCGCCTCCGGGCGGGAGACCGGGGGTCACACTACCGGACCAGGCGGGCGCTGTCGGCCCTGCACGCCTACCACATCGCAGCGGTGCACGCGGGCGAAACAAGTCATTCACTCTTGGTAATGATGATCACAATGGGGCGTCCCGGCCGACCTCGGGCAGCAGGGTGTCGCGCACCCGGTGCCAGGTCCGCTCGTCGGCGGCGACCAGCAGCCCGGCCCGGTCGTCGGCCGGGTGGTACGGCGTCCCGTCGAGCCGTCGGGCCACCCCACCCGCCTCGGTCAGCAGCAGCACCCCGGGCGCGTGGTCCCAGGGCAGGGTCCGCCAGAAGAGGGCGAACCGCTGCCTCCCGGCGACGATGTCGGCGTACTCCCGGCCGGCGCAGTGCTGACCGGGAAGGATCTCGCCGAGCCGGTCCGCGCCGGCCAGGACCGACTCCCGCAGATCCGGCGGAAGGAAACGGGTCATCACCGCGCCACGCAGGACCGCCGCCGACCCGGCGTCCGCCGTCCGCACCGCCACCCCGTCGCGGTACGTCCCACGGCCCGCCTCCGCCGTCAGCAGGACGTCCGAGATCGGGTCGAGAATCCAGCTCGCCCGGATCGCCCCGCTCTCCAGCAGTGCCACCATCACCGCGAACGGTTCCCGACCGGCGGCGAAGTTGGCGGTCCCGTCGACCGGGTCGACCAGCCACACCGGTGCCGTACCGCCGAGGAGGTCCAGCAACGAGGGATCGGCGGCGACCCCCTCCTCACCCACCACCACCGAACCTGGCAGCAGCGGGCGCAGCCCGTCGGCGAGGATCTGCTCGGCCCGCCGGTCGGCCACGGTGACCAGCTCACCCGGGGCCTTCTCGGTCACGTCGGAGCGTTCCAGGTGGCCGAAGAGCGGCAGGATGGCAGTGGCGGCGGCGGTTCGGATCAACGACCCCACTTCGTCGATCATCGCGTCAGCCCCTCGGCGGAAGTTTCACCACACTGACGAAGAACTCGTCGATCTGGCGGACCACAGTGATGAACCGGTCGAAGTCGACCGGCTTGGTCACGTACGCGTTCGCGTGCAGTTGGTAACTACGCAGGATGTCCTCGTCCGCCTGCGAGGTGGTCAGCACCACCACCGGGATCCGGCAGAGCTGCTCGTCGTTCTTGATCTCGGCGAGCACCTCACGACCGTCACGCCGGGGCAGGTTGAGGTCGAGCAGGATCAGGTCCGGCAGCGTGATGTCCGCGTACTGGCCCTCGCGGCGCAGGTACGCCAGCGCCTCCGCGCCGTCCGAGACGACGGTCAGCCGATTGCGGAGCTTGTGCTCCTCGAACGCCTCCTGGGTCATGAGTACGTCCCCGGGATCGTCCTCGACCAGGAGTACCTCGATCGGGCTCTTGCCGTCCGGCGGTGCCGTCATGCCACGCTCTCCTTCATTCCTCCGGTCTGCGGTCCGCCCGGCCCGTCAACCGCGGGATCGTCCGGCTCACCTGAATCATCGTCGGTCCGGCCCGGCCGGCCCTCCGGATCCCGAGTCTGCCCCGAAGGTGACCCGTCCGGACCACCGGACTGCCCGGGTACGGCCGACGCGGCCAGCTCCGGCAGGTCCGCCGCAACGCCGACCGGCAGGGTGAACCGGATCGCCGTACCCTCGGTGACGTCGAGGTCGACCCAGATCCGGCCGCCGTGGTACTCGACGATCTTCTTCACGATCGCCAGCCCGATCCCGGTGCCCGGGTAGGCGTCCTTCGAGTGCAGCCGCTGGAAGATCACGAAAATCTTGTCGACGAACTCCGGCTCGATCCCGATGCCGTTGTCCTCGCAGCTGATCTCCCACTCACCGTCGACCCGCCGCGCCGTGATCCGGATCCGTGGCGGTACGTCCGGCCGACGGAACTTCAGCGAGTTGCTGACCAGGTTGACCAGCAGGTTGGTCAGCAACGCCTCCTCGCCCTGTACGGTCGGCAGCCCGGACCAGGTCAGCTCGCCACCGGCGTACTCCCGGGCGGCCTCGGTCTGCGCGGCGACATCGCTCATCACCTGGTTCAGGTCCACCTCGGTGAAGCCGGTGGTGAGCCGCCCGATCCGGGAGAACGCGAGCAGGTCGTTGATCAGCCGCTGCATCCGCTGCGCACCGTCGACCGCGAACGCGATGTACTGGTCGGCGCGTTCGTCGAGCTGGCCGGCGTACCGGCGTTGCAACAACTGGCAGAAGCTCGCCACCTTACGCAGCGGCTCCTGGAGGTCGTGCGAGGCGACGTACGCGAACTGTTCCAGGTCCCGGTTGGAACGGACCAGCTCCTCGGCCTGCTTCTGGAGCTGGCTGTTGACCCACTCGATCCGGGTCCGCGCCTCGCGTACCTCGGCCAGGTCCGCGGCAATCCGCTGGCGCATCGCGTCCACGTCCCCGGCGAGCTGGGCCAGCTCCGGTGGCCCGGTCCTGGTGATCTCCCGCTGGTACTCACCCCGGGAGACCTTGCGTACCTGCTCGGCCAGGGCTGTCACCGGCCCGATCACCACCCGGTTGAGCGAGATCAGCAGGGCCACGCCGGCGAGGATCACCACGGCCGCGGCGAGGATCAACAGCAGGACCAGGGTGTTGCCGGTGCTCCGGGCCTTGTTGGCGACCTCGTTGCGCAGGTCGAGGACCAGGTCCTGCAACCGGTCGGTCGAAGCCCGCAGTTCGTCGAACTGCTTCCGCCCCTGTTCGTCGACGAGCGCCTGACCGGCGCCCGGGCCACTGCTGGCGGTCGCGTTGATGATCGGCACGGCCACGTCGGCACGCCACTGGGCGGCCTGGTCGCGGACGAGGTGCAGTTGTCGGCGGATCACCGGCTGGTCTTCGAGGAGCGAGTCCATCCGGCCGATCAGGATCCCCTCCTGCGCCAGCCCGTCGTTGTACGGCCCCAGGTCCGCGCGGTCGCCGCTGACCGCGTAGCCGCGTACGGCCGTCTGCTGGTTGACCAGCGCGGTCGGCAACGACTCTGCGTCGGTGCGCAGCGGGCCGGTCTTGGTCAGCAGTGTGTCCAGGTGGCCTCGGTTCGCGTTGGCGACCAGCGCCTCACCGACGGCGAGCAGGCCCAGCACGGCGCCGACCACCACGCAGAGCGCGGTCACCCGGCGGTGCAGACTCCAGCCGAACTGGCGCCGGGCCGCCCGCGAAGCCGACTTCCGCTCCTGACCCGGGACCAGCGCTCCCGTGGTCGACTTCTGATCCATCACCGACCACCGCCCCGGCTCACCAGCAGCATCGCCACGTCGTCGGCGAGCGGGCCGCCGTTGAGTTCCTCCGCCCGGCTGACCAGCCAGCCGGGCAGTTCGGCCAGGGGTACGACACCGGCCCGAGGGTCGGTGACCAGATCACCAAGCCCCGGTACGTCGAGCCGGTCCGTGCCCTCGCCGACCCGCCCCTCGATCAGTCCGTCGGTGTAGAGCAGCAAAGACCAGTCCTCGGTGTCGAAGGTCAGATCGAACGCGACCGGCGGCCGGGGACGTACGCCCAGCACCAACCCGCCCGTGGCCGGTACGGGAACGGCCCGTCCATCCGCCAGCAGCAGCGGCGGCGGGTGGCCGGCGAGCCGGAAGGTGGCCCGGTTCGCGGCCAGGTCGAGTCGGACGGTGGCCACCGTCGCGAAGATCTCCCGCGCCCGGCGCTCGCTCATCAGCACCTGCTCCAGGGCCGGCAGCACCTCGTCGTCGGGGACCCGGGCGAGCACCAGGGCCCGCCAGGCGACCCGCAACTCGACCCCGAGCGCCGCCTCGTCCACCCCGTGCCCGCAGACGTCACCGATGATCAGGTCGACCCGGTCGGGGGTGGTCTGCACCACGTCGTAGAAGTCGCCGCCGATCAGCGCCGCGTGCCGGCCGGGACGGTAGAACGTGTGCACGGCCACCTGGTCGGTGTCCATCAGCGGCTGCGGCAGCAGGCCACGCTCCAGACGGGCCGACTCGGCCTGGCGCAGCTCGATCTCGCGCAGCCGGCGGGCGTTCTCGTCCGCCCGCTTGCGCTCCACCGCATAGCGCAGCGCGCGGGTCAGGAGCACCCCGTCGACCTGGCCCTTGACCAGGTAGTCCTGGGCGCCTTCGGCGACCGCGTCGACACCGAGCCGTTCATCCTGCCGGCCGGTGAGCACACAGACCGCCGCACCGGTGGACATGGCGAGGACCTGACGCAGCCCGTCCAGCCCTTCGGCGTCGGGCAAACCGAGGTCGAGCAGTACGCAGTCGACCCCCGCGATCTGCTGCCGGGCCTGGTTGAGGCTGGTCGCCACCAGCAGGTCGATCGCCGACCGGGTCTCGGCGAGCAGCTCGCCGACCAGGAAGGCGTCGCCCTCGTCGTCCTCGACCAGCAGGACCCGCAGCCGCTCGCCGACGGGCAGGTTGGGGTGCCGGCTGAGCCCGCCGTGCGGGTAGGCCCGCTGCGGCACGACAGAGGAGCCGGTCACGCCGGCGCCCCGTAACGCCGCCCCCCGGCCGGGAGTTGGGGCTCTTCGATGCTGATTTCCCGCTCCTTCGCGATCAACCTGCTGATCCTGTACCACCCAACGCTGCCACACAACACGGGGAACGCGGTGACCCGCGCCGATACGCCGATCACCCGACGAACCCGCCGGGCGCACTCCCACCGGTGGCCATCCGCTCGGCTCGGGCGGCGATCACCTCGCCGAGCACCCCGTGCAGTCGACCGCAGTCGACGCAGTGCAGATTGTCGTCCAGCCGCCGGCCGCCACACTGCGCGCAGCGGCCCCGGTCGCCCGGGTCGCGGTAGCCGGTGAGTGCCCCGGCGATCGCCCGGACCAGGTGCGGGGTGAGCGGGAAGCTCTCGGTGGCGTGCCGGTGCCGGACCTCGATCAGGCCTACCGGGGAGGCCGACGGGTCTGGGTCGTAGGGCGCCACCCGGTCGACGAACTCCCTGAGGAGGTCGATCGGATCAGGCTCGGGGACCACGGTCATGGCCACAACGCTATGCGACAACCGGGGCCGTTCGGCAGTCACCCACGGGGAGGGGTAGCGGGCAGGATAGGGCGACCTGTACCACCGCACGAACATCCCACGCCCCCAGGAACGACCCATAACCGCCAGGATGACCCCTTCCCCCAGGAGAAACCGTGGGCGCACCCGTTGAGTCACCTCCCGAACACGTACCGGCACGTGCGGTCCGACCGGGCCGCCGCGCCCTGACCACCGTCGGCGCACTGACCGCGCTGGTCGCGATCGGTGCCGCCGCCCTGTTGGCGATCCGTACGCCCGCCCCGGTCGGCGCCGACGCCCCCGCCGGGCAGTTCAGCGCCGCCCGCGCCGACGAGCACGTACGGGTGGTCGCCGCGCGTACCCACGTCGCCGGCAGCCCCGCGAACGACCAGGTACGGGCGTACCTCGAAACCACCCTGCGTGGGCTCGGCCTGCAGACCGAGGTGCAGGACACGGTGGCCGAGGAGGCCGGTCAGCTCAGTGGCGCGGCGGCCGGCGCCACCCTCGCCCGGGTACGCAACGTGGTCGCCCGACTGCCCGGCACCGACCCGACCGGCCGGATCTTCCTCGTCGCCCACTACGACTCGGTGCAGTCCGGACCGGGCGGCAACGACGACGCCGTCGGCACCTCGGCGATCCTGGAGGTGGCCCGCGCGCTGAGCACCGGGGACCGGCCACGCAACGACATCGTGTTCGTCCTCACCGACGCGGAGGAGGCATGCCTCTGCGGCGCGTCGGCGTTCGCATCCGAGCACCCGCTCGCCGCGCAGGGCGGGGTGGTGCTCAACCTGGAGGCTCGGGGCAGCACCGGCCCGGTCATCATGTTCGAGACCTCACCGCGCAACGCCGGGCTGGTCGACGTCTTCGGTCGGGCGGCCCCCCACCCGATGGGGACCTCGTTCGCCGTCGAGGTGTACCGGCTCCTGCCCAACGACACCGACTTCACCGCCTTCCTGGACGAGGGCTTCACCGGCCTGAACTCGGCCTACCTCGACGGCGGAGCGATCTACCACACACCACTCGACACCCCGGCCAACGTCGACCGGGGCAGCCTGCAACAGCACGGTGACAACGCGCTCGCGCTGGCCCGGGAGTTCGGCGACACCAACCTGCCCGGACTGAGCTCCGGCAGCGACGCCACCTACTTCCCCATTCCGGGCGCCCTGGTCCGCTACCCCGGCTGGCTCACCTGGCCGCTGGCGCTGCTCGCCGTCGTCGTCGTGGGGCTGCTCGGCTGGTCGACCCGCCGCCACGGTCAGGCGTCGTGGGGGCGGTTGAGCGCCGGGTTCGGGCTGGCCCTGCTCCCGATCGTGGTCGCGCCGGTGCTGGCGCAACTGCTCTGGCTGGCGGTCACCACCATCCGCCCCGGCCACGCCGAACTGCTCGACCCCTACCGTCCACAGTGGTATCGGGTGGCGGTGCTGGCGCTCGCCGCCGCCGTACTGTTCGGCTGGTACGCGCTCTTCCGGCGGCGGATCGGCACCGCCGCGCTGACCTTCGGCGGGCTGGGCTGGCTCGCCGTACTCGGGGTGGTGCTCGCGGCACTCACGCCCGGTGGCGCGTACCTGGCCACGCTGCCCGCGCTGGCCGGGGCGGCCGGCGCTCTGGTCGCCCTCGCGGTCCGGCCGGGCAGCCCAGGGGCGGTGGTGGCGGTCACCGCTGGCGCGGCGGTGGGCGTGCTCATCCTGCTCCCCACGGTGATGCTGCTCTTCCCGGCGCTCGGCATGGCGATGGGCGGCGTCGCCGCGCTCTTCGCCGTCCTGCTCGGGCTGGGCGCGCTCCCGGTCGTCGAACTGCTCCACCCCACGACCGCCGAGCGGCCGTCGAGCACCTCCGGGGCGGCCCGGTGGCGGCACGTCGTCCCCACGGTCGTGGCGGCGGTCGCCACCCTGGCGCTCACCGCGACCGGGCTCGCGGTCGACCGGTTCGACGCCGCCCACCCGGTGCCCACACACCTGATGTACGCCCTCGACACGAACTCCGGCACGGCCCGCTGGCTCAGTCACGAGGCCGACCCACAGCCCTGGACCGCCCAGTACGTGCGGACACCGGTGACGCCGTCGGACGACTTTCCCGGGCTCGGCAGCGACGAGATGCTCGCCGGACCGGCACCGGCGGCGGCACTGCCCGCCCCGACGTTGACCGTGCTCGGCGACCAGACCAGCGGTGACCAGCGCACCCTGCGGTTGCGGTTGGCCCCGCAACGGCAGGTACGCCTCACCACCCTGCACGTGGCGGCGAAGGTGCTACGGGCGACGGTGGCCGGCCGGAGCGTACCGGGGAACAAGGGTGCCGGCAACCGACCGTGGTCCTGGGGTCTGGTCTTCCACGCCCCGCCGGCCGGGGGCATCGAGATCGAGCTGGTGGTCCCGGCCGGCGACGGCCCGGTGTCGCTGCGCGCGATGGACGCCAGCGACGACCTCACCGGTCTGCCCGGTTTCCACCCGCGCCCGCCGGGTGTCGGCGTGGTCGGCTCGCACAGTTCGGAGATGGTCGCGGTCGCCCGCACCTACTCCTTCTGAAGCTGAACCGTAAGGAAGGGCCCCTTGTTAACGCATAGCGTTAACAAGGGGCCCTTCCTTACTTCCAGCGGAAGTGCACGAACACTCGGCCGAAGTTGTTCGAGTCCTTCTCGACCCGGTGGTAGATCTGCTTGATCTCCTTCTGGTCGAGAAAGCGCAACACCCGCTTCTTGAGCTGACCCGACCCCTTACCGGGGATGATCTCCACGAGGGTGGCCTTCTTCGCCACCGCCTCGTCGATGATCCCGCGCAGCGCGCGGTCGATGTCGTGCCCACGGTTGAAGATGTCGTGCAGGTCGAGCTTGAGCTTCATCGCACGCCCGTCCTCACCACACGCCCACCTTCCGTCGTCCGGGAGCGGCCCCGACCGGTCACCCGGTCGGCCACCGCCGGGAACCATCGTAGGCAGGTCACCTCAGCGGGCCCCGCCGACCTTGGTCTCGACCCGGCGCAGCGCGGCCTGGTAGTCGTCGTTCTCCGAGTGCATCGCCGCGGCGATCCGCAGGTGCCGCAACGCCTCCGGTGCGCGCCCGACCCGCTCCAGGGTCCGGCCGAGTACGTGGTGCGCGTAGTGGTCGCTCGGGTCCCGGTCGACCAGCACCCGCAGCTGCTCCTCCGCCCGGCCGAGCTGGGCCGAGTGGAAGTACGCGCGAGCCAGCAGTTGCCGTACGGAGGTGTTCGTGGGTTCGGCCTCGACGATCGGCTCCAGCAGCCGGGCCGCCCCGGTCGGATCCCCGGTCTCGAAGAACATGGTCGCCCGTCGGTACTCCGCCAGAAGATCCACTTTCCCCACCCCTCCCGTCCGTGCCACCCGGTCTCCACCGACGCTGACACAACACCCCGCGAAACGCGACTGTTCCCCGGACCGTCGACCAGGAGTCAGTCGGCGGAAATCGCCCAGGCACGGACACCACCGAGAATGCCCGCCGTGTTCGGTACGACCACCACGTCGTCGCCCATCCGGGCGAGTTGCTCCGGCCGGATCAGCCGCGAGTTGCCACCGCCGAGGTAGAGCCGGTCCCACTGGAAGACCGGGCGCAGTCCCTCGACCACCCCGCGTACCCGGCGGGACCAGAACCCGTCGCCGAGCCGCCGGCGCTCATGCTCGCCGATATAGGTGTCGTAGCTCATCCCCCAGCGCACCGGCGCCTGGGAGAGCTCCAGGTGCGGGGCGAGCACCCCGCCGTCGAAGAGCGCGCAGCCCAGCCCGGTGCCGAGGGTGAGGACGAGTTCCGACCCGGTACCGGCGACCACACCGGCACCGTGCACCTCGGCGTCGTTGAGCACCAGGACGGGCAGGCCGAACGCGTCCGCGAGCGCGGTCCGGGCGTCGAAGCCGGACCATTCGGCGGTCAACTCCGGGTCGGGTTTGGTGCGGGGCCCGGCCCGGGTGATGTAGTGCGGGGTCGCCACCACCACACCGTGACGCAGCATGCCCGGCATGCCCACGGTCACCCGGTCGGCGCTGGGCAGTTGGCCGCCGAGATCCACCAGGGTCTTGACGAAGAGCGAGGGCGGCAACGGGTACGGCGTCGGCACCCGGATCGGCCGGGCCCGCATCGTCCCCGCCTCGTCCAACACCGACGCCTTCAACCCGCCGCCGCCGCAGTCGATCGCGAGAGTGGTCGCCACCGGCCCAGTGTGCCCCGCCAGCGGGTCGGACACTCGCCGGCCCGGCCGAAACTCCTCGACCCGGCAGGGGGGCGGCCGGATACCATCGGCGTCTCATGAGTGCCACGTTGATCGTCAAGGACCTTGCCGCCGGACACGGAGACCGTGCCCTGTTCACCGGGCTGGATCTCGTCGTCGCCCCCGGTGACGTGATCGGGCTGGTCGGTGTCAACGGCGCCGGCAAGTCGACCCTGCTGCGTACCCTCGCCGGGCTCCAGCCGGCCGAGCAGGGCTCGGTGCAGCTCAACCCGCCCGGCGCGAACGTGGGACACCTGCCGCAGGAGCCGGAACGCCGACCGGACGAGGCCGTCCGGGACTTCCTGGCCCGCCGTACCGGGGTCACCGCCGCGCAGGCCGCGCTGGACCAGGCCACCGAGGCGCTCACCGCCGGCACCCCGGGCGCCGACGACGCGTACGCGGACGCGCTCGAACGCTGGCTCGCGCTCGGCGGCGCGGATCTCGACGAACGGGCCGGACAGGTCGCCGCCGAACTGGGTCTCGGGGTCGACCTGGACGCCCCGATGACCACCCTCTCCGGCGGCCAGGCGGCCCGGGCCGGGATGGCCTCGCTGCTGCTCAGCCGGTACGACATCTTCCTGCTCGACGAGCCGACCAACGACCTGGACCTGGCCGGGCTGGACCGGCTGGAACGCTTCGTCACCGGGCTGCGGGCCGGCACCGTGCTGGTCAGCCACGACCGGGAGTTCCTCACCCGGACCGTGACCAAGGTGCTGGAGCTGGACCTGGCCCAGCAGCAGGTGCGGCTCTACGGCGGTGGTTACGCCGCCTACCTGGAGGAGCGGGAGGTGGCCCGCCGCCAGGCACGCGCGGAGTTCGAGGAGTACGCCGACACCCGCGCCGGGCTGGAGGCGCGGGCGCGTACCCAGCGGGCCTGGATGGAGAAGGGCGTCCGCAACGCCCGCCGCAAGGCCCCGGACAACGACAAGATCGCCAAGCACATGCGGGGCGAGACGAGCGAGAAGCAGGCGGCCAAGGCCCGGCAGACCGAGAAGCTGATCGAGCGCCTGGACGTGGTCGAGGAACCCCGCAAGGAGTGGGAGCTGCGAATGGAGATCGCCGCCGCTCCCCGGGCCGGAACGGTGGTGGCCGCGCTGCGCGGCGCGGTCGTGGACCGGGGCGGCTTCACCCTCGGGCCGGTCGACCTGCAGATCGGCTGGGCCGAGAAGGTGGCGATCACCGGAGCGAACGGCGCCGGCAAGTCCACCCTGCTCGGCGCCCTGCTGGGGCGGCTGCCGCTGACCGCCGGCCACGCCTCGCTCGGGCCGGGGGTGGTGGTCGGCGAGGTCGACCAGGCCCGTGGGCTCTTCCTCGGTGACCAGCCACTGCTGGACGCGTTCGGCGCCGCCGTACCGGAGTTGGCGCCGGCGGACGTACGGACCCTGCTGGCGAAGTTCGGGCTGCGGGCCGCGCACGTACTGCGCCCGGCGGCGACCCTCTCCCCCGGCGAGCGGACCCGCGCCGCGCTCGCCCTGCTCCAGGCGCGTGGGGTGAACCTGCTCGTCCTGGACGAGCCGACGAACCACCTCGACCTGCCGGCGATCGAGCAACTGGAGTTGGCGCTCGACGCGTACCCGGGCACGCTCCTGCTGGTCACCCACGACCGCCGGATGCTCGACGCGGTCCGGACCACCCGGCATATCGAGGTCGACGGCGGACGGGTCAGCGAACGCTGACCCTCCCTGCCACCGGGCCACGCCGTCCCGCCCCGCCGCGTCGTCTTGCCGACCGGCGAAGATAGACGACAATGAGCCCATGGTCCAGTTCGAGTACGCCTTGCTCGTGCGGCGCCGGCAGGCCCGGCTAGAGGACACCGGTTGGGAACTGATCTACACCTGGTACGGCCCGGACGGCTCGATGCTCGACGTCTCCGAATACGGGGAGACCGCGCTGGAGCACCTGAACCGGGCCGGTCTACAGGGCTGGGACCTGGTCGCGGTCACCGACGACAGTTCTCAAGAGGGCACCGCCGAGCTGCACCGCTACCACCTGAAACGGGTGTTGTCGGCGACCCCGCCCCGGCAGCGGCTCCGGGCCACCAGACTCGGTCGCCGCCCCTCGCCGCGCTGAGCCGCCACCGGGCGGAGGCATATCCGGCCCGATTGTGGGTAGCCGGCGCCGGGAGGTGGGCCCCATGGTCGCGTTGGCACGCACGCCGTCCTCGGGAGAGCGGCTCCGGGCGGTCGACGGTTTCCTCGCCGAGGCGTTCGCCGATCTGGCGAAGCACGATGACCGGCTGCGCGGGGTCGCGGTCGAGGTCCGCTTCGACCGGGGGGTCGCGCACCTGACCGGCGAGGTCGCCGACGCCGACCAGTTGCGCCTGGTCCGACTACTGGTCGGCCGGTTCGACGGGGTGTTGGCGGTCTGGTCCCGGGTCCGGGTCGGCGGACGGGAACCGGTGGTGGTCGACCTGGGCTGCGGCGCGGCGAAGCAGTACCCGGAGAACCTCGGCCTGGACCTGCGTCGCGCGGACGGGGTGGACGCCCAGGCGGACCTTTCCGGCCCGCTGCCGATCGCCGACAACTCGGTCGACGTGATCTTCACGGTGCACATCCTGGAACACCTGATCGACTTCCTGGCCCTGGTCGACGAGTGCCACCGGGTGCTCCGGCCGGGCGGCGTACTGCACATCATGAGCCCGTGGTGGGGGCACGTGAACGCGGTCGCGGACCCGACCCACGTACGGCTGCTGGACGTACAGACGATCAAGGGAATCTGTTCCCGCCCACCGGGGACTCCGCGCTGGTACCCGCTGCACGCCGGCTGCGACGGGGCGTCGATCTTCGCGGACATGACCCCGCTGGCCCCCGACGCCCCGGAGCCGGCGCCCAGCCACATGGCCCGCTTCTTCGATTGACCGGCTCCCCACGGGTGGATGGTGGTCATGAGACGCTGATCCGGTCAGGCTGCCTCGACCGATTCGAAGAGGGGACGTGCCGCGCCCATGCCGACCCTGTACGTCATCATCGCCAGCACCCGTCCCGGCCGGGTCGGTCTGCCCGTCGGCCAGTGGTTCTACCGGCGCGCGGTCGAGCACGGTGCCTTCGACGTCGAGGCGGTCGACCTGGCCGAGTGGAACCTGCCGATGATGGACGAGCCGAATCATCCCAGGATGCGGCAGTACGAGGGTGAGCACGCACTGGACTGGAGCTCCAAGATCGACGCCGGTGACGCGTACGTGCTGGTGATGCCGGAGTACAACTTCAGCTACACGGCGCCGTTGAAGAACGCGCTCGACTACCTGCACCAGGAATGGCAGTACAAGCCGGTGGGCCTGGTCAGCTACGGCGGGCTCGCGGCCGGCACCCGGGCCCAGCAGGCGATCAAGCCGGTCCTGCTCGCGCTGAAGATGGTGCCGCTGAACGAGTCGGTCATGATCCCGTTCGTCTCGCAGCTACGCAGCGAGGACGGCACCGAGATCGAGCCGACCGCGCAGATGGAGTCGATGGCGACGACACTCCTGGACGAGTTGGCCCGGTGGGCGCTCGCACTCAAGCCGATGCGCGAGACCCCCTCGGTCTGATCCGGCAGTCCCGCCGCGACGAACGGGCGTCGGCTCAGCCGTAGTAGTCCGCGTACGCCCGCCCGAGCAGGTCGTACGCGTGCTCGGCGGCGGCCACCGCGTCGCCGTACTGCTCGTCCGCGGAGCGTCCGTCGACCAGCCGCCGCCAGTTCTCCCGGGCCAGCACCCGTTGTACGGCGATCACCTGGCTGGCCGCCAGCCGCCCGGTGATCGCCGCGTCGACTCCGGTGTGCCCGGTGCCCTCGTCGAGGGCCTCGGCCAGGGCCCGCTCGTCCTGTTCGGTGTGCTGCAACACCGGTGCCCGCAGGCTCGGGGTGGAAAAAATCATCCGGTGGTACGCCAGCACCTCGGGGTGGTCGTTGAGCCCGGTGACCGGGTCGCGGTCGCGTAGCCCGTCGAGAAACCGCCGACGCAGGGCGGCGAGCGGGGCCTGGCCCGCCGGGCGGGCCCGGACCACGGCTGCCGCTTCCTCGCGGTGGTCGGCGATCCGGTGCAGGGCCAGCTCTTCCTTGCTGGCGAAGTACTTGAACAGGGTCGGTTTGGAGACTTCGGCCGCGGCGGCGATCTCCGCCACCGAAACCTGGTCGAACCCTCGGGCGAGGAAGAGCGTGATCGCCGCCTCGGAGATGGCCTGCCGGGTCCGTTCCCGCTTGCGCTCGCGTAGTCCCGCCGCCTCACTCACCCCGCCAGCATAACTACGGCGCAACCAAGTTAGAAACTTGACCGAGTCATATGATTTACTCGGTAAAGTTTTGCCGGAAGGTGGGAGGAGACACCGTGCGGACCGAACAGTCGACGCTCGACGTCGAACTGGCCCACGAGCGGGCCTACCTGGCCGAGTCCCGGGCCACGCTGGCCCGAATGCTCGACACCGCCCGGCACCGGGTGGAAACCGGCGCCCAGATCGCCGGCGACCGCTACACCGCCGAGACGCTCGGCCGGATGCTGCGCAGCCACGCCAAGGCCCTCGCCGAGGAACCGGAGAGCCCGCTCTACTTCGGTCGACTCGACTTCGACGACAGCCCGGCAGCCGGCGACCACCGGGGCGAGCACTACTACATCGGTCGCCGCCACATCACCGACCCGGCCGCCCCGCCCCGGGTCCTCGACTGGCGGGCACCGGTCTCCCGCGCGTTCTACCGGGCCAGCCGTCAGCACCCCGAAGGGGTCGCGGTACGCCGCCGATTCGGCTGGACCAGACGGGCGAACGCGCCGGCCGAACTGACCGGCTTCGAGGACGAACACCTGACGCCCGCCCCGGACGCAGGGACCATCCCGGAAACACGGGCCGGCTCGGAAACACGGGCCGACGGGCTGAGCCGGCTGGTCGCCGCCGAGATCGAACGTCCACGGGTCGGCCCGATGCGCGACATCGTCGCCACCATCCAGCCCGAACAGGACGAACTCGTCCGCGCCGGGCTGCACGAGTCGGTCTGCATCCAGGGCGCGCCCGGAACCGGAAAAACCGCGGTCGGGCTGCACCGGGCGGCGTACCTGCTCTACACCCACCCCCGGCAACTGCATCGCACCGGTGTGCTGATCCTCGGCCCGAACCGGGCCTTCCTGAACTACATCTCGGCCGTGCTGCCCGCCCTCGGCGAGGTCGACATCGCCCAACGGACACTCGACGACCTGCTCGCCCGACACCCGGTCCAGGCCGTCGACAGCGACCGGGCCGCGGCGGTGAAACACGACGTACGGATGGCACACGTGCTGCGCCGCGCCCTGCACGCGAAAATCCGTACGCCGACCGAACCGCTTGTCGTACCGGACGGGTCCTACCGGTGGCGGGTGTCGACCGAGGCGCTACGCCGACTCGTCGAGGAGGTGCGGCAGGCCGACCTGCCGTACGGGCTCGGCCGGGAGCGGCTGCGCACCCGAATCGTCGGGCGGCTGCAACGGCACGCCGAGACCCGCGAGGCGCCCGGCCCGGGTTGGGTACGCCGGATGAGCCACTGCCGACCGGTCAACGACCTGCTCGCCCAGGTGTGGCCGGCCGTACGGGCGGAGGAACTGGTGGCCGGACTGCTCGGTGACCCGGAGACGCTGGCCGAGGCGGCGGACGGCGTACTCGATGAGCAGGAACGGGCGGCGATAACCTGGACCGCGCCACGGACGGCGAAACGGGCCCGTTGGACCGCCGCCGACCTGATCCTGATCGACGAGGCCGCCGGCCTGGTCGAACGCCCCGACGGCTTCGGGCACATCGTCGTCGACGAGGCCCAGGACCTCTCCCCCATGCAGTGCCGGGCCGTCGCCCGGCGCAGTGTCCACGGGTGCCTGACCGTGCTCGGCGACCTCGCCCAGGCCACCACCGACTGGGCGGCCCGATCGTGGGCCGAGCAACTCGCACACCTCGGCAAGCCTGAGGCGCCGGTGGTGCCGCTGACCACCGGATTCCGGGTGCCGGCAAGTGTGGTCGAACTGACCAACCGGCTGCTGGCGACGCTCGCGGTCGACGTGCCACCGACCCGGTCGCTCCGCGCCGACGGCGAACTCCGCGTCAGCCCGGTCGCCGACCTGCCGGCGGCGACGGTCACGGCGGTGGCGGACGCCCTACGCCAACCGGGCTCGATCGCGGTGATCGCCGCGAGGCACCGGCTGCCGGAACTGGCGACGGCGCTGGACGATGCCGGGATCGTCACCACGACCGTCGACGGAGACAACTCCGACGACGCGCGGGTGACCGTGCTGCCCGCGACCCTGGCGAAGGGCCTGGAGTACGACCACGTCGTCGCGGTGGAGCCGGCGGAAATCGTCGACGACGAGCGACGGGGTGCACACCGCCTCTACGTGGTGCTCACCCGCGCCGTGTCCAGGTTGGACATCCTCCACACCCGCCCGCTCCCGTCCGCCCTCGGCCGTCCCGCCAGCGCTCCCCACCCGGCCGCACCCGCCCAGCCGGCCGCAGCAACCCAGCCGGCCGGCGCCTATCCGATCGCCACCGCGCCGGGCATCGCCTGACCGAGTGCGGCCTCGACCAGCAGACCGGTCGCGCAGAGCAGTTCCTCGCCGTGGAGCGGGCCGACGAGCTGAAGACTCGGCGGCACGACCGCACCCGGTGTCGGCACCGGCATCGCCAGCGCCGGCACACCGGCCAGGCTGAACGGAGCGGTGAGATCGGTGAGCGGGAAGCCGACGAAGTCGGTCAACGGTGGTGGCGGCGCGACCAGCGTCGGCAGGGCCAGCAGCTCGACCTCTCCCAGCAGGGCCGACACCTCCGACTGCCAGTCGCGCCGGTAGACCATCGCCTCGGACAGCGCCGCCCCGCCCACCCGGCTACCCGCCCGCAGGCCCTCGTTGACGAACACACCCAGCCCATCAGCGTCGAGCAGGCGGTGGTGCGCCCGCCACAGCTCGCCGAGGACGATGGTCGCGTACGCCTCGAAGCTGGACTCCCACCTGGTCAGGCGTACGTCGCGTACGACAAGTCCGGCGGCGTCGAGCGCGGCGTCGACAGCGTCCTCGACGGCGGGGTCCAGACCGGGAATCCGCAACCTACCGACCCGCCGGGCCGGTGTGCCGGCCGCCGCGAAACCGGGTTCGAGCAGCCGCATTCCGGCGACGACACCGGTCACGTCACGGGCGATCGGGCCGACGACGTCGAGACTCGGCGCGAGCGGCCACACCCCACCGGTCGGAACCCGTCCCCAGGTCGTCTTGAGTCCGACCACGGCGCAACAGGCAGCCGGAATGCGTACCGAGCCGCCGGTGTCCGTACCGAACGCGACGTCGACCTCCCCGGTGGCCACCGCCACCGCGCTACCACTCGACGACCCGCCGGGGATCCGGTCGGGCGCCACCGGGTTGACCGGGGTGCCGAACGCCTCGTTGTCACCGACCGGGCTGGTACAGAGCTCGGTCAGGTTCGTCTTCCCCACGACGTACGCCCCGGCTGCCCGGACCCCCGCCAGGCAGGCGGCGTCGGCGAGCGCCGGGGCGGCCGAACCGCGAACGGCCACGGAACCCGCCGTGGTGACGGCGCCGGCCACGTCGATCGCGTCCTTCACCGCGACGCGTACGGGATCAACGCTCAGATTGGCGGGCGGCTCGAAACGGGTGATCCAGGTTGCCACCGTCGCAACGTACGGGGGACGAGTCGCCGTTGGCGAGCCGATTCCTAACTGGATGCGTGGCCGGGGAACCTCCCCCGACGCCAGTAGGAATGGCGGGATATCGCGCGGACGTACCCGTGACAGCCCTGTCAGGTCACCAGGCCGACGGTCGCCGTCTTGTCCCTCCATTGTGGAGTCAATGTAACGGCGGGCGACCCGGCGACGCTTTACCGATGGGGGCGTCCTCCGGGACGCCCGGGCCGAGCACCCCGGGGCACCGCATCAGCGGGGTCGCCGGGGCGCTGAGGCACTACGGGTCAACGAGCGAAGGGAGACCGCGCGTGCGGTTTCGCACCATGACGGGGTCGGTTCTGGCGTCGATGCTCACCACGGCGGGCATACTCGCCGCGGCGACGCCCGCTTCAGCAGCCGGGGTGGTTTCCGGCGGTGTCACACCCCTACCCCTGACGTCCTACGCCGACATGCAGGTGAACGGGGCACGTAACGAGGTCTACCTTGCCGGGGGCGACCGAATCGCCGTGGTCGACCAGGCCGGGTCGGTACGGCGGACGTTCGACGGCCAGACCGGGGTATCCGGCCTGGCCCTGAGCACCGACGGCAGCCTCCTGTACGCCGGGCTCAACGGCGCGCACACGATCTCGGTCATCGACACGAAGAAGGGGCGGGAGGTCAAGCGGTACGACGTCGGCGCCGCCTGTCCCGGCGATGTCGCCCTCGCCGTCGGCAAGCTCTGGTTCAGCTCGGCCTGTGCGATGGACTTCTCCTCGGCCAGTGTGCGGGCTCTCGACCTGACCACCGGCGTGGTCACCACCCACGCGACCGGGTTGCCGGCCGTCCAGGGCGTACCGCTGCTGGCGGTCGCCGAGCGGGAGGGCTGGGGCGTCACACTCCTCGTCGCCGGCCGCGACCTCAGCGGCAGTCAACTGCGCAAGTACGACATCACGACCGGCGAGCCCGACCCGATGTGCTGGGGCCCGGGACCGTGCCAGATCGCCGTGCCGAACATCGTGCAGGACATCGCGGTGACCGCCGACGGCGCCAACCTCGTGATCGCCACCGGTGCCCAGTACCACACACTCATGTCGGTCTTCGGGCTGTCGGTGGTACGCACGTACCCGACCGGCCCCTACCCGACCTCGGTCGGGGTGGCGACAAACGGTCAACTGGCACTCGGCTCGGGAAGCCCCAGCGGGTACGACAACGACCTGTACGGCTACGACGAGACCGGCGACCAGCCGACCTGGACGTACGACTTCGGAATGCGCGAGACCGCGTACAACGATCTCGCCCCACGCGGGCTCGGCTGGTCCGCCGACGACACCCGCCTGTACGCCGTCGTCACGGACAACGACGGGTCCGACCCGGTGCTCCACACCCTGGTCCCCACCGTCTAGGTGTTCCGCTGACCGGCCCGGCTGTTCCACTGACTGGCCCCCGGCTTTTTGCCGACGGGCCTGGCTGTCCTGCTGACGGCCCTGGCTGTTCCGCTGACTGGCCGACTGTTCTGCTGACTGGCCGGCGACGACCGGGACGATGACCCGCGCGGAGCTGGCACCTTCCGGCTGGGCGTGGAACGTGACGTTCCCACGCTCAGCCGGAAGGCCGGGTCCAGCGACGGAGCGGTGTTCCTGTCGCTCACTGGTAGACCTGCCCGCTTCACCGACGAACGCTCCGCCGGCGCCGAGCGCCAACATGCCGCCGGCGTACGGTGACGAGCACCCAGCCGACGAAGACGACTTCGATCGTGACGAGCAACCAGAGCACGGCGGCCTCAAGCATGGGAACCTCCCGGTACGCGGTGCAGGTGTCCTCCGACGCGGTGGCACGTCCGTTCCCACAACCGCCGCCAGGTCACCTCGGTTGATCCGGGTCACGTCCGCGTAACGGTCGCCCTGCCGCAAGCGAACGCGTCTCGATCCAGACGCCGTTCGCCGCCGGACATCTGCACACGGGTACTCCGCCCCTGGTTGCGGTCCTGGGCGAGTCGCCACCGAGACCGAATCGATCCGGGAGCATATTCGCTGGTCAGAAGACATTCTGACTGATCTTCAAGGTGCCCCCGGCAGGATTCGAACCTGCGACACACGGTTTAGGAAGGCGACTGAGGCAGAGCACCGAACATGCCCCTGAGCTGGTCGTCTGACTGACCGCCACACCAGGGCCGACAAGATCATTGCACGTACTCTGCATTCGGCAGAGAGGCCAGAGCCACGCCAGCTATCTCGTGCCCCCGGCTTGGTCGGCCAGCTTCCGGAGCCTGCGGACTTCATCGATCAACTCGCGGTCCGATGGCGGGGTGAGGATCGTAAGGCCGCTTGGACCAAGTTGCGCCGCGCCCTTCAGCCTTAGCTCGTACGCAATCGCTGCCCGCAGGTGGCTCAGGCTGGTCTCGGCGTCGGTCACCGATACAGCCTATCGACGCGGCGCCAAGGCTCTTCCCCCATGGACTGCACCACCACCTTCAGTTTGGAAGATCGTGATCCACCGACCTGATCTGCCCGAAGTGCCTGGTCGTCGGCGGTGCCGTGGTGCCCGTACCTGCCCGCTGAAGACCGTTCACGGCACCGGCCTATGGCACGCAGCTGGCACAGCGCGGCGGGCTGCGTCGTACGGCTTCCTCCCCGGGCCTTTGGGCCGGGGCGGCTTCGCGTGGCGCCGGGGCACCGTGCGCCCGGACCGCGTACGCCGGTGGCAAGCCGCGAAGCGGCGCGGCAGCCGATCGCCCTACCCGCGACGGCGCTGACCATCCTCGCGATCGTCACGGCACTCAAGTCGACGCTGCCGCCTGTTGGCCCGAGATCTAACGCTCGTACGATCCTGTAATGGATCGCGATGTGCTCATCGCCCTACTGGCCGCAGCACCGGAGCCACCTCAGGCATGTATCGCTGCACTTCAGAGTGGCAGCTCGTTCAAGGTTTTCGACCCCTCCGCACCGGCGCGGCAGTTCGCTGACATCTGGCGGGTCCGAGAACAAATCGTCCAGGACGCCGGAATCCCCACCGACGGCTGGCATCCGGGTCTTGAGTCCCTGACCGCAGCGGGAGAGCAGCCGGTACGGGTCGGAGTTGTACAGGTGCCTGACACACGTAAGCGCTTCAAGCTATTTCTTTCGGCAGACGCCTCAGCCCTCGTCGCCTGTATCGGCTGACCAAGAAACCCGTGTCCCGGGTTAACCCTCCCGGCAGCAGCCCGCCGCGCCGGCCGATGCCGGCCGGAGGCCGCCAGCAGGCCGAGCGCGAGCGGGCGCGCCGCGCTCGCGCGGCGCCTTGATTCAGAAGAGAACAAATCGGCAGTGGTGCAGTTGAAGCGGAACTTAGAGCCGCTGCCCCCCGACAGCGGGAACAGCGCCCGACAGCTGCTCACATGTCGTCTCGGGCTGCCAACGTTGGTGGCTGACTGACGACGTTTGACGGTGTCTCAAGCCCCATGTGTGCCCCATACCACCGGAGAGGGCTATCGTCCGAACCCTGGCAGACTGCCGCCATGCCGTCTGAACGGGAGTCGTGGACCATAAAGCACTTCTCGCAAGCCAACCCAGTTGGCCCCGGCCAAGACAGCGTCCCGGCGCTTCTACGCCGCATCGCAGACAGCATCGAGCAACGGCCCGGCGTCGGAGTCCAAGACGTCATCCTGCACAGCGAGGTCACTGCCGACGGTGACTGGTGGTCGGCCACCGTCTACTTCCACGAACCGTCGCTCTAACGGAATCCGGCGTACAGGTCGCCTCGTCCGTCGCCCTCCTTGTCAGAAACCTCGCCGGGTACTTGACCTGCTGCTTCATCCGGTGTCGCTGGTCGTCGTAGGTCAGCGTTGGCCGGCGCCCGGCGACGGCCCGGACGGCCCCGTGGGCGGCCCAGGGAACCACTTGGCGTTGAACTGGCACGAGCAGCCGGCCTATCCGACATGTGGTAGCCATTCAGGCACTGAGCTGCTGGAACGTTCGGCGTTGATGGTCGTCGTTAGGCACCGTTGGTCCACCTCTGACGGCCTGGAGACGGCCTGGCCCCGGTCCTCGTCGACCCCTCCTTCGCTGCCGTCATCGCCGACACCTCCGCGCTAGGTTGTCTCACGGATTCGTCCACTCACTACCTCGAAACCAGACGGCCAGTCGTGCCAGCCTGCTCTTTCCTCAACCTCCGCATTAGCCAAGTGGTGCCCGTCTACCGCCTGACTCGACTTGAAAGATGCAGCTCCCATGAAACGCGCGCCGGGGAACCATGCCCCCGCACCGAACCCGGTCGACTTGAAATTCACCTCGTCTTCAAAGACCGCCCGATTGAATTCGCCATCGACCCCAAACTTCACACCCAGAAAGGAAGCCTTTCGCATGAACTTAACGTCACAGAAGTTGGCGTGGCCACCAAAAGCTGCACCACTGAACGCCGCACCTCCAAAGAACACCGCCCACTGAAACTTGGCCTCGTGAATGACGGTAAATCGCCAGAATTTCGCATCCCCCAGGAAGCGAGCCCTCCTAAAATCAGCCCAGGCGACATCGCAACCTTCAACGTCGAAATTGCACAGCACGGCGCCAAAGAGGTCGAGTCGAATGTCAGGCCAGAATTCAAGAACCTCCTCGTCATACTCATGCTTCTTGCTCGGATTTCGGAGATGAGCCACCAGGGTGCGCTGGATTGCCAAGCGCACCTGAAATTCCCGACGAGTTTCATTGTCAGAAACTAGCACGTCTGCAGAAACGATTGGTTGGGCACGGTTTTTTCCGACATATACCATCGAGTAGACCAGCTCAGCGTCCGCTGGTGAGATTTCGAAAGGCATCCTCAGGTAGCCACACAGGACATCGACGCACATTTGCCTCCCGGACTTCCAATCATTCGCCAAGTTCAGCAGCCCGTATACCCCAGCGAGCCTGACAGCGGGCTCAGCGGAACCAATTTGCCCTGAGGCTGATTGGAATCGCTCGCCAAAGAGTCTTACAGCATCACGCGTGTCCGAAACCTGCGACAGCAAGTGCTGCGCTTCGTTGTAGCGCTGCCTCCGGTAGGCGACAACCAGCGCTACCACCGCACCCAGTCCAGCAACGACGGCGAGCGAAATCCGCAAACCACTGTAGACCTCGATAGCATTAAGAGCCGTGCCCGCTGTGGCAATCTTCGGACCGCCCAGCAACAGCCATAAGGAAATAGTACTAATGATTGCAACAAGTACAGCCAGAACCAGCCCGCCCACTACCTGCCGCAACAAAGATCCTCGGACTGTTGCGTCTCCCTGAGCGGCAGGGGCACCGCGCCTGAGCATTCCCATGCTTAGAGACTTGCACATGGCCGCCAGCACCCCTGCCAGAGGAATCCAACCACTGCCGACCAGGGTGTTCACCCACACCTGGTCAACCTCCGGGTAAGACCACAAGAGCAACCCGCCGATTGCAGCACTGCCCTCTGGTAAAACAATCAGGATCCTGCGAGGATTTTGCCATGACAGAGTCGGAGGTATCCGATGCGACCGCCGTCGGACTAGTAGAAGCTGCGATGCATATCCTGTGCGGCCCACCTACACCGGGTCGCACCCAAGAATTTGTAGACTTCCTCGACAACACACACCGGCTCTTCCACTTCCTCGGTGCGGTGAACGTCGGGGGCGAACCGATCGGGGATGCCCTTCGCAAACATGACCCATCGTCGAACCTCGACGTGGATCGACTTACTACGCCACAATTGGTACAGCACGGGTACACTCACCTTGTCTCAGAACTAATCCTGACACGTACGACAGATTACTTTCTTACCTATATATCACGGCTTCTGACCGCAGTCTTACGACGGTACCCTGAGTCAATTAAGGCGCTACCCGACATCAAGGTCTCCGATCTCCTACGCCTCCCGGACAAAGCGGCAGTGATTCAATACGCAGTCGACGACTATGTACGAAAGCTTTCTTACCAAGGTATCCGTGAGCTGCACCGCGATGTCAAAGGAAAGTTCGGGTTCCAACTCTTCGCCAGCCCAAACAATCTGACTTGGGCAGCCGAGGCGATTGCCAAGAGAAATCTGATTGTGCACAACAACGGGATCATCGACTACCAATTTACGCGCCAGTTACCCCGCTACAACGGCCAGGAGGGCACTCACCTTAACGACCTTAATCCTCTTGTAAATATGTACTTCCTGATCATTGCGGCGTTTAGCATCGACAGCCGAGCCCAAGACAAATGGCATCTGGAGGCGGGCAACCCAGCGGCCAGTCGACTGGGACGAATTTTCCCTCCAATCGGGCACCGCCCCGAGAGCGAACAACTGTCGCCTCCCCGAAACAGTCAGTAGAAAGGTTCCCCGTGTCGTCGACCCGCACCGCAGTCGGCACGCACCATTTCGGATTCGACTGGCGGACCACTTAGGCGTGAAACATCTGGCGCACCTAGGGGTCTCTGTTAGCTGCTGGTTAGCGCCACGTCGGGCACGGATCGGGTACGGGTACGGGTACGGGTACGGGTACGGGTACGGGTACGGGTACGGGTACGAGCCTTAACGTCGATCTCAGGTACCCGCCCTCGGACCTTCACCATCCGCCGGCAGTCGCGGAGACTGTGGGTTTGCCGCCAAGAGAGCGTTCAACCCGTCCATCACCTCAATAGCCGCATCCGTCATGGGGTCGACATCCAGGACTAACGGCGGCACGCCCTGCGCGTAAACAATGTCTACCGACCCCGAGGTGCCACTTGTCCATCGAAGTGCATATTTAATTGTGGGCGTCGTCCCGCGCTGCAGCACTCCTCGCCCTAATATGTACTCATCGTGGTGGGCAATCACGTTTCGCAGTTGTCTAACCGTGGGGTACTGCCGGTCGAACGCCCGTATCAAGGCCGTTAATCCGGGACGTATCTCCGGCCTTGACAGGTCCCTGATCATGCTTAGGGAGACGTGCCACTGGTTCAAGGCAAGAGCAAAGAGGCGTCCCTCAACCTGCAGGCGGGTCCGTCTGCGCTGGCCAACATCCGGCAAGTTATGGACGTGATCGTCGAACGCAGAGCGAACCCGGTCTCGCTGCAGCAGAGTCGCCGTAGTCCACAGTTGAAGCTCTTGGGAACCCACAGCCCGTGCCCAGTCGGTACTTACCATGAATGCATAGTCCGACGTAGAACCTCATTGCACCAGCCCTTCGTGCCGTGACAGTCCATGCCAACTGCGCTGCCAAGCCGGCCCCTGACGGTTCGACGAACCAGACCACCCCAAAGCCTGACGCCCATCCCGTCCGCCGTCGACCAGCACTCCTGTGGAGCAGGCCGGCGCCCGGGGCGCCATGACAAGCGGGCCTTGACGCCCGTACGGACGCTGGCGCCTCGGGCGGTGGTCTGCTCGGCTCTGCCCGGGTCGACGGTGGGTGGGACGGCTTCCCACCTCAACCACCCACGGACCCGGCGGCGGCCGGCGGCGCTGGCCTCACCGTCATACCGGGGCTGGGGGATCCCCCGCCGGAGGCGCGGTAACCGCAACCCCGCACTCCCCGGCAGCTCGCCAACGGTGCGGCGTGCGTCGAGCACGCCGCGCGACCCCAGCCCCGACCCGGCCGGCTGCCGGCCCATCAACAACTCCCACTCTCGACGCTGTCGTCTCCGGCGGCCCCTTGGGCTTCCGCTTTCCGCGCCAGCCGCCGGGCGTGTTGCGTGGCCGGAGCGCCAGCGGAGCGACGGACACGCGCCCAGGCAGCGGCGCGAGCGGCCCGTTCAGGGCCGCCTTGAAGACGTACAGGAAGTTCTCACCGCTTGACCGTCGCCAGGTCAGCGAGCGCTGTCTGAGCCACCCCCGCTTTCATGGAGCTTCTTGATCATGGTCTGATGGCCGTGGGGAGGAAGTTTCTGTGGTCGCACCGAAGAAGTACCCCGATGAGCTACGTCAGCGTGCTGTGCGTTTGTACCGCGAGTCGGACCCGAAGCCGGTGATCCGGCGCCTGGCCGAGCAACTCGGCGTGCATCACGAGGCGTTGCGGAACTGGATCAGGCAGGCCGAGGCTGATGCGGGTGAGCGTCACGACCGGCCCACCAGCGAGATGGCCGAGGAGAACCGGCGGCTGCGTAAAGAGGTAGGCGAGCTGCGGCGGGCGAACGAGATCCTGAAGGCGGCGAGCGCGTATTTCGCGGCGGAGTTCGACCCGACCCGGCGACGGTCATGAGGTTCATCCACGAACATCGTGACCAGTTCGCGGTCGCGCTCCTACTACGGGTCCTCAACATCGGCGCCTCGACGTACTACGCGTGGGTCAAGCAGGCCGAACAGCCCTGCGACCGCGACGTGGTCGACCTGGGCCTGCTCTCCAACATCCACGAGGTCTGGGCCACGTCCGGGCACACCTACGGCGCGGACCGGGTACACCGGCAGCTACGCCGCGACGGCATCCGGGTGGGCCGCAAGCGGGTCGAGCGGTTGATGGCCGCCCAGGGCTGGCAGGGCGCGTTCCTCCGTCGCGGCTGGCGCGGCGGCTCCACGAAGCAGGACCCACGGCACACGCCGGCACCGGACCTGGTCAACCGGCAGTTCACCGCTGCCGGGCCGAACCGGCTGTGGGTCGCCGACGCCACTCGCATCCCCTGCGGCGAGGGCGTGTTCTGGCTCGCTGCGGTCCGCGACGTCTTCTCCCGCCGCATCGTCGGGTGGAAGACCTCCGACCGCTGCGACACCGACCTGATCCTCGCCGCCCTCGAATACGGCATCTGGTCCCGCGACGTCCGCGACGGCCAGTTGATCCACCACTCGGACAGGGGCTCGAACTACACGTCGTTCCGCTTCACCGAACGCCTGCAAGACAACGGAATCCTGCCCTCGATGGGCTCCGTCGGCGACTCGTACGACAACGCACTGATGGAGAACTTCTGGTCCACCCTGAAGATCGAACTGGTCTACCGCACGAGCTGGCGGACGCGAGACGAGGCCGAGAACGCGATCTTCGCCTACATCGACGGCTGGTACAACACCCGCCGCATCCAAAAGGAACTCGGCTACCTCAGCCCCGACGAGTACGAAACCGCCTGGCGTATCCGCCAGAGCAACCCAGCCGAGCCACCTATCGCCACCCCTGCGCCGGCCGGCAGCAGGTAACCACCGCTCCATCAAAGCGGGGGGAACTCAGTCCTGTGATAATCGCTTGCCTGTGTCTATGAGGCAAGTGTGCCGTTGTCCAAGGATGGCCAGCTGGTTGCGGTGATCGTGTAGCCGGAGGTTGCGGAGGCTGACCGGAAGGCTCTTAGCCATTAGCCCCTACGCCGTGGCCGGTTATACGAGTCTGCTGGTGTAGCCGGCGTCGACCAGTCGGGCGTACGCGAGTTCGACTTCGGCGGGTATGGCCTGGGGCATGGCGAAGCCGAGTTCGGCGTACTTGGTGATCCGTTGGGTGTCGCCGACGAGCATGTTGATGACCTTGTCGACGTCGCCGATGCTGGTCACGTAGTCATCGAGCGATAGCGGGCGCGATGCGCAGATGACGTCGACTTCGGGCCAGAGCTTCTTGCAGGTGGCGTAGGCGCGCCGCTGCTGGTAGGGCCGGGACATGAGGGTGACTGACCGGACTCCGATGTCGTGCTCGGCCAGGAGCGCGCGGGTGAGTTCGATGTTCTGACCGGTGTTCCGGGCCTGAGGCTCGATCAGGATGGCTTCGGTCGGTACGCCGTGCTGGATGGCGTACTCGCGGTAGTGTATAGCTTCGCCGCGCGGGAAGACCTCGACGGTGGTGGGCGCGTTCGCTCCGGTGAACACCAGCAGCGGGTACATACCTCGGTGGTAGAGGTCGGTGGTAGAGGTCGGTGGCGACCTTCGCAACGCCCAGGTCGTGACTGCCGAGTCCGATACCGACATCGGTTGGCCGGACCTCATGGCGCATGTCGTGGTACGCCCACAGGCACTCGACATCCGCCCGCAACGCTTCCGGGATGCCGGTCGACGGACGCGCGCTCACCTGGTCGATCGTAGTTGAGCTGTCTCCGCGTACCTGGTCGACGCAGCTATCGCCATGCGGCGGCTTCGCGTCCGAGACGTTCTACGGCGGCGTAGATGGCTTGCTCGGGTCCCGGCCGGCCTGGACGCCATTCTGTGAGGATGGGGTGGATCGCGTCGACCAGCGCGGCCAGGCCGTCAGAGTGCTCAGGGTCGGGCAGTGCGTCGAGTTGACCGACAGCGTCGGCGGTGAGGCGGTATCGGCGCTGGTTGGTGTCGTTGTCCTGCCAGCCTGGAGCGTCGTGCCATTCCTGCACGCGAGCAAGCACTTCGGCTGCGTGAGCGCGAATCGCGGCGGCCTGTTGCGCGGGGGTGGGTGCGCTGGATTGGTGTGCGCTGGGGCCGTCGTCGGGTGGCGTGGCGGTGTCGCACATGCCGCGATGGTACAGATACGACGGAGCGGGTCGATCTTGTCGCCGGGCGACCAGCGCTGACGGAAGAGCGGGTTTATGAGGCGGGCTGCTGGTTGGTCCACTCCGAGGTGAGGATGGAGTAGAGCAGGGAGTCTCGCCAGGCGCCGTTGGTGAAGACGTGGTCGCGGAGGCGGCCTTCGTGCTGCAAGCCGAGCCGGGTGGCGACGGTGATGGAGGCTGCGTTGTCGGGGCCAATGGCGGCGGTGATGCGGTGTAGGCCGAGCTGGTGGAAGCCGTACGTGATGAGGGTGCGGGCGGCGTCGGTGGCGTAGCCGTGGCCCCAGTGGTCGGCGTTGATGGCGTACCCGAGTTTGGCCGCTTGGTGTCCGGTGAGGCCGAGTCGGGCAAACCCGATCATGCGGTCGTCCCGGTCCGCTACCGCGAGGAAGTACTCGGTCCGTGGGGTGAGCTGGGCCCGTTCTATCGCGCCGCTGATCATGGCAGCGGTGGTGGCTTCGTCTCGGCTGTCGTAGGACAGCCATCGGGTGACCCGGTCGTCGCCGTTGATGGCTAGGGCGTCGGCCACGTCGTCAGGCCGGAATTCGCGCAGCTTGACGACCTGGCCGGTGAGCGTGACTGGGTACATGTCGCCGATCTTGCCCTATCGAGGCAGGGCGTTGGCGGGGGTGTGGGTGAAGTGCTCGATGCCGTCGATGAGGTCTCGCGCGTCGCTGGCGAGTCCGGCACGGGTGACGGCCTGGTGGACGCGGCGGACGGAGTGCACGATCCCGTTGATCCGTCGCTCGGCGGGCAACTCCAGGACGGGGGCGAGGGCTTCGGTGGCGGCGTCCAGGTCGCGGCTGGCGATGCTGGCGATGGCGAGGTCGGCGTGTGAGCCGGCCTGGTCGCCGAACGCCCATGAGGGGTCGTGCGGGTCGGCGTACGCGTTGACGGCCTGGGAGGAGTAGTCCGCGGCTGCGGCAGCCTCGCTGGGCAGCCAGGCCAGGGCGTCGGCGGCGTAGTAGAGGGTGCGGGGCTGGTTGAAGGTGCAGATGCCGCCCATAGCGTCCATCTCGTCGGGGCGTACCCGTGACCAGGACTGCTCGGCCTCGGCGATCGCGGCTTTGGCCTGCTCGGCGTTGCCCAGGGCGGCGTAGGCGCGGGCGGCGCTGATCGGGAGCCAGACGGCGGAGGTGCCGCCGGCCTGGGCGGCGTACTCGCGGCCGGCGTCGGCGTAGCGGACCGCTTCGGCGTACCGACCGGCCCAGTAGGCGACGAGCGACTGCATGCCACGTAGCCAGGCTTGCAGGCCGGGGTGTCCGGCCTGCTCGGCGCAGAGAACAGCGGTGCGGGCCTGGAGCATCGCCGAGTGCGGATCGGCCAGGTCGTGCGACACCTTGGCGAGCAGGCCGCTGGTGATGCCGGCGAGGAAGTTCAGGTCCCGTGACTGGTCCGGCGGCTGCCGGCGCTCCAGGAGGGTGAACAGGGTGTCCTGCGTTTCGGCCAGGTCGCCGATGACCTCGTTGACCGGCCGCTGCGGGTAGGCCAGGGCGAGGCGCTGCACCTCCTCGGCGAGCTGCTGGATGGCGGCGGGGGTGGTGGCTTCGGCGGCGAGCATGGCGTACTGGCGGGCGCGTTGAGCGGCCATGGCGAGGATGTTCCTTTCTGGACCAGTACCGGGCAGCGCCAGGGCGGCAGGCTGTGCCGGTGCGGTGGAGGGGTGGCCGGCAGTCCAGGGAAGCTGCAACTCTTCGACGGGCTTGCCGAACAGGGCCTGCAACGCGCGGCGGGTCGCCGGGGTGGAGTCGGCCAGTTGCCGTTCGCCGCGTGCGAGGCGGCCGAGGTGCCGGGCGCTGATCGCCGCGCGGGAGTCGAGCCGAGAGAACTCCTCGGCCAACTCCTCGTACGTGCGGTCGCTCTGCTGGATCAGGTACTCCAGCATCGTGCGGGGTTCGCGCCGGTCTCGGGCCATCGGTGCCGCCTCCCTGGATGGGCTTACTGCCTACGCTCGCCTACGCAGGTCCTGCCATCAATGCATGTCCCTCTGATGTCCGCCCGAGGTCCCGCAGCGGTCCGGTATCAGGCCCTCGATGGGTCCATATTGACGGATAGACGATCACTGCATGAATCGCTCGCATGACGTACCGCTCAGTGATTCGAGGTTATCGCGCAGCAGTCGGAGCGCTGGCCCGTCGACCTCCGCGTGCGTACCCATGTCCCCGCTGGTCCGCCGGGCATCTGAGGTCGCCTGTTACGCGCTTGTCGTTCGGCTCCGACCGCAGCCGGTAGAGCCAATCGGATCGGACGAGCCTGGACCGGGCGAATGTGAGGCGTGCGGTGGGCGGGGCTGGAAGCTGGCCAGTCCCCGGCGTTGGTTGCGCGCGCCCGACGACCCGGAACGCCTGCGGCGACGGCCCTGCCCGGACTGCGGCGGCACGGGAGAGAACCCACCGAGTACGCCCGTTGTGGACGAGGCGCATTCCGGTTAAGCCGGCGCCGGGGTGGGTGCTGGGTAGGCGACCCGTCTGACGAAGGCAATCGACAGACAAGGTCCCCGGTCCCCGCCCGCCTCGGCGCCTTCCATCTCATCGACTAGGAGACCCGGCGTGGTGCCCGAACCAGGGGACGTTCTGCGGGTGGACGCTGCGGCATCGGTCCAGTTCGGCGGCGCCAGCGCCATCGTCTTCCGGGTCACGGTCGTCTCGAAGCAAGCGACGTACGACGGCTGGGTGTGGCTTCACGGGTACGTGCTCGATCGAAAGGGCGAGGCAGTCGAGAAGCGGGAGATCTTTGTGCAGTTCGACGGTCTGCGCCTGCTCGCCCGCCCGCACAAGCAGGTCCAGGCGGCCGCCCCGAGGGGTGCTGTGGCGGCGTCACCTGGCAGACCACCCGCACGGCGGCCAGCCGGGCCGATAACCGGCGGGCGCCGCTGACCTATCCGTCCGGCCTGCACATGCCGTGACGGGTGAAGCTCGATCGGAAGGAGTCATGATCATGCAGACGGTGGTGGGTCACATGTCCGCCGCAGGTCCCGACAGGTTCGACGTGCCGGATCTTCCTCTTCGGGGTCCGGCGCGGCGAGCGGTGGCGTACGTCGGTGGCGGGTGGTTGTCGTGACCTCGGCGGTGGGAGTCTCCAGAGCGATCCAACGGCTCTCCCGGCTACGGCCAGACCAGGTGCGAGCGGCACGGTTCGCCCGTACCCGGTTCGGCCGTCGCGGCCTGGCCGAAGACCAGGTCTACGCCTTCGTCCGGCGGATGGTGGATGAGCTGATCGCGCGTGACGCCGTCGAGGCGGGGCTCCGGGAGGAGAACATCCGACTCAAGGAGGCACTACGCGCGTGGCACGAAGAGCAGTCGCGAACCAGACCAGGAAACGCGGGCCGATGGACAGATCGTCAGAGGCACAGCTAGCCTCTTGACAAGCTGACTTGTTGTCTGGGGGTGAAGTGTGCCGCTCGTGGTGAGGCAACCGAAGTACGTCGTGATCGTGAACGCGTTGCAGCAGCGCATCGAAGACGGCACCTACCCCCAGGGCGCGATGCTGCCCAGCGAAACCGAACTGGTCCGGGAGTTCAAGGCGTCTCGTCCGGTGGTCGTCCGGGCGCTCGACCTGCTTCGCCAGGATGGCTGGATCGACAGCCACCAGGGCAAGGGCCGGTTCGTGCTCGGCATCCCACGGCAGGAACAGCGCCGGGGACGGGAACGCAACTACGCCGTACTGGACACGGTCGAGTCGGCTGACTCGCAGCTCCTCGCGGCCGGGGTGGTACCCGCTCCACCCCGCGCCGCGTCGGCCTTGCGCCTGGAAACCGGTACACCAGTCGTCGCCCGGCGTCGCCTCGTCTTGGTCGACGAGCTTGGCCCGATCGAACTGGGGACGGCGTACCTGCCGACGGACCTGGCCGAAGGGACCGGCGTCGGCTCGTCAGAGCCACTGGGCGAGGGGCTGTTGCGCCACCTGACCGCCCGCAAAGGTGCTCAGTTCGACCACGTGAGCGAGCAGATCTCCGCCCGCCTACCGGCCGGCGATGAGGCGTCGCTACTCCAGGTCCGCCCCCGCGACCCACTGCTAACGGTGCTGCTGTCGGTCTGCGATCGAACCGGAACTCCCCTACTGGCGGTTGACGTCCTGCTGCCGGCGTCCAGACACGAACTGGAAGACGTGTACCCGCTGGGCTAGCTCGTGGCGTCACGTCGGCGAACGAGGGAACAAAACCGTTCTTCCCGCATGACGCATGACGGGCCGGGCCCAGTCCTCTCCTTTTTGGACGACACTAGGTCCCACTTACTCCCGTTTTGTAACCCGAGATCGTGTTGATCGTGGTGAGTGAGATTCCCACTCACGTCCTCTCGCGTGCATACTTGCGCACAGCAGGGAGGCCTTCCTGCACCAACAGGAAGGTCTCAGGAGTCCTGCCGACCTGCCGCGCATAACGGAAGGATGAGGACGTAGTGAGCACTCGAACGCCCGATGATCCAGACGCCGAGGAGCGCCAGCGCCACCAACCGGATCTGTCGGTAATGCGTCTGACGTTCCTCACTGCCGGCGCGGCATTGGGTGTGGTTGTACTGCTGACGGCCCTGGGCGGCTGGGGAGGTACCGCCACCGCAGGCCTCGCCACGGTCGGCGCGATCGTTACGGCCGCGTTCGGCGTCGCCGCTCTCTACATCGGACGACGCTAACGAACCAAGTCGACTTGGCAACAACCGGATGAGCTTGACCCGCTCGCGCACCTGTCGTCGAAGCTGCGACGTTGTACGGGTCGCGTCCGCTTCGTAGAGATGCGGTAGTCAAGGGAGGGCGGCACGGACGTGCCGCCCTCATCCACGTCTGCCCAACGTTGATAGTCCCCACCTCTGCGCGCTGGCCCAAGTCAGTGTCGACCGAAGTGGACGAACCCTGCTTGGTTGACAAGTCAAGTCAACGCGAGCTACGTTCGGACCTAACAAGTCAAGTAGCCAAGTTGCTAGGTTCCGAGTTCAGCTAGGAGGCTGTGTTCGTGGTTCCGCTGACGTTGAAGGTGCCGGTCCCGTCCGAGTACGTCTTCCCTGCCGGGGCGCTCTGCCTCGGTGTTGACCCGCAGGTTGATTTCGAGCGGCGTGGTGAGCAGGACAACCAGGCTCGGGACAAGGAAACCGGCGAGCGGGTCTGGGTGGTGCGGGTGATGGACCTGGACCCGGAGGCCGGGAAGTTCGGCCGTCCCACTGAGGTGAAGGTGAAGGTGATCGGCGCGCATCAGCCGGTGCCGCCGCCGTCGACTGTGCCGGGTTATCCGCCGGCTGTGCAGTTCGAGGGTCTGACCCTGACCCCGTATGTGGATTCGCAGCGGTGCAAGTCGTCGGGGCAGTGCAAGGCGCGGATGGCGTACTCGCTGCGCGCGACGGCGATCGTCCCGGCCGTGGTTGCCGCCGTCGCGGCTGCTGCCTGACCGCTTCCCACTTCTGTTCGCGGGGCGGGCCGTTTCCCCGCCAAGAGTCCCGGCCCGTCCCGCGTGTGACCCCTACCCCTCAAGTTGAAGGAGGGCCTGGTGCCCACCGTAGTTCGTGCTGCCCGAAAGTCGCCGCACCCCCTGCCCCTCGTCGGGCGGTGGTCGTGATGCGCCGCCTCCTCGCCCGCTGCCTGCGGGACCTCACCCGCGCCGCCGTCAACGGGTTCCGCCGACTGCTCGGCCTGCCAGCGGCACCGCTGCTGGTCGACGAGATCCGCTGTCCGCGTTGCCGCTGCTGGGTCGCTCCGCGCCGGTTCGATCTGATCCACATGGCCTGCCGGACCTGCCGTGCCACCCTCGCCCGCCCCGGTCGCGGAGGTGACCTGCTGTGGTAGCCCGCGCTTGTGTGACCGGCGGGAGTGACCGCCGATGCCGCTGATCAACGTCATTCCGGGGGAGAAGATCCCGGTCGCCCCGATGAACGTCCGACTCCCCGCCTGGCGGATTCCCGGTTGGCTGCTCGTCGTCTGGTGGCTGCTGCGCGGTTTGGTCCGGCTCACGGTCCTCGCGGTCCGCTACTGGTGGATCAGTGGCCCCACGGCGTTTGTGTGGTGGGTGTGGGCGTCGTACGGCTGGCCGACCCTCCTGGCCGTGGTCCTCGGAATCGGCGGCGGGTGCGCGGCCTGGTGGCGGTGGCACCCCGCGTCGTGGTTGCGGTTCGGCTGGTACCCGGTCCTCGCTCGGTGGCGGCGACTGTGGGTGTACCGGCGTGGTTGGGCCTCGATCATGGCCACCTGTGGGCTAGCGACTGCGTTCGCGGGTGACCGGTACGTGCCGCCGCTGCTGTCGGTGCGGTGTGACCGGTACGGGGACCGGGTGACGGTGCGGATGCTGCCGGGCCAGATTCCCGATGACTGGGGAAGGGCGGCGGAACGTCTCGCGTACGCGTTCCGGCTTCGGGAGGGTCGGGCGCTGTCGACGTCTCGGCCGGATCGGGTGGTGCTGCACTTCCGTCGCCGTGACCCCCTGGCCGCCACGGTCGCACCGTTGCCGGTGCCGCAGGTACCCGACTTCACCAACCTGCCCTTAGGAGTCCGTGAGGACGGGGACCCGTACGCGCTTCGGCTGGCCGGAACGCACGTCCTGATCGCGGGGGCGACGAATTCGGGCAAGGGATCGGTGATCTGGTCCCTGATCCGCTCCCTCGCCGCCGGCATCCGTTCCGGGCTGGTGGAGCTGTGGGCGTTCGACCCGAAGGGCGGGATGGAACTCGCCGCCGGTGCCCCGTTGTTCACGAGGTTCGCCTACGACGATCCGGACAGCATGGCGGGTGTCCTCGAAGAGGCCGTGAAGCGCATGCGGCTGCGGGCGGCCCGGTTGCGTGGTGTTTCCCGTCAGCACACCCCGACCGTTGATGACCCGCTGTTGGTGATCGTGGTGGACGAGCTGGCCGCGCTCACCGCCTACCTGACCGACCGCAAGGTCCGCGATCGCATCCGCGAAGCCCTCGGCCTACTGCTGTCGCAAGGGCGTGCGGTGGGGGTGCATGTGGTCGCGGCGTTGCAGGACCCGCGTAAGGACGTGCTGCCGTTCCGGGACCTGTTCCCGACCCGGATCGCGTTGCGGATGACCGAACCGGAGCAGGCGGACATGGTCCTCGGCGACGGTGCCCGCGACCGAGGCGCGATCTGCGACCAGATCCCGGAAGCCACGCCTGGTGTCGGGTTCGTCGTCCTCGACGGCGTCCGCGAACCCGTCCGGGTCCGGTTCTCCTACCTCACCGATCAGCACATCAACGACCTGGCGCAGACCTATCGGCGACACACCGACGAGCAGGAGCAGGCATGAGCGCCACCGTGGGGAAGTCGCGGACCGAGCGGGTGGAGGGCGTGGTCCTGGTCATCATCCTCCTGGTCGTCGGCGGGCTGGCCGGGGCGGCGTCGTTCACCCACGTTCACGACTGGACCATGACGAACTCACCCGCCGGTACCGGGGACTGGTTCGGGTGGGCCAACGCCGCCATCTCCGAACTCATCCCGCTCGCCGCGCTGCTGACGATCCGGCGTAGGCGGCGAAGTGGCGGCCGGATCGGCTACCCGATGTTCCTCCTCGTGTCCGCGGTGGCCCTGTCCCTGTCGGCACAACTCGCGGTCGCGAAACCGGGCCTGTCCGGATGGCTAATCTCCGCCGTCCCCGCCCTGGCCTTCCTCGGTCTCTCCAAACTCGTCCTATCGGTGAAGCCCGAACCGGCGTCCCCGGTGCCGTCCCCAGCCCTGGCCGGTGAGGACGGGCAGGACGGTGATCGTCCCGATCCCGTACCCACCCAGGTCAACGACCAGGACGAGCACAACCACCAGGACGACGACACCAACGACGGGGACGACGACCAGGCGGTAACCGTCGACCTGGTCCAGGTCGCCCGGCAACACGCGGCCGACCATCGGGCCGCGACCGGACGGCAGATCACCCGCGACGAACTCCGCGCCGTCCTACGGGTCGCCAACGGGACCGCGTCCGAACTCCTCCGCCTGGTCCGGGAGTCCGAACGTCCCGCCCTGGTCCCCGTCCCGGCCGCCGCATTCGCGCCCCGCAATGGCACCTCGTACACCCCTTCGGCACCCTCGGAGGCCACCCCATGACCCAACTCGAACTGCAACTCGCCCCCGCCCCGATCAAGCCGACACCCGGCCCGACCCTCGCGGCGGAGGTGCGGCCGGGATCGCGTGCGGACCGGATGCGTCGACCGCTCGCCAAGGACGCGCTCAAGCAACTCGCCGAACAGCACGGCGTCTGCGTCCGCCCGCTGCCGCTCCGTCGTACCGACACGGTGACCGGGGTGACGGAGGTCGTGGAGGTGCCGTGCGGGGCGACCCTGGCGGTGAAGTGCAAGCCGTGCGCTGAGCGGAACCGGCGGTTGCGGATCCAGCAGATCCGGGAGGGCTGGCACCTGGCCGACGAACCCGCCATCCGCCCCGAACACCCCACCGAAGACGTCCTCGCCCTGGTCCGGGTCCGGGCACACATGGAGTTCGAACGCGAAGCACTCCAGTACGAACCCATGCACCCCGACCAGAGGGCCGCCCAACTCACCGACCTTGACGCCGGAATCACCGAACTGGACGAAGCCCTGGGAGAGACGAACCTGCGCGGGCACCTCACCCCGAAGGAACGCGACGACCGGCCACGCCGCAAGCGCTCGACGAAACGGCGGCAGGACTCACCCGACCTGCCCCGCCTCCCGGTGTCACCCCGCACCGTCGGACGCGCCTACGCCGGACGGGCCGGGAAGACGTACCGACCGTCGATGCTGGTCACCCTCACCCTCGATACACACGGCCCCGTCCACTCCCACCTACGGCGAGGCGCCTACGTCGCGCCTTGCGAGTGCGGCGAGCGGCACGGCCCGTACGACGACGTGCTGAGCACACCGGTCGACCCGGCCAGCTACGACTACCGGCGGGCGGCACTGGACTCGATCCACTTCGCTCGTGTGCTGGACCGGTGGTGGCAGAACGTCCGCCGCGCCGCTGGCTGGAACGTCCAATACGCCGGAGCCGTCGAGCTACAACGACGACTCGCCCCACACGCGCACTTCGCGATCCGGGGCACCCTGCCCCGCCGACTGCTCAAGCAGATCGCCGCCGCGACCTACCACCAGGTGTGGTGGCCGTCGTTCGACCAGCCGGTCTACACGGTGGAAAAGCCTCCGATCTGGGACGTCGACCAGCAGGCATACGTCGACCCCAAGACACGGGAACCGCTGACCTCGTGGGCGTACGCCCTGGACGACCTGGAAATCGAAGACGCCCGACCGGCGTACGTGGCCCGGCTCGGGCGGATCGACGCGCGTGGGATCGAGCAGGCCACCAAGGACGCCGAGCGGTCCATCCGCTACGTGACCAAGTACGTCACGAAGGACCTGACCGATCAGGCGAAGCCGCGATCCGACGCGCAGAAGGCACACTTCGACCGGCTCCACGCCGAACTGTCGATCCTGCCCTGCTCGCCGACCTGTGCGAACTGGCTCCTCTACGGCGTCCAACCCGACGGCGCCAAGCCCGGCCTCACCCCCGGCCGCTGCACGGGAAAGGTCCACCAACGCAACACGCTCGGCTTCACCGGCCGCCGCGTCCTCGTCTCTCGGCAGTGGTCCGGCAAGACCCTCGCCGACCACCGCGCGGACAACCGGGCCTGGATCCGCGCCGTCCTCGCCGGCGACATGGCCGACACCGAGCAGCACGACCAGGACCAGGCGGCCACCGACCAACTGGAGCGGTACCGGTTCGAACTCGCCCGCCCCGAAGACCCCGACGTCCTACCCCTCGAACACCGCATCTTGCGCGCCGTCTCCGCCCGGATCCGGTGGCGCTCAACCCTCAACGCCGCCCGACAACGCGCACCCGGCGACCTTTCGGCAACCGCGTCTCCCCTCTCCCCCGCAGCCTGACCCCTCGGAGGAAATCACCCCTATGAACGACGAGTTGATGACCGTCCCCCAGGTGTTGACCGCGCTCAACGGTGTATCGCGGCGAACCTTCTACCGCTGGCGTGAGCTGGGCATCGCGCCGGAGTGCATCAAGCTTCCGAACGGTGAGCTGCGGATCGAGCGGAGCAATTTCCGGGCCTGGCTTGAGCGGCTTCGGGAGGCGGCGTGAAGTCGCGGGAGGTACGGGTTCGCAGCATCCAGGTCAACGCTCTGGCGGGTCGGAAGAAGTCGTACACGGTCCGGTGGGTCGTCGCGGCCGAACCGAAGTCGCGGACCTTCGGCACGCGAGCGCTGGCGGACAACTTCCGCTCCGACCTCATGCAGGCGGCGAACCGGGGCGAGGCGTTCGACGCGGATTCCGGGCTGCCCGATTCGATGGTGAAGCCCGAGGAGTCGGTGAGCTGGTTCGGCTTCGTCCGGCGGTACATCGACATGAAGTGGCCGGGTGCCGCCGCGAAGTCGCGGGAGAGCACTACCGATGCGCTGGCGACCGTGACCGCCGCGCTCGTTCGGGACGTACCCGGCCAGCCGGATCCGGCGCTGCTCCGTCGAGCACTGCGCGAGTACGAGTTTCCGCCTGCCGCTCGGAAGCTCGACCGGCCGGCGGACATCGCCGCTGCCCTGCGGTGGCTCGACAAGGCGTCGCAACCGCTGACCGCACTGGCGGAAGCCGCGGTGGTCCGTCCGGCTCTCGACGTGCTCGGGCTCCGGATGGATGGGCGGGCCTCGGCGGCGAGCACGACCAGGCGGCGGCGCTCGGTCTTCTACAACGTCCTTCAGTACGCCGTCGAACTGGAGCTGCTGGACTTCAACCCGGTCGACAAACTCCGGGTACGGTCCGCGCGGCGGAAGGTCGTGGCCGAGGTGGATCGGCGGGTGGTGGTCAACGTCGGCCAGGCGCGGGAGCTGCTGACCGCCGTGACCTACGTCGGCCAGCGCGGGAAGACCGGTCGTCGGGGTGAACGGCTACAGGCGTTCTACGCCTGCCTGTACTTCGCCGCGCTGCGGCCGAGTGAGGCATTGGGCCTGCGGGAACGTGACTGCCACCTGCCCAAGACGGGCTGGGGCATGTTGACGGTGGAGAAGTCCCGACCGGCGGCTGGCAAGCGATACACCGACAGCGGCGAGGTGCACGACGATCGCGGACTCAAGCACCGAGGCGAGACGGAAGCGCGGGAGGTGCCAATCCCACCGGAGCTGGTGGCGATCCTGCGCGGGCATGTCGAGCGGTTCGGCGTCGGTGCGGACGGGCGGCTGTTCCTCAGTGAGCGGGGCAACGTAGTGGCGTCCTCGACGTACTCCCGTGTCTGGGAGGAGGCACGGATCCTGAGCCTGCCTCCGGACCGGGCAGCCTCTCCCCTGGCCGGGCGCCCGTACGACCTGCGGCACGCCGGGGTGTCGCTCTGGCTGAACGCGGGCCTACCCGCGCCAGAGGTCGCCGAACGGGCCGGTCACTCGGTGGACGTGCTGCTCAAGGTGTACGCGAAGTGCATCGACGGGGACCGGAGCCGGATGAACGAACGGATCGAGGCGGCACTGTCCGCATGACGATCACCGGTAGGGCGCGAGAGGCCGTGGCTGACGCTGCGGCCTCTCGTGTTTTGAGGCCCGTGAGCTGGGCAAACACCGCCCCACAGAGGCTCAAGATCATTGCACGTATTTTGCACAACCAGCGACAAACGGTGGCTACAGGCGGCCTACGACTGCCTACGAGATCACATCGACCGGGAAGTATTCCTGCTGGTCAGAGGACGTTTTTGCTGATCTTCGAGGTGCCCCCGGCAGGATTCGAACCTGCGACACACGGTTTAGGAAACCGATGCTCTATCCCCTGAGCTACGAGGGCGCGAGGGTACAGGGTACCTAGCAGCGGCGGCCGGCGGGCGACAGGGACCCGCAAAACCTGTCACCGCTGGCAGCGCCACCTGCGGATCACAGCACGACCGCACGTGATCGCGGGTCAGGCCGTCGACCGTCACCGTCGCGCACGATGACCCAGCACCGGCCACCAACGCACAACAAGCGATGAGCACACATCGTGCACCACTCGATGATCATCGATATCAGCGTAAGTCATTTCAGAGCAGACACAGGTCGACGGACCCGCTCTGTGCCCGATGACTGACCCACCCTCCGGTGATCAAACCATGCGAGGTCCCCCCTCCCCGCAGGGTGTCCGGGTCAGGCGAACAGTCGTCCCAGGAGCGCCCCTTGGCCGGACTGCAGGATGTGCGCCGCCTCCAAGTTCCCGTACTCGTCGCCTAACGACCTCGTGCACGGTTGACCGAGGGGCAGGCGTCGCCCTCATCGGGCGCGAGGGGTGGCTGGTAGGGCCGACCAGGCCGGCGGTACGGGCGGCGATCATCGTGACGTTCTGCTACCGGCGAGCCGGCATCGACCGCATGCCCTATCCACTTCTGTCGATGATCGGGGAGTCGATCAAGCGATGAACGGTGCTTGGGCGGGGTCGGTGTTGCCTGAATCACCGACGCTGACTTGCCCACCATTGCTGATCGAGGGCTACCTCGCCGGCGTCAAGCAGCGCCCGCTCAAACTCGCCTGTGTCGACCGCTCCCGCCAATCCCCGCCGCGCGATGGCAGTGACGTCGTCCGGCAACCAGACGCCATGCGTCTCCAGGTAGTGCGCAAGGCCCTCCGGCCACACGAAGTGCTCGCCGTCAGTGAAATCAGTACTACCGTTGGCCACCCCGCAGATCCGGCACCGCGAAAACCCTGCCGTCGCGACGAACCAGGTGCCCGACCGGAGATACGCAACCACGGCAGCGCGCACACCAGCAGGCACGCTTTCATCAATGAAGTCCCGAACGTCCGGCAAACTTTCCGACGCCGACGAATCACGCCAGTAGCCGATAACTCGAAGGGTCCTGTGCATCACTGTCCCTACGCTTCACGGATCCAGGGCGGCGACTATATCGGCACCTCACCCGACGTCGCACGTGTGTTTCGGCGTACACTCATGCCGATGAGCGTACGGTCAATCATGCCAGGTTCCGGTTGTTCACTAGGGCATCAAGACGTTAATAGGATCTTGATAAGAATGTCGAGTATTGCGTAATCACGATGGCGCGACAGGGGTTGTGCGGCGCGCCTTAAATGCGTTGTACTTGGCATTGAGGACGTAGACATAATTTAGCAATGCTTCCGCCAACTCAAGGGCATCCTGCGCATCGGCAGCGCTGATAAATATCGTCGTATCGTGGGCAGCTTCATTTCCGAGAGCTCGAAGGTCGTGCGACCAGTCGGTGAGCTTCCCCTCAATTATTCCTTTAGACTTCAATTCGTTAAGCTTGACTTGAAGGCTACCGGTCGTGGCCCCCTTGTCGATACAGACTGCCTCGAGCGTCCGCCGGACCATCAGTGCGGCAGCCGTGAACTGTCCAGCATGATGGCAAGCACGCGCCTCCTCAAATGACTTGCGTGCAGGATCAGGGATTTCGACACTAAGTTGCGTGTCTCGAACTGGCCAGATGACAACGGGGGCACCACTAGAAACTAAATCTTGCCCATTCCATTCATTGAATTCCTGAATAACCATAAGTCTATGGCAGTGTGAGCACTCAATCAGCGCGTAACCAATTGTGGGATCCTCATCCTCGCCGATCCAACCAGCAGGTACAGACGAAGTTGCGTTGCGACAAGACGTGCAAACCACGCCAACCGGGTTCAGGGCTTCGCTCACGAGCGCAAATCGTACGACTCGAACGGCTGTTGAGGAAGCATTATCCGATGACACCTTTTCGCCGCTTACGGCTGACCTTCGGCCGGCAGGTGTTAGGTACCAGTGCATCCCGTGCGAGTATGGTCGAATGCACTTATTTGCCGCAATCCGGCTGCTAGGCGGAGTTATGCGGCCTCCCACGGCGGCGGTTGCTCCTGCTACGTGGCGCCGGCTCGCGGTTGGTGCGTAGTGGCGCTGGTTGCCAGGACGGGATGTCGTCGCGAAGGCAGAAGGCCGGAGGCAGTGCGGTGCTAGTCGGGGCGAGTCGGCCGCGCCCGACGAGTTCCCCGACGGTGCCCTGGTCGAGGATCTCGACTGGGCATACGGTGCATTCACCGCGTTGGCTGCATCCCGGCTCGGCCGCCAAGAGTTGCCGGATGTGGACGAAGGCATCCTGAGGGAAATCAGCTTGGACGAGGTACCAGTGGCCGGTCTGGTCGGCTGGGTCGAGCAAGGCGACAACACCGGGCTTCATGGGTCGGTACACGCGGTCGTCGTCGTGCCGGACGGCGAAGACCTGATCAAGGAGGTCCACAGAGTCCGATGTTGGGTGGGCGGTGGTTAGCCAGGTGGCGGCTTCGGTGGGGCTGCCAGGTCCCCAAAGGTATTCGGTAGGTAGTCGGCTGTTGTCGTATCGACTGTTGAAGTAGCGGAGGTCGGGGTCCTCCGGGCGGGTTCCCGGGCTGAAGAAGGCGCGGACGATCGCGCACTGTTCGATGTCGTCGAGACGAACCATGCCGGCGGTGAGGTTATCGGCTCGTGCGAGGGTCGTACTGCCGTTGGCGTTCCAGCCGATGAACAGCACGCCGCGCTCGGCCGGCGCGGGGTAGAGACGGCCGCCCGGCGTAGGTACTCCCCAAAGCTGGTTGATGAACTCGGCCAAATCGCGCAACGTCACCGCGCAGTCAACCGGAGTAAGTAGGTGCGTCGACGAGGGGTGGGCGACGGAGTTGCGTAGCCTCGCGAGCAGTTGCTCGATGCGGCGATTGCGTTGCCCGCGGAGCAGTCCAGCGGCCCGAGCCCATTTGCGTAAGCCGCCGAGCGTGCCGTTGAACTCGACGGTTGCCGGGCCGCGTCCCACGAGCAGCCGGTAACCCCGGACCGGGGAGAATCGGTTGGCCGCTTTGTATACGTCGTCGTAGCCGCCGATGACGATCGCACTCTCCCGGCTGTCGCGACGCACGAAGGTGCATGAGCCGTCGTGGAAGTCGATGAACCGATCCCGCAGAGCCTGCTCGATGACCAGCAGCGCGTGGTCGTTGACCAAGGTGTAGATCTCGTAGCACAGCACCCCGTACGCGTGGATGTTGCGCAGTCGTTCGAAGGCCTCGCGCGTGCCCTGCGCCACGGCGTCCGCAAGGTCAATCTGGGCAACCGTCTCCTGGTGGTGGGCGGCGGCGGACTCCGGGGTCAGCATGCGATCTAGGCCGAGACCCAGCGGGGTGAAACGCTGGCTACGTTCGTCGGTCTCACGCAGCTGAGCCAGGGAAATGATCTGCATATCGGCCTGGTCTACGAGTCGTCGATGGCATACGCCACGCCCGGACCTCATGCCGAGCCGAACAGAATATCGCAGCCGAAGCCCCGCCGCCGCCCGATTCTCCGCGACTGTTCCTCAAACTTGCGGTGGACGGATCTAGCCGCGATGCGCGCAGCGGCTCGGCCGCCAAAGTCACCCTCAGCGATGGGTGATCTAGGCTCGACCCAGAAAGCGATAGTCATCAAAGTCGACGGCCGGATGGACGGCCAGGTCCCCATACTGCCGGGATAGATCGTTCATGGTCGTTGTGGACCTGGTACGTTCGGGCTCTGGCGCTGATCTTGTGAGCGCACCATCCTCGAAAGGACGCGCTCGCCGACGGGGGCGGAATCGACCCGAAGGCCGACCAGGGCACCTTAGCGACTCGTGGCTTTGGTGCTCTGGCCCCTCAACCTGGGAGATTCGACGGGCGCCAGCGGCCATCCCAAGATCAGCGCTCGAGCCCGTCAGCGGGGACCTCCCTCTGCTCTCCAAGCCGTACCCCGATATCGCTACGGCAGAGGAACCATCCCGCCCTGCTGCGGGACAGTGGCAGCTCCGGCTGTGATAAGGCCGGCAGTTGTCTCGATGAGCGTCAGCGTTTCGTCGAACGAGGATTCCTCGCCGATGATGTGCTCGCCGTCGCATCCGAGAAAGTCTCCTGGCAGGTACCAGCCCTGCATGTCTTCGCCGGTGAACTCGGCGGCTTGCGGGCGTAGCGTGTGCCGCCGCAGCGTTTCCGGCAGCGAGACATCGAGGTAGTAGACGTAGCTCTCGCCCTGGTGGTCCCGCAACAGTGAGGTGATCATCGGCCCGGGCGTGCGCCATGTCTTGCTCGGAGAGTCCCAGCTGTGCGGGCGCGGTGGTCTGCGGCATCGATTCCGGCCACTGGTGGTGGGTGTGCAACCAGGCGATCACGTCGGACTGGGTCAGCCGGCCGAAGTCCATGCTGCCGTCGGTGGTCATGGCTGCGGCGACAGCGTCGGGTTGGCCGGGGCGGCGGGTGCTGGTGCCGGTAAAGCGGTGCAGCCACGCCTCTACGGCGATTCGGGCGGCCGTTGCGGCGCGTACGGCGGTACGATGGCCGCCTTCTCTCAGATCTTTCACTGGGGGCAGCAGCGCGGTCGATGCGGGTCCAATCGGTGAGGCCGCCGGGCAGACGGCATTGAGCCAATCCCCGATCCGCTTGTTGAGTACCGGCTCGGGAAGATCCCAGTGGCGGTCCAGCCAGTCCGGGTCTGGGTCGAGGCCGGGCAGATCGCGCAGCCGCAGGTATTCGGTCAGCGGCTCGCCACGCCGAACAACGGCGACGAACCGGTCGCGGAGGCGGTCCTGGATCTCGGCGCGATGCTGCTGAAGGTGGGCCGCGAACTGCCGGACGTGCCCGTCGCGGTGGTGTAACGGCGGCAGGCCCAGAGTACGGAAGCCGGCGTTCGCCGCCGCCAGGGAGACACCCAGCCGCTCGATCGTGGTGTGCAGGTCGTCCAAGTCGGCGAGGGCGAGGACGGCGCCGGCGTCCACCCCTGTGGGGCAAAGCCCGGTCCGCGAGCCAGGCGCGCAGGTCGTCACGCCCGTCGAAGGGCTCCTTGCGGTCGCGCAGTTCCTCACTCCAGCCGGGGGAGATGCGCGGACTCCGGTGAACCGGACCTCGACCAAGGGGCCCTCACCGTGGAGCGGAACCAGCTCACCTCCGGCTACCGGATCGTCGAGGGCGCACCCAAGACCCCCGCCGGCCGCCGCGCCGCCGCCCTGGACAAACGCCCGGTCCAGGTCCGGCGTGCTCACGGCCGAACAGGATGATCAACTGCAGTGCCTGGCGAAGAAACAGGTAGCCGAACGACAGGATCATGACGGGCATCATGACACCGTTCATCGATCCCACGGCGGACAAATAGCAGTTCAACGCCCGTGGCCGAGTTTTCGAACGGTAGAAAGTTACGGCCGTCCCAGGCTGAGGGCTGCCCCGAAAGCAGCGACGCTTATGGACGCAATGGCGGTCACGCCCGCCACCCCAGACGATGTATGCGACGCCAAGGCGACAATCATCGCGGCGGGCATTCCGGCGCAGGCAGTGACAATACAGGCACCCACAGCCCACGGTTTAAGTCTGGAAGCCGACGCCGGGGCTTGTTCTAGCTGGCGGCGCCTCATGGTCGGAAACCATCGCGGACTATCTGGTACCTCCGACAAGGGGCACGGGCCGACGGGTCCGGTCGGCGCTCCCCAGGACCAACTCTGGAACAAATTATCCTACCCCCGTAGATGCCCGGTGACCTGGGAAAAGCCATACCGTCACACCGAATCAGCGACCAGTTTTGTCGCCACTTTCGATTGCGATCAAGCTTTGACCTGCGTAAAGAGGGGTAGGACGGGTTGTTCCAAACACATCCGTCAAGTCCAACCTGGCGGCCCGGATCCCTGCGGGTCCCGAAACAACGTCCGCCCTGTTCAGCGGCCGTCCAGATCACACGCTCGGCCCCGGTGATCGGTGTCGTGCGTTCGGCATATCCGACAGCCCGGCGCGTAGGTGCTCGCTGAGGGTGGCCCCTGTCCATGCACTCGCGTCGGGCCGACCAGGCCAAGCGTTAGACCCTGCCAAGGTGCTGCTGCGAGCGGCCGCCTCTTCGGGTGTGGTGTGGATCCGAGCAACCATGACGAATTTTGGCACGGTACAGAGCTTCTACATGAGTACGAGCATGCCGCCTGACGAGCGCGGATGAGGTTTTCGGCACCCGCAGCTTTACTCACGCCGTCACAATCTGGAGCAGCGAGTCGTAACTGTCAACGACGTCGTACTTCACGCCGTCGCGCTCGACCTTGCCGTTGAGCGATGCGAAGAACTTGCGTGCGCACTCGATCTTTGCCTCCTCCACGCCCTTGAGTTGCAGGGTGGACATCGATCCCTTTGTCTCGGCGACGAAGTAGACGTGCCTAATCTTGGTGGTGTCGTCACGAAAGGCGATGGCCCAGTCGGGGTTGTAGTCACCAACCGGAGTTGGGATGAAGAAGCCGCGGGGTACCTTCGAGTAGACGACGACCTCGTCGCTGACGTCGAGCTTCTCGACGAACGACCGTTCGACCTTTGAGTCCGTGATGACGTACTCGTAGACGCTCTTCTTCAGCTTGTCGCCCGCCTTCGACAGGTCCTGAGCGGTCTGGTTCTCGGTGAAGATTGAGGAGTCGTATCGGTTGTCGAGCGGGTTGTAACTGAGGTGCTCGACAATCACCGTAGCCTTCTGCTCATTGATGAGCCGGGAAGCCTCGGTGATGAACTGCTCGGGGTTCTGCTTGAACTTCGTGAACGTGCCGGGGTTGATGCCCGTAAGGATTGCCGCGCAGGTCCGGCGGGTGAGCTGGGTCTTCTCCGCGATCTCGCCGAGCAAATCGTACTTGACGATAGAGGCCGCCGAGACGGCCGAGTGCTCAACCTTCGTCTCCGACACCTTGAAACCGGTTCCGGCTTCGAGGTGTTCGACCTCGAGGTCGACGACCTGCTTGCCGGCCTCGACGAGGTACTGCATCACCGTCACGTTGAGAGACTTGTCAAGCGTACGGATGCAGTTCTTGATCAACTCTTCGGAGTCGAATTCAACCTGGTAAACGGCCTTGTGGTTGATGCGGCCCCACAACTCCTGGAACTCGCGCTTCTTGAAGTTCGCCTCGTTGAAAGGGATCTTCTTCGGCTTGCGGCCGTCGGTCGGCTTGGGCACGTCGAGGTAGAGCGCATCGACGAGCGGCCACACGAAGTCGATGACTGGTTTGAGCACCTCGGCTGTAGGCGCGGCGAGGGTGCCGTCAGCTCGCGCGTCCTTGTACTCCTGAGTGACTAAGCCGTCGTCGTCGATGTAGTTGCTGCGGATGAGGTGGTTGTAGAGGGCCTGGGCGAAAGACTGCTCCAGCACGGTTGGCGACCCGTCGGCGAGCGTGATTCGCTTGCCGGTGAAATAGTCAACGCTCGCCTTGCGCGGGCGGGCCGACAGCGACTCGATGATCTCCTTCTGGAGAGCGGTGACGAAGTCGGTGTACGACTCGTCGGTCACAACGGTCAGCTCATTGATGTCATGGACGGTGACGGGGTTGTCCATCCGTTCGCCGTGCTGGTCGACCGACAGGCGCAGGCCACGGCCGATCTCCTGTCGCCGCGTGGTGGTGTTGTCGCTCTTCTTGAGTATGCCCAGGACAAACACGTTCGGGTTGTCCCAGCCCTCGCGCAGCGCCGAGTGCGACCAAATGAACCGCACGGGCTCCTCGAACGACAGCAGCCGCTCCTTGTCCTTGAGGATCAGATCGTAGGCGTCAGCATCGTCCGACTGGCCTGCGAAGTCGCCCCGCGCGGCGATCTTGCCGTCGATGGAGCGGCCGGTCTTCTTGTCGATCGAGAAGTAGCCCTCGTGTGTCGCCCGTACCGGAATCGCAGCGACGTGCTTACGGTACCGCTCGGCGGCCTCTTCGAGGTCGAGCTGGCCGAGGTAGTCGGCGAGGACCGTCTCGTACTCCTCCTCGAACACGTGGGCGTACTCCCCGAGGGTGTCCTCGCGGTCGTAGTCGCGGTATTTGGCGACCTCGTCGATGAAGAACAGCGACAGTGTCTTGATGCCCTGCGCGAACAGCTCCCGCTCCTTGTCGAGGTGGGCGCGGATGACCTCGCGGATCTGGATGCGACGCTTCTGGTCCTCGGCAACGTCCTGGGTCACCTCGCCAGCGCCGATGATCTCGCCGTTGCTCAGCTCGATGATGTCGCGGTTCGCGTCGACGTCCCGTATGAAGAGACCCTTGTACGCCTCGATGCCGCCGGAGATGTCGTGCAGGTTCATGCCTTGGTTTAGTCGCTTAACCTGCCGCTTGATGCCGTGGGCGGTCTGCACCTCCAGCTCGACGCGAGCCTTCGGGAAGTCCGTGCCCTTACCGACTTCCAGCCCGTCCACGTAGAGGTAGGCGGTGCTGCCGGCCAGGTGCTTGACCGTGATGCCGCGCACCGCGATCTTCTTCACGAGCTTCTGGTTGTAGGCCTCGACCGCGTCCAGCCGGTGCACCTTGGTGCGCTCGATCTTGTGAGTCGCCGAATAGCGCAGCGCGAACAGGGCGTTGAACAACCCGAGTGCCTCCAGCGACTTGGACGGCTTCTTCGCGTCGCCCTCGATCTTCTGGGGCTCGTCGATGATGAGGATCGGCCGGTTCGCCGCGATGACGTCGATCGGCTTGCGGGACTGGAAGTCGTCGAGTACCTCGTAGATACGGCGAGCGTCCTTGCCGGTGGCGTTGAACGCCTGGATGTTGATAATCATCACCTGCACGCCCGAGTCGGAGGAGAACCGCTCCACCTCGTGCAGACGCGATGAGTTGTAGATGAACGTGCGCGGCTTGGTGCCGTAGAACTGCTGAAAGTGCTCGGCGGTGATGTCGAATGACTTCTTCACACCCTCGCGGATCGCGATGGACGGCACGACCACAATGTATTTCGACCATCCGTACCGCTTGTGCAGTTCCATGATCGTCTTAATGTACACGTAGGTCTTGCCCGTACCGGTTTCCATCTCGATGTCGAGGTTGATCGGGGCCGCTGACTTCTTGACCGGGTCCTTAAGGTCCTTCGAGCGCTCCAGACCGCGTGTCTGCTGCACCATATGCACGTTCGCCAGGATCTGCGGCGGAGTCAGCACAATCTCTGCGTTGCGCAGGCCGGCGTCCTCCAGCAAGGTCTGCGCAGCGTCAGTGCCGGGGTCGATGCGATATTTCACCCCGTCGGCGTACGGTTGCCCGGTGAAGACGTCGACCACTGCATCGACAGCCTCGGTCTGATAGGGCTGAACCTTGAACTGGAGCTTCATCGGGTCAGATCGCCCTTACCTCGGTCTCGGGTGAAACTTCGCGGAAAATCTGCTCAGCGTTGATGCGCGCGGCATCGCTTGCGAATCCTGCGTCCAGGAACACGGCGCGGAGTGGGTGGCGTTTGGCGATCTCCTGCACGACGGCGTCGGTCACCTCGCCCGAAAGATATGCAATCAGAGCGTCTTCGGCGACGGAAAACACACGTCGCCCTGCGACCTCTTCGACCGTAATCGGCTCGGCGAGGTCGAGCCCCCAATCGAGGAGTACTTGGAAGAGAAGGTCTTCGTCGGTGCGGCCGGGCTTCACGCTGCCGACGGCCTCGGTCAGCGCGTACTGCACCAGGTCGTCCGCGGTCGTGCGCGTGTCAGCCATGTTGGTTGTGGCAACGCGCAGGGACCGAAAGCCGACGTCGAGGTCGGACCCCAAGAACCCTCCCCCCTGCTTTACCTGCGCACCGGCGCGTCGGAGGCGCTCACGGGCGATGTCGGCGATGGAGCCGTAGTCAGGGTGGTCAACCGCCTCATCGAGCTGCACGAGGAGGTATCGGCGATGCCCGCCATCCGCCGCGTTAATCTCCATGACTGCATGGCCAGTCGAACCGGAGCCGGCGAAGAAGTCGAGGACGACTGCATCCGGATTATCTCGGGTGATCGCGCCGATCCAACGGGCCAGAACAGCGGTGTCCTTCGGATAGTCGAAAACATCGGCGCCCAGAAGGTCCTCGAGCTTCTTGGAACCCGGCATGCGTGCCTGCGTGAAGGTCGGGTACGGAACGCGATCGCTTTGCTCCGCTAGAAACCTCTTAAGACGCGGCGAGGTTGTCTCGTCAGGCCCGAAGAGGACACGGCCTTGAGCCATTAGTTCGTCTATCGTCTCCCGCGAGTAGCGCCAGCCGTTTGTCGGCGTCGGGACGGCCTTTCCGGTCTCCGGATGCGTCAACTCGTACATGAGGTTGGGGCGAGGGTTTGGGCTTGTCATGTTATCCGCCTGGAAGACCCGACCTTCGTCGTCGATCTGGTCGTACCGGAACACCGCTGGCTCTAAATCAGCCCTAATCGCCCTAACTCCGCTGCGGAAGATGGTGGTCGCCTTCGCGGGGTCACCCCCCGACTGCTCCCAGGCACGGCGCCCGACCGCTTCGACTTGGTTAATCCCAGGCTTGGGTTCTTTCCAGCGAGTGTCGAGAGAACGAAGCAAACGCTCGTTCCTGGCATAAATGAGCATGTAGTCCACGCCACCCGCTGTGTAGCGCGCGTCGTTCTTCCCACTGCCCTGCCACGTCACATTCGCGATGAAGTTCTCCGACCCGAGCACCTGGTCGAGAAGCAGGCGGAGGTTCGCATGCTCGTGGTCGCTGATGGCAACGATCATGACCCCGTCGTCGGTCAGCAAGCCACGCGCCAGCTTCAGCCGGGAGTACATCATGCTCAGCCAGTCGGAGTGGAACCGGCCGTTCGCCTCGGTGTTCGCGACGAGGCGGTCGCCGGTCTCTGACTTCTGGCCCGAGCGCGCGAGGTAGTCGGCACTCGACTCGGCGAGGTCGTCTTCGTAGACGAAGTCGTTACCGGTGTTGTAGGGCGGGTCGATGTAGATCAGATTGACCTTGCCGAGGTAGGACTCCTGGAGCAGCTTGAGCGCCTCCAAGTTGTCACCCTCGATGAAAAGGTTCTTTGTCGTGTCAAAGTCGACCGACTCCTCACGCACAGGGCGCAGCGTCTTGGCAATCGGAGCGTTGGCGGCGAACGCGGCGGCTCGTTTGCCGGGCCAGTCCAGCTGGTAGCGCTCCTGCGGACCCTCGACGACGTGGTCGGAGAGTTCCTGGCGGAGCGCGTCGAGGTCCACCGCGCGGCGTGGGTTGCCCTCCGCGTCAACGGTCTCGATGACGACAGTAGGAAACAACTCGGCGATCGCGTCGATATTGTGCTGAGAAAGGTCCGGCGAGTGCATCTTGAGCTTGTCCACAGTCATTCCTCGTTGCTCGGCGCGGGATCGGTGAACGAAGTCAACGCCGTGGTCCGTTCGTTGATCTGCCGGCGCACTTCGATCTTGCGGTTGAGTTGTGGCTCGGCACGCAACTTCCGTGCCAGCCCGGCAATCTCACGCTGGAGCTTGCGCGCGCGACCCAGTCTCTCGATGGCCTCCGACACTGTCTCCCCGGCGCGCCTGTCCACCGGCAACAGCGCGCTGAGGATAGCCTCGTACAGGCTCGGCAGGTCGAGCGCGGTGGGCAGCTGGCGACGCGGGGCGTCGACCAACTGCCAGTCGGTGGTGAAGTACGTGCCGACAGTCGGGCTCTTGCCGCTGAGAGACTTCTGGGCGGCGACCGTTCGCACCCGGCCACCGCTGGCGACTTCAAAGATGACTGGGAAATGGATCGTCTTGTCAATCGCGCTAAGAACATCGTCCGGCACATCCGCGCCCTTAGTCTCCACAGCGAAAACCTGGATCTCCGGGACAGCGGCCGTACCGCGCAGGCGGATAGTGCCCTCGGCGAGCTTGTACGCCCAGGTGATGCGATGGACATCTTCGATGAACTTCTCGCGCAGGGCGGTGCGGACCTTGCCATGCTCGTAGAACTTCGTCTTCGGCACGGTGCGGCCGAAGGCTGCAACTGGTGGCCACCGGAATAGAGCCGGCTTGGCCTCGACAGGCTCAACCATCGGCGGGCTCCTCGACGATGGCGAGGAAGGCGATCAGCTCGAAGTCGTCGAGCCCCGCGATGGTCTGCACAAGGGCGGTGGTGTGTCCGGGGCTGAAGAGACTGTCGACATCACGTTCGTCGGTGACATCAATCATGGAGCGGATCGCCTCCGTGAGCAGATGGCTGTAGTGGCCCATATCAGCGCCGTCGCGCGTCACCGCGTTGAAGATGCGGCATACCTCCCAAGCGGGTTGGTCACGGTGGCGGCATCCGGCCCGGATAAGGTCGAGCAGGTGCTTGACCTCGGTGTGATCGGCTATGACCTGCCCCCGGTCGTCGAGATAGACGAGATAGTAAGGGTGCAGGCGGTTGCCTCGGTTGAGCCGCTCATCGGCGTTGATGTTGCGCAGCACGAAGAGCGCACCAGGTTTCAGCCCTTTGTCGCGGTCCGCGGGTACGACAGCGTGCAGACCCTTCGGGGTGCCGGCCAAGTCGCCGTACTCCTTGGTGTACCCGAGCAGGTCCATGCGGAAGTCGTTCAAGCCTAGGTCGGTGATCGAAACCCCGGTGCGGACGTCTTCGAGTTCGATCACCTCGTCCTGGAGCTTGCGAAGCTGCTCTTTCCGAAACGCTGCGTCGCTCGTCTCCTGGGTGAGCACGTTGTCGTCGGCAGTCGCGGCGAGGTCGGCGATGACCATCCGGCTCTCGACGCGCTCCTTGAGGTTGATGTACTCGTCCAGCGAGATGTCTGGCCAGAAGTTCACGAGCTGGATGCGGTCATTGGTCGAACCGATGCGATCGATGCGGCCGAATCGCTGGATAATCCGAACCGGATTCCAGTGTATGTCGTAGTTGACCAAGAAATCACAATCCTGGAGGTTCTGGCCCTCACTGATGCAGTCGGTGCCGATGAGCACGTCGATCTCGCCGCTCTCTCGCGGCATGACGAGGTGACGCTGCTTCGACCTTGGCGAGAACAGGGTCAGAGCCTGCTGGAAGCCGTAGCCCTTTCCGACCGTGGTGGACGGATTGCGTTGGCCGGTGACAATCGCGGAGTCGTGGCCTTGATGCTTGAGGGCCGGGGCGAGGTTCGCGTAGAGGTACTCGGCGGTGTCGGCGAACGCGGAGAAGATCAGCACCTTGCGGTTGCCGGGGTTCAGCGGCTGGGCGAATTTGCTCGCGATCAGATCGCGCAGCGCGCCGAGCTTCGAGTCGTGCTCGGGGGTGATGCCGCTAATTGAGGCTAAGAGCTGCCGGATGACCCTGCCGTCGCTGACAAGGTCACGGCTCCACGACTCGACATCCATGTCGGTCAGTTCGATCTGCACCTTGCGGCCGACCGTTCCGCTGGTGGGGAACTCGAAGTCGTCATCGTCGGCGTCGACGAAAGAAGAGACGATGTTACCGATGTTCGCCGCGTGGTTGTCAATGGCCTCGATCGCCTCGGTGACTGTGCCCTCCAGCCGGTTCAGGGTGAGGCGGAACGCCTCGACGCTGGACTCCAACCGCTTGAGGAGGTTCACCGTCATGAGTTTGCGGATGCCCTGCTCGCGGCTGGCGGCGCCGAGGTTCGCGGTCTGCCCGCCCATGTAGTTCTGTCCCGAGCTTGCCCCGTAGAGCTGCTCGTACTTGTCGCGCCGGCTCGGGAACACATATGCCAGCGGCGTGTACACGGCGAGGGTGAGAAGCTGGAGCTGCTCGAAGATCTCGTTGAACGTCGGCGTGTCCGTCAGGTCGGTCAGCGGCGGGCGCAGCGAGACCGGCTTGAGCCGCTCGGGGAACGCACCGATGTCGGTGGTGTCGTAGAACGCCTGAATGTGCTTGCGGGAGCGGGCAATGGTAACTGCGTCGAGCAGCTCGAAGAAGTCGAAGTCGAGCCTGGCCAGGATCGCCTCGGTCGTGCGGTCATCCGGCGGCAGGTCGCTCCATTCATTGAAGACGCGCTGCGCCTGCCGGAACACCTCCTCGATGGAGACCTCGATGTTCAGCTTCGCCGCGAGCTGCGCCGAGTCGCCCTCGTAGGCCAGCGCGAGCTGGTTGCGTAGGTCGTTGAAGCGGTTGTTCACGGGCGTCGCCGATAGCATCAGCAACTTGGTCTTCACGCCCTCGCGGATGACCTTGCGCATCAGCCTCTGGTATCGGGTTTCGCGCTCCTGGACGTAGTCGGCGTTGCGGAAGTTGTGCGACTCGTCGATCACGACGAGGTCGTAGTTGCCCCAGTTGACAAGGTCCAGCCGCTTGCCCAGCGACTCGCCGCCGTCTCGGGACAGATCGGTGTGGGCGAGCACGTCGTAGTTGAATCGGTCTTTCGCGAAGATGTTAGTCGTGTAGTTACTGTTGTAGGTTGTCCAGTTGTCGGCGAGCTTCTTCGGCGCCAGCACGAGCACGGTCTTGTTGCGCAGCTCGTAATACTTGATCACGGCCAGCGCCGTGAACGTCTTCCCCAAGCCCACGCTGTCGGCCAGGATGCAGCCGTTGTAGGTCTCCAGTTTGTTGATCACGCCGGTCGCCGCGTCTTTTTGGAAGTTGTACAACGCCCTCCAGGCCTCGGTGTTCTGGTAGCCCGTCAGGTCGTTGGGGAGCACATCTTCGTTGATGCCTTCGAGGAACTCGCTGAACAGGTTGTAGAGGATCAAAAAATACACTCGCTGCGGCGAGTTTTCCGCATATACGCTGGCGATGTGGTCCTGCACCGCCTCCGTAACGTCATCAAGCTTTTCAGTGTTGTGCCAGATCTGATCGAAGAGCTGGACGTATTGACGCGTGAACGACGCGTCTTCGATCTTGTGCACCATGTTTGAGACAGCAGGCCCGGGCTCGTAACCAAGGTCAGCGGTCGTGAACCCCTGAAGGGGGGCATACGCGGCGGAGTCGTCGATCAGCGCAAATGACTGCATGGGTGCGCCGGTGCAGTTCGAGCGGAATTTGACTTTCTGCCGGACCCACTCCGCGCACTCGCGCGCGATGGCCCGCTGAGTCAGTTTGTTGCGCAGACGAATCTCGAACTCACTGCCATACAGCGCAGCATCCCGGCTCTTGTCGTTCGGGATGAAGAATTGCCGCTTCTCCAGCGCAGGCTTATCGGTAATCTTCGTGGCCGTAAAGGACGGCGCGGTGAAAATAAACTCCAGCTCCTTGATCGACTGCAGCTCATGCTTCAGCGCCTCGAACGCGAAGATTGAGAACGTGCTAGCTGCGATGCGGAGCTTCGAGCCACGCCCAATTGACGCCTTCAAATCATCACCGAGGAGCTCGTTGAGGTTATCGATGATGCGCACTCAGACGACACCACCCTCGAACACGTCAGCGGGTGATTGATGTGACCAAGTCGGTCGGAACGGGATCCTGGCGCCGCTCGTGGCTCGACCGACGTCGCCGACCATTATGTGAGGACCGCATGTGAAGCCGCGACTCGCGCAGAAATGCAGAAAATCCTCATGCATTGTATCCTTGGCGTCCTGATGGTTGTGCTCCAGTGACTTGATTCCATAGATCGAGGCAAGGGCGAACAGAGACTCGTGAGCCCAGCGATCCCGCTGATACTGCCTGTCAATTTCCTGGAGCTTCCGCTGGAGGAGCGCAACGAGACAGTTACTATCGCCCGCCGCTGGTTCGATGAGCGTCTTATCGACGAAGCCCGGCCCGTCCTCCAGGTCATCGTGGACCAGGTCGAGCATCTGGTCGACCATTCGACGCGGGGTGAACACCTCGCCGTGAGCTTTGACTCGTAGCCGCGACTTTGCCGGCAACTCCACGGCGGTCATCTGGGTCACTCAAGTCTCCTGTAGTACCCGGCACGGGCCTATTGCGGTGCCGCAAGACTACAGCTTTGGACACCGCGGCAGCGCTTGGCGCACCGCCGTCGGGCCATGTTAGCGCGACGTCTATATCCCAGATAATAGGTTATGTAACTTTTGATCGTGTTCGGCCTCGGGCGCACACTGAGCGTTTTGTCGTAGCGGTGTAGGCCCGTCACCTGCACAACTAACTGTGCTGGCGCAGACGCCAACGCCCGTCACCCCGACGTCCTGGCCGCCCAACGCCGCGAATGCGTTCGCATCCGCAGCGAATGCCAACGACGCTGGGGTAAACCCGCCGCCCGGGCAGCCAGACCCCAACACTTCAAACCTTCTCGGTCACGGCACTAGGTCGGAAATGGCACACCATAAGCGGCATTCCGGGCGACGGGACGCCCTACGGGAGCCAGATTCGCACCCCGAGTGCGCGGAACCGCGCGGGCTCGTCACGCATCGTCTGCCAGTTGCGTCGGGTCAGCTGCAGCTCGGCGTCGCCGCGCAGGTGCCGTTTGCCCAGCTCGAGATGGACCGCGCCCAGCTGCGCGGTGGGCAGGATCAGCACACCGGTTGTCGGGGTACTCGTTGGAGTGCAGAGGTGAGCGCCTCGAACAGCACCAGCGCGTAGAAGGCGACGTCGGGGTGGGCGCGCACGACGTGCTCGTTCACCCACCTGCCGTCAGGGTTGGCTAGTGCCGTGACCACCAACGTTGGCCGGGTTGGGTGACACGCCGGGCGGGTCCGTGGCGCGGACCCGGTGTGGGTCAAGGCTGTCGGGGTGGCAGAACCTGTTCGAGTACGCCGATTAAGTGATCAAGAAGGCCAGAAGCTGCAACGCCTGGTCCGTCGCGGGACCGGGTCAACGGTCCGGCTACGCAGGGCGCTGGTCGTACTGGCCTCGGCCGGCGGCAACAGCGTGCCGGTGATCGCCCGCCTGGTCCAGGCCGACGAGGACTCCGTCCGGCAGGTCATCCACCGGTTCAACCAGATGGGCATGCCCAGCCTGGACCCTCAGTGGGCGGGTGGCCGTCCCCGCCGGATCAATGAGACCGACGAGCAGTTCATCGTCGCGACGGCCAACACCCGCCCGACCGCGCTGCGGCAACCGTTCACCCGCTGGAGCATCCGGAAACTCGCCGACTACCTCGCCGACAACCCCGAGCGGAGGGTGCAGATCGGCCGTGAGCGGCTGCGGCAGCTCCTACGCAAACACGAGATCACCTTCCAACGGACGAAGACCTGGAAAGAGTCGAACGACCCGCACCGAGAGGCGAAACTCGCCCGCATCGAACACATCATGGAAAACTTCCCGCAGCGCTGCTTCGCATTCGACGAGTTCGGGCCGTTGACGATCCGCCCGCAGGCAGGCTCCGACTGGCATCCCAAGAACCACCCTCACCGGCTACCGGCGAACTATCACAAGCTGCACGGCGTCCGGCAGTTCCACGGCTGCTACTCCATCGGTGACGACACCATGTGGGGCGCCGTGCGCGAACGGAAGTCCGCGGCCAACACCCTGTCCGCGCTCAGGTCGATCCGCGCCGCCAGACCGGATGGCGCACCGATCTACGTCATCCTCGACAACCTGTCCGCGCACAAAGGCCACAAGATCCGAGCCTGGGCCACCCGCAACAAGGTCGAGTTGTGCTTCACCCCGACCTACGCATCCTGGGCCAACCCGATCGAAGCCCACTTCGGGCCGCTACGAACGTTCGTGATCGCCGGATCCGACCACCAAAACCACATCGCGCTGCGCCACCACCTGCACCAATACCTGAGCTGGCGCAACGCCAACGCCCGCCACCCCGACGTCCTCGCCGCCCAACGCCGCGAACGCGCACGCGTCCGCAGCGAACGCCAACACCGCTGGGGCCACCCGACCACGAAAGCCGCCTAACCAACCCCGCGAACGTTGGTGGTCAAAGCACTAGGTACTTGATCTGGACCCTGGCATGGTCGGGCAGGGTGAGGTCCCAGTGCGCCTGCACGCGGCTGGGGGCGAGTTCGCCGCCGAGCAGGGCTTGGACCAGATGCTCACTGAGCTCGGCGAGCGGGTCGCGGTTCGACGCCGGCAGGCGTAGGGCCGTCAGCAGCGCCCGGCGAGCCTGCCGGTAGTCGTCGAGCGCGCCGAGCAGGGTGGCAAGTCGCTGCGGGTCCGCCGGGAGGGTCATCCGAGGTTTACGATCTGCGCGTCGCCGGCCATCCTGGCCGCAACGAGGGCGGCACTCTCGGCCAGCAACCGGCCCGCCTTGAACGTCAGATCCAGGGGCCGCTCCTGCTCGTCGACCACCACGGTGGCGGCCGTCGCCACGGCCAGCGAGACGGTCCCGCCTGCGGTGAGGTGTTCGCGCAGCAGGGCGTTGATCCGCAGGCTCGTCTGCTGGCTGGGCCCGGGGTTGCGATAGTTGTTAGACAGCCGGCGATGCAGGTTCTCACTCTCGCCGATGTAGATCCGGGTTCCGGGACCGCTGAAGATGAGCCGGTAGAGGCCGTGCGAGGCGGCCGCACGAGGGAAGGCCGGTTTCCCGGTACCGTCGAGCACCACGCTGCCCGCGTCGGTCCATCGCAGTCGGACCCGGACGTCGACCGGTGACCCGACCACGGCCGGCGGCCCCGCCACAGCGGCCGAGTGGGCCTGAGGCGGCGTGATGTCGTGCCGGCTGGCGGCCGACGCTGGTAGCCGGCTGAAGCGGACCCGGCGCCGGTCGAGGTGGACCTGCTGCACCCGGTAGCCCGCGGCACGCCAGGCGCGGGCCTGCGGGTGGTCGGTGTTCGCCCACCACTGCCGCAGGCCGGCCGAGGGTGGCAGGCCTGCGATCAGGTCCGCGATCGCGTCGAAGTCGAGCTCGACGTCCTGCTGGCCCCGTGCGGACGCCGCACTCAAAGCCGCGGTCAGCGGATGGTACTTCCCTGACATCGTGACCTCCCGGCTCATCAGTGTGAGCGGCGATGGCGGCATCCGGAACCACCGGACGGATGGCCTGCGACTGCTGCCAGCTCAGGCGGCGCGTTGGCATGCGACGCGGATGCGTTCGGCGGCTTCATGGTGCAAGATCTTGGCGACGCGCTCTGGGAGGTTCCGCGGGTCAGAGTAGTGGTGGAATGGCCGCGTTGTTCGGACGACCTTGATGTCGACGCAGGCTTCGAGGGCGTTGATGACGGCACCGTGGCCCAGGCCAGCGCTTCGACGGTGGTGCCGTCGAGGAAGTCGGCGAGCTGGTCGTCGGTTGAGACTATGACCGGGCCGGGGATATCGCCGGGTGGCCTGCCACCGCGCACGCGTTTCATTTCCCAGACGATCAGCCGAGACCTGGTGTCGCCGTCTCGACCATAGCGGCCGGGTTTGGGTGCCGGAGTCTTTTTCAAAAGGCCCCGGTGGACCATCGATAAATCTCTAGCTTCGTGACGGTGCGCAGCACTCCCTGGGCCCGGGCGCGGGCCTGCTCGGCGAACTCGTCGAGGACCGCCTCGATTTCAATGGACGTGGCCCTACGACGCCGACGACGAGTCGGCAATGTGATCCACTAGCACCATCAGGCAGGCTTGATCGACTCCCGAAATTCCAGACCATGGCGTCGAGCGAGTTGGGCACAGCACAGGACATCGTCGACCTGTTGCAATAGAGCACGCAACGACCATCGTTGCCCACGAATATGCGATATGGGCTTCGAATATGCAGGTTGTTCGGCAACAGCGATTTATCGGATCGTTGTTAGGAAACCGATGCTCTATCCCCTGAGCTACGAGGGCGCGAGGGTACAGGGTACCTAGCAGCGGCGGCCGGCGGGCGACAGGGACCCGCAAAACCTGTCACCGCTGGCAGCGCCACCTGCGGATCACACCGAAACCCACCCGAAGATCATCTAATCGGTGTCACGGTCGCGTCTGCCCGGTCCGCAGCTCCCGGAAGGTGGTGACCGAGGTGCGACGGGAGCAGGAGGAAGAATGCCCGCCATAGCACGTGTATGCCTAAGCGATGAGCGGACGACGACCTCGTTGCCGTCGCGGTGGATGTACTGCGACGGCCACTCGACGGGCACGACCTGAGAATGATCGAGCCGGGGGCCGGGAGGACCGACCGTACGAGGTCCTCCCGGCCCCCTTGGCTTCACTGGCCGACACGCGGGACCGGTGGCGGCTCCTAGCCTGCCGACGTGGCGCACACCCTGTGGTGCTGGGGACATGAGCCGGGTGCGTCTGGCCGCCCCACGTAATCGTTCGAAGTCCTGCGGACCTCTCAGAAGGCGCTGAGCATCGTCCAATACTCCTTCGTGCTGAACCCGACGCTCTCGAAGAAGGGCAGGGACAACTCACTCGCGTGGAGGTATGCGGCATGGGCACCCGCCGTGTGACCATCGCGGAGGATCGCCTCGGTGAGGGCGCGTCCGTAGCCTTGACGCTGGAACTCGGGAACCGTTGAGATGTTGGCCAGCCCGAGGTACTGGTCGTTGAGGAAGGCGACTCCGGCCGACACAGCGTCACCCCGGTCGTTTTCGGCGACGTAGGCGGAGATGCTGGGATTATCCAACACCTTCGGCGTGTAGATGGCGGAGATCATCTCTGGCGGCGCCCCGAATCCCGCGCTGAGCACGGCGGCGAAGATGTCGGATTCGTCCCCCGACAAGCGGCGTACCTTGACCTCGGTGGTGGGCTCTGGCCGCGCCGGACCGTACCCCTCAAGCGACACGATCATGAACGGTTGCCGTGAGGTGGTCGTCAAGCCGTACCGCGTGGCCGTCCGCGCGATCTCCTCATCCGGTTCACCGCGGAACCGGATGCTCCAGGGCGCCTGTCCGGATTCCCGCTCGGCAACCTCCGCCAGGGCGACGATCTCCGCGGAATCAGGCTTGGCGGCGGCACTGAGGATGGGATTGAGGGCTGGAACCATGGCGTGCGTCAGGGCAAGCAGCGTGCCATTCGCCCCTCTCTCACGGTAGGAGCCGGGAATTGTCGCCGCCAACTCTTCAATGCCCGACTGAAAAGCGAGTGCAGCCTTCGCGGTCGAATCGTTCTCCGTCATGGAAACCTCTCACTGTTGGTTGCTGAAGGCAGGGTTACTGGCTTCAGCAGGCCCGTCCGGATGCCGAGAACCTGCTATGTGCAACGACGTGGACCTGTGGATGCGTCTGTCGACAGCGAGCGCCAGCCAGGTGGCGATTCGATTCGATGCCGAGATCGACAACGTCCTGCCACTGGGAGCGGCGAGCTCGAACCCCCTGGGATGACCTCGTCCGGCACCGGACCGGACGCAGAGTCCACGCCGACTCCCAGCGCTCAGGTTCCACCGTCAACGCGTTCACGTCGGCAGGATGCAAGGGCGCACGGGAAGTTCGGAGATTCGGATGTGGTCCCCGTCACTTCTTCGCGCGGTTGTCGCGCGGTGACTACCGCATCACCCGATCGCGCTGCTCATGGCGGTCGTACCGGCTTGTTGCCAGCACTGGTCAGGCAGGGTTCGGCACCCCTTGCCGAAGGCGGACCCCGCACACGGGCAATCCCTCGCCGCCGGCTGACTGCCCGCCCCAGACCTTCCTCGGGCTCACGTCGTTCAACGTGCCGTCGTCACGGCACGCTTCTCACCAGGCACACGACTCGCGGCAAGCCTCCCACCGTCAGTGGTGGGCGGGACCCCGTCCGCGCCTGTTGACGAGTACGACCACTACCAGCACCACGACGAACACCAGCAGCACCAGAGCGCCCGCCACGGCGACCAGCGGTCCGAAATCGAAACCGGACCCTTCGACGGTGTTCTCGTCCGCGGCCTCTGCCGCCGGCATCGCACCCAGCGGGTTCGCATCCACCGGCGCCAAATCCGTGGTCAACGCCTTGACCAGGTCCAGCCGACCGAAGCCGTACTCGCTGTCCCGACCCGGCGGGCCGGCGTCGACGGCGGTCTTCACCAGGCGATCGACGACCTGGGCGGCGCTCGCCTCGGGATACTTCGCCCGGATCAGTGCCGCCGCCCCGCTCACCACGGCGGTGGCGGCACTGGTGCCGCCCTCCACCGTGAGGTAGCCGCCCTCGCGCAGGTCCGGCCAGCGACCGGCGGTGGTCGAGACATCCGCTCCGGGGGCGGCAATGGCTATCTGCTCACCGCGCACGCTTCCCGACCAGGCGGCGCCCTGCCGGTCGGTCGCGGCGACCGCGATCACTCCGGGCAGCCGGGCCGGATAGAGCACCCCGGTGTCCCCCTGGGCGGTGTTGCCGGCGGCGGCGACCACGACCACGTCCTTGGACTGGGCGTACCGAACCGCTTCGTCGAGGTCCGGGCTGGTGGTCGGGCCACCGTTGGACAGGTTGATCACTTTGGCGCCGTGGTCGACCGCGTAGCGGATGCCGTCGGGCATGTTGCTGCCGGCGAAGGTGTTCGTCGCGATCGTCACCGGCAGGATCTTCGCGCCCGGAGCGATGCCGAGGGCGTGCCCAGCTCCGCCTCCCCGCGCCGCGATCAGACCCGCCACTCCGGTGCCGTGGTTGCGCTCGTCGACCTTGCCCTTGTCGTCGGTGCCGATCATCCGCTTGCCGTCGAGCACCTGGCCGGCGAGGTCGGGGTGGTCCGCGTACACGCCGGTGTCGACCACCGCGACGACCACTCCGGCACCGGTGGAGACCCGGTGAACCTCTTTGATTCGCAACGCGTCCAGGTGCCACTGCTTCTGGAGCGGTGGCACGTCGGCGAGTGCGGGCGCCGGTGCCCCGACGACGACGCCGAGCGGTATCACGGCCGCGAGGGCGACGACAGCCCGACGGAGACCCGTACGGTGCCCGATCATTCATCTCTCCCCATGGCCGCTGCGATGACCAGCCGACTTTATCTGGTGGTCGCCGTCCCGGTCGCCCGTAACAGTCACACCCGCCGGCACGGTTCTTTGCCCGGAGGGCCGTAACCGTCCACAATCCTGCCCTGAACAAGGTTGGCCGTGGCAACTCCACTGGTCGTCACGCTTGCCTCCGCAGCGGTAGCCTGACCGGGTGTACGAACGTCCTGGGACTCGCCGGCCCGGCCGCGGGCCAAAAGCCGCCGGGTTGGCCCGCCGCACGGTCCGCGGCGTGCTTTGTGGAGCGGTCGCGGCACTCACCGCCATGGTCGTCGTGCCCCCGGCACCCGCCCTCGCGGCCCCGGAGTGCGGCCCTACCGGCACCGCCCTGACGGCTGCGCCGTGGGCGATGAACAGGGTGGATCCGGCGGCTGCCTGGCGGCTTACGCGTGGCGGTGGCGTGACCGTGGCCGTCATCGATTCCGGTGTCTCCGCCAACCATCCTCTGCTGCGCGGACAGGTCCTGCCGGGCCGCGACTTTGGTGACCTTCCCCAGCAGCAGGGGCAGTGCGACCTGGCCGGGCACGGCACCGTCATCGCCGGCATCATCGCCGGCAAGGTAGGGAGCGGCGCGCCGTTCAACGGCGTCGCGCCATCGGCCCGGATCTTGCCGATCCGTGTGCTGCCAGACAGCAAGCGGACCAACGACCCGAATCTGCCGCTGCGCATCGCCGAGGCGATCCGCTGGGCCGTTGACCAGGGCGCGAAGGTAATCAACCTTTCGCTGGAGACCCTGCCCCGGCCGGAGCTGGAGGAGGCGATCAAGTACGCCCTCTCGAAGCAGGTCGTGCTGGTTGCCGCCGCCGGCAACCAGCAGCAACAGCAACGGAACCAGCCCGCCTATCCGGCTGGGTACCCGGGTGTCATCGCCGTTGCCGGCCTGGACGAACAGGGTGGGCACGTCGGCACCTCGGTCAGCGGCGACTACGTGGACATCGCCGGGCCGGGCCTCAACATCGTGGGTCCCGCTCCGCGTGGCACCGGTTACCTGACGATCCCGGAGGGCGGCACCAGTTTCGCGGCCGCGTACGTCTCCGGCTCGGCGGCGCTGGTCCGCGCCCTCGCTCCCGATCTGACCGCGGCCGCGGTCGCCGACCGACTGACCAAGACTGCCGACAACCCGCCCGACGGGCGTAACGCGGACGTCGGGTACGGCATGGTGAACCCGTACCGGGCGGCGACGGAGCTGCTCGGGACCCGTACCAATCCGCCGCTCGGTGCGATGGCGGTTCCGCCTGCCGAGCAGGATCCGTGGGGCGACGACCGGGCGGTGGCGATCTGGGTCGCCGTCCTCGGCGCGGTCCTCGCCGTCCTGCTGTTGCTGGTCCGTCCGATCACGAGGATGGGTCGGGCGCGGGGTTGGCAGCCAGGCCGACGGCAGGCCGACGCTCCGGAGCCGTCGCGTCCCGGGCCGACGGCGGGCTGAACATCGCCGTACCCGGCCTGAACACCCTCGCCGTACGCGCGACGTCGGAATCCGCTGCCACCGCCCTGGGGCGGTGGCAGCGGTCAGCGGATCAGTTCAGCACGCCCGGCGCACCGTCGCCGCCGGTGCCCCAGACGTCGTCGTCCTCTTCGAGCCAGGTGTTGCGCGGCGCCTCTTCCTCGCCATAGCCCGCGCCTCCACCACCTGGGCCGCCGACGAGACCACCCCGGCCAGCTCCGGCACCGCGCGGTCCGGTGCCGGCTCCGCCCGCACCTCGGCCTCCGCCACGGCCACCGGCAGCGCCGCCCGGCATGCCTCCCGCCATTCCGCCCATGCCACCACCGGCACCGCCGAGGCGACCACCGGCACCGAGACGACCACCGGCACCTCGTCCACCGGCGCCCTTGCCGCCTGCGGCGGCACCGCCACCCATCATCGGCGGCATCATCGGCGTAACCGGCTTGCCGAGAGCGCCACCACCCGGGATTGAACCCGCTCCGGCCCCACCGCCACCGGCCAGGCCGGCGCCGCCCAGGCCGGAGGTGCTGGGCAGTCCGCCGCCGGAGCCGAGCCCGGGGGAACCCGCGCCGGCCAGACCCGAGCCGAACTCCGGGTCGACGCCACCGGTCCCCGGCAGGGAGCCCTGCCCCGGCAGGCTGCCGTCGATGGTGCCCGGCTTCGAGTAACCATCGCCCAGGTCAGGCTTGGTGATACTCGTGTCCGGCCGGTCGATTTTTGGTTCGGGTACGTCGGTACGGATGTCCGGCTTGCCGATCGAACTATCGATCTTGCCAACATCCCCGATCTTGCTGGTGTCCGGCAGTTTGCCGTTGGTGCCGCGACCGTCGTCGAGTTTGGGAGGTTCCGGCGTCGGGGTCAGGGTGGTGACCCGCCGCACCTCGCCGGGCATGGTCGGCGCCTGGTCCTGGTAGTCGTCGGTCACCTGGTTGTAGACCCGGGCCGCCTCCTCGGAACGGTCGTTGATCCAGTCCATTACCGCGCTGACCGGATCCAACCAGCCGAGGAAATCGGGGGCGACCTTCGCTTCGAAGAAGCCGAAAGGAATGGTCAGTTTCGCGTTCCTGGCTTCCAACATGTCGTTGAAGCAGGTGGCGGGGATCGGGAACTCCCGCTGCGCTTCACTCAGCCGGTCCGCGGCGTTGTTCAGTGCCAGGACGATACCGTCACCCTTTTCGGCATCCTCTAGCAATCCGCCGATGACTTTGGCGTGCCCGTCGATACGTGTCTTGAACGACTCGTACGCCTCGCCCTTCCAGGTCGTCCCGAGGTCCTTGACGTTTGTTTCGAGGCTTTCCTTGACGCTGCGGAGATTCTTGAGCAGCTCCTGCCAGCCGAGGGCGACGCTGGCAACATCGCCGGGCCGGCCGTCGATGACGACGTGCTGGCACATCTCTTCCCAGGTCGGCTCCATCTGCCATTCCCCTCTACTGGCTCTGGGCGCCGCGGGCGACGTCGGCGAAGATCTTCTGCATGTCGATGGCGGTCATCCGGTTGACCTCTTCCGCCGTCTCGTAGTTCTCCTTGACCTGACGGAGCGCCGCGACGGCTTCCTCGAGGTTCGTCGCCAACGAATGAATTCCCTGCTCCATCCCGTCGTAGACGGATTTGTGCTGCGCGGCCAGCCGATTGGCCCACACGAACCCGCCGAGCGGACCCCTGCCCCCCTCGCCGGCAGCCGCAGCTCCACCCATCATGTCCTGGAGATCGGTCATTTCGTGGCGCAGCCGGTTGAGGTAGGTGGCGTGCGCGTCCAGCCACCGAATGGCCGAGTCGAGGCTGGAGGCATCCCATTCGGTCTTGACCCCGGCCTCGTTCGGCCCGGCGACCAGGTCCGAGGGGACCTGGGCGCGGCCGACGTTGTCCAACTCGTAGCCGACCGGGTGGTACGGGACGTCCACCCTGAGTCGCTCGGGCTGGTCGGTCCTGTCCTCACTCATCCGTGTCCTCCCCGTGAACTTGCTGATGGCCTTCTGCTACTGACGCGTCCCGTGATCCGGCGGTGAGCCGCTGCCCGGCCGCATCGGTCCCGGCTGTCCGGGGTACGGCGCCGCCGGGGGATACGGCGGGTGCCCGGAGGGGGCTGCCGGATACGGCGGGTACGCCGGTGCTGCTCCCTGCCCCGGGTGAGGTGCCTGTCCCAGGTACGGTGCCTGTCCCGCCGGTGGCTGACCGGGAGCCGCACCCCAACCGGGGCCGGGCGGAGCCGCGCCAACCCCCACGTCGACAAGCGCTCGCCGTCGCCGCGCCGACCGTCGGCTCCGGACGACCAGGAATACGACCAGTCCGACCACCACCAGCAGGCAGAGCGCCACCTGGACGATCGCCCCGACCTTGTTCGACACACCGATCGAGACCGCTGGGCCGTCGTCCGCCTCCGCCTGCGGGTTGTCGGCCGGCGCGGGCGGCGCGGCGGCGACCAGGGGGTTCGCGTCGACGTTCGGCACCTGGCGGGTCAACGCGGCGACCGGATCCACGGCACCGAAGCCGTACAGGTCGTCGCGACCGGACGCGCCCTCGTCCTTGGCCGTTCGGACCAGACGGTTGACCACGTTCGCGGCGTTCAGGTCCGGATACTTCGAGCGGACCAGCGCGGCAACACCGGAAACGATCGCAGCGGAGTCACTCGTACCGCTCGCCACGCCGTAACCGTTCTTCGACACCGAGACGGGTCGTGGCGTGATCACGTCGTCCATCGGAGCGGCGAGCGTCACTTCGGGTCCTCGCACCGACTTGGGGGAGAACAGTCCGTCCTTGCTCAATCCGGAGACAGCGATGACGCCGGGGATGTTGCCGGGTGACGACACTCCCAGCGAGCCCTGCTCCAGGTTGCCGGTCGCCGCGACCAGGACAGCGTCCTTCTCCAGCGCGTAGCGCACGGCCGCCTGCTCCTCCTCGCTGGCTGGGCCGTTCGCCCCGAGCGACATGTTGATCACGTCGGCGCCAGCGTCGGCCGCCCAGCGGATCGCCGTGGCCAACTCGCCGTCGCCGAAGTCGGAGCCGGTGGAGACAGGGAGGATCTTCACGGCCGGCGCGATGCCCAGGGCGCGGTTCTGCCCGCCGCCGCGTCCGGCGATCAGGCCCGCCATCGCCGTGCCGTGACCATCCACGCCGGAGTCGCGGCGCCCGTCGGGCGCGGCGTCCGACCCGAGTCCGTGGCCGGCCACCACCTGACCCTTGAGGTCCGGGTGGGACACGTCCACTCCCGTGTCGATCACGGCAACGGTGACGCCGGCACCCTTGCTGATCTTGTGAGCCTCCGGGATGCGCAGCGCGTCGAGATACCACTGAAGGCCACGCACGGTGTCAGCGTGGGCCGGACCCACGGCGACCAGCGGACCGACACCGACAGCTGCGACCAGCACCAGCGCCGCCGCCGCCGACCGTTGTACCGGGCGGAGACCTGTTCTCGTACGCATCGCTCCCCCAGAACGATCGTCAACCCATGGCACCGAGACAAGCGCGGCTCCGGTCCGGCCGAACCGGACCGGAGCCGCGCCGGGCGATTATCTCAGTGCCACATCTTGGAGTTGCTCATTTCGGTGCTGACGTAGTTGTCCTTCGCGATGCCGACCGCACCACCGATGTCGTTCAGGATCTTGTTGATGTCCCGGACGGCGGTGTCCCACTGGGCCTGGTGCTGCTCGTACGAGGTCCGGTCCTCACCCTCCCACTGCAGCTTCGACAGCATCTGCCGGAGCGTGTCCAGCTTCTCGTCGATGGTCCCCGAGATGGCCTGCATCTGCCGGGTGCTGGACTCGAGGACCTCGTATGTAACCTTGATCGTCACGATTTGCCCCTCTGCTCTCGCCAGCCGGTCACGGGTTGAGCGCGTTGTGGAACTTACTCAGCATCTGCTGCTGCTCTTCGTCGTTCACCTGGTGCGTCGTGCCCGACTTGTCGAGCAGGTCGGCGATGTTGTCCATCGCCGTCAGCAACTTGCTGGTGTCCTGGTTCCACTGCTGCATCAGGTCCTGGAACCCGGTGGACGCACCGCCCTTCCAGGCGATGGCCAGATCGTCGACCACGTTCCAGAGCTTCTTCAACTCGCCGTCGACGTCGCTGCGCGTCGACCGCACGTCACTCGCGGCGGTATGCAGGCTCCCAGCTTCGACCTCGAACGCCATGCTTCACACCCTTCCGTCTACTAGTGGCGGCCGTCTGCCGCGCCAGCCCCCCGCGGCGGAGTTAGGGCACCCCACCGGCGGACACTCATGGATGAGACGGTAGCTCACCCCTCCCACCAACCGCAGCCCTCATCCGAACGGTCCGCACCATCCGCTATGGATGGCCGAACGACCAGCCATCGTCAGGCACCGATCGGTCACCGACGGCTACGTCATGCTCGGACGGTTCGAGTTCCAGTTGCGGACGATGAAGATGGCCCAACCAACCACGACGACAGCCAGGACGGCGACCGCCAACCACACGACGGGCTTGTCCAGCGCCCGTTCGATCATCAGCGGCAGAAGCGCCATGCCGGCACTGAGTACGACGATCTCGGACGCCCGTTGTACGCGGATCGAACGGGTGAACCGATAGACCAGGCCAAGGACGAGCATCGTCGGAATCGTCGCGAGGAAGTACATGAAGAGCCAGAACGCCCACATGGTCAGCCACCAACCCTCTTCGTAGTCCGACCTCTACTGGTAGAACTTCGAATCCTTCACCCAGTCGATTTTGATGTCCTTGATGCCCGGGTCACTGCCCACGGCGGCCCAACCGGGACGCGAATCGGAGACGAAAGCGAAGCGGTCGTTGGCCCGGAAGGCACCGCCAACGGCACTGAACAGCGTACCGAGGTCAGCGAAGGCAAGCGTGACGACCGCGATGGCGGTGGTCAGGCCGGCGATGCCGATCGCCTGGGCCAGCGGCGCGGTGGGCGGGAACGCCTGCAACGCGATCGAGGCGATCACCGCGAGGAGGATCGCGGTGAGCACGTCGATGAGCGCGTCGACGGTCGCGTTGAACTGGTCGCGGGCCGAGGTCAGCGCGTCCTTGTTGGCCGCGCACGCCTCCGCCAGCGAGTTGACCTCGGCCTTGAGCTTGCGGATGAAAACCTCGAACGCGTCCCGGTCGTCGAAGTCCCACTCGTCGCTGGACGGAATGACCTCATCCAGCGCCGCGCCGAACTGGTCCGCACCGAGCAGGCGGGCGGCGTCGCCCCACTCCTTGATGGACTCGTTGACCTCGTCGTTGTCGAACGCCTCAAGGTAGATGATCGCGCCGAGCAGGATGCCGGCACCGACGACCCAGGCGATGTTGCCCCGGGCGGCCGCTATCAGCGCCCGTACGGGCGTCATGCGCGCCACCACACTGTGCGTTCCGGTGACCTGTCCGGCGGCGTTCGCGATCAGGATCTCGGGCCCCGGTGCCATCACTCGCTCCTCTCGCAGGACCTCACTTGACCACCCACGGCTGGTCGGACTTCTCCCAGTTCTTGGCGCTCTGTTCCAACCGGGCGGCGGCGGAACGTAGGTGCTCGATACCGGTTTTCAGGTTGTCCACATGCCCGTCCACCGAATCGTTGTGCGCTTCGACGGTGGGCATTCCGAAGAAGGTGAGCGCCTGCCCGGAGAGCTTCACCCCCTCCAGCAGCTTCTGCACGTTCTGCAGGTAGGCGATCGGACCGTCAGCCGCGCCGAGCTTCTGACCGGCCTTGCGGATCGCGTCGACGTCAACCTTGTTCGCCATCAGGCATCCCTCCGCTCAGCCCCGGGCCCGACGCGACGGATCGCCCAGGTCGACGCCGAAGTGCTTGAACCACTCCTCCGGTGTGAGCGACCCCGACTCGGCCTGGCGGACCAGGTCGGCGCCGCCCAGTGTCTCCGCCAGCATCTCGTTCGTACGCTCAGCGAAGGCCGCGTACGCCGCGTCGATCGCGGCCTGGAGCGACTCGGCGAGGCTGAAGCTGTCCAGCCGCATCGCCCGCGCGTTGATGTCGATGTCGCCGACCTTCATCTCGCCGTCGACCGTCACCCGGACCAGTCCGTCCGGGCTCTCCCCGGCCAGCTTGAGCTCAGCGCGCTGCTGCTGGAACTCCGCCAGCCGCCGCTGTTGTTCCTCGGCCTGCCGTAGAAGACCATCCAGGTCCCCGCCGCCCGACCGTCCCGTCCATGAGGTGCTCAACTCGGTCCCTCCTCACTCGCGGCCACCGGCCACGCCGTCGCCGTCGCCGTCGGACCCGGGGTCCGGCGGACGTCAGTTCGGATCAGACCACGCGGTCTGGATAAGTTGCTGCCCGTCACGGCGACGGACCAGGGTGCCCCGACCCGGCGGCTGCGGGCTCGGCCGCAGCGTGCCGAAGACCGCGCCCTCCTCCCGGCTGCCGGACATCAGCAGACCCGGCGAGTCCAGCTCCCGCAGTCGCTGCAGGACCGGCTCGTAGAGTGCCCGGGCAACGCCGCCGACCCGCCGGGCGATGATCAGGTGCAGGCCGATGTCACGGGCCTGCGGCAGCAGCTCGTGCAGGGCGCTGAGCGGGTTGCTGCCACCGGAGGCGACGAGGTCGTAGTCGTCGACCAGGATGTACAGCTCAGGTCCGCGCCACCAGCTCCGGTCGCGCAGCTGCGCGGTGGTCACGTCCGGTCCGGGCAGCCGGTTTCCGAGCGCGTCCCGGATCGACGCCAGCCCTTCGCTGAACACCTTGTTGGACGCCGCGTAGTCGAGCAGGTGGTCGCCCTCGACCGCGCCCAACAGTCCACGGCGGTAGTCCGCGATCACCAACCGGGCCTCGGCCGGGGTGTACCGCTCGGTGATGCCCCGGGCGATCAGACGCAACAGGTTGGTCTTGCCGCACTCGGCGTCGCCGAAGACCGTCAGGTGCGGCTCGCTGGCCAGGTCGAGGTAGACCGGCGCGAGCGCCGACTCGTTCACGCCGATCGGCAGGCCGGTCGCCGCCGGGTCGACCAGTTCGGTCAGCTCCGCCGTGGCCATCCGCCGGGGCAGCAGGCGTACCTTCGGCGCGGGCTCGCCCGGCCAGGCCGCCGCCACCCGTTCGGCCAGTTCGACCGACGCCTCGGACAGGTCCTCGATTGCGCGCGATCCGTCGATCCGGGAGACCGCGGCGAGGAAGTGGAGCTTGTCGCGGGTCAGACCACGTCCGGGCGACTTCTCCGGTACGTTGACCGCCGCCCGGCGGTCGACCTCCGATTCGGCCGGGTCGCCGAGGCGGAGTTCGAGCTTCGTCCCCAGCAGGTCGCGCATGTTGACTCGGATTTCCGCCCACCGGGCAGCGGTGACGACCACGTGCACCCCGAAGCCGAGGCCCCGGGCGGCGAGGTTCGTGACGAGCTGCTCCAGTTCCTCGTACTCCTGGCGCAGGACGCTCCAGCCGTCGACGACCAGGAAGACGTCTCCGAACCGGTCGTCGGGGAACTCACCGGCGGCCCGGCGACGACGGTAGCTCGCCACCGAGTCGATGCCGAGCTGCGCGAACCGCGTCTCACGCTCGTCGATGATGGTGCCGACCTCGGCGACCGTACGGCGAACAGCCTCGGTGTCGCGTCGGCCGGCAACGCCCGACATGTGCGGCAGCGCAGCGAGGCTGCGTAACGCTCCACCGCCGAAGTCGAGACAGAAGAACTGCACCTCGCGCGGCGTGTGGGTGAGCGCCGTCGAGGCGAGCAGGGAGCGGAGCAGGGTGCTCTTGCCGGAGAGCGGACCGCCGACGATCACCACGTTGCCGCCCGCACCTGCGAGCTCGACCCACATCGGGTCGCGGCGCTGCTCGTACGGCCGGTCCACGATGCCGACCGGCACGGTGAGCTGACCCCGGCCGGCCCACCCCGCCGGGCAGAGGCCGTAGGTCGGATCCTCGGTCAACGTTCCGAAGAGCTCGCCCAGACCCGGCGGGTCGGCGAGCGGCGGCAGCCAGACCTGGTGCGCGGGCTTGCCCCGGCCCTGGAGCTGGTCGATCAGCACGTCCAGCATGGTGACCGCCTTGCCGGTCTCGGCCGGCTCGGGCGCCACCGGGGCGCTTTCGACCAACTCCTCGACGGCCTCGATCGGCACGAAGTCGAGACCGAACGGAACGATGGCGCGGCTCAGCGCCGCGTCCGAAGTCGCGGCACGCTGGCCCGGGGCGCGGTACGGGCCGGAGACGTACGCGGCCCGGAAACGCAGCATCGTGGCGGTGTCCGACTTCAGGTAACCGTGTCCGGGCGCGCTCGGCAGCTCGTACGCGTCCGGCACGCCGAGCACGATCCGACTCTCGACGGCGGAGAACGTACGCAGACCGATCCGGTACGACAGGTGCGTGTCGAGCCCCCGCAGCTTGCCCTCCTCCAGTCGCTGACTGGCCAGGAGCAGGTGGACGCCGAGCGAACGGCCGAGACGGCCGATCATCACGAAGAGGTCGATGAAGTCGGGCTTGGCCGCCAGCAGTTCACTGAACTCGTCACAGATGATGAGCAGGCTCGGCATCGGTTCCAGTGGCTCACCGGCGGTACGGGCCTTCTCGTACTCGTACCGGGAGATGTAGTTGCCCGCCGCGCGCAGCAACTCCTGCCGGCGGACCATCTCCCCGGCGAGCGCGTCGCGCATCCGGTCGACCAGTGGCAACTCGTCGGAGAGGTTGGTGATGACCGCGCTGGTGTGCGGCAACGCGTCCAGGGAGGCGAAGGTGGCGCCACCCTTGAAGTCGACCAGAACGAAGTTGAGGTCCTCGGAGGAGTGGGTCGCGGCGAGCGCGGCGACGACCGTACGCAGCAGTTCACTCTTGCCCGAGCCGGTCGCCCCGATGACCAGGCCGTGCGGGCCCATACCCTCGTGCGCCGACTCCTTGAAGTCCAGCTCGACCACGTTGCCCTCGGGGCCGACGCCGAGCGGAATCCGCAGCCGCTCACGCTGGGCGCGGGGCCGCCAGGTGGACGTGGTGTCGAGCGTGGCGGCGTCACCGATGCCGAGCAGGTCCGGCAGCTCCATGCTGCGGGCCAGAGGCTCCTCACTGACGGTCTGCCGGGAGAGCCGGTACGGCGAAATCTGTCGGGCGAGCCCTTCCGCGGCGGCGGCGTTGAGCCGGTCCGGGCGCCCCAACCGCGAGGTGGTCTTGCCCCGGATCAGGTCCAGTCCGGAGCCGTCGGTCACATCGAGGCAGAGCAGCCAGCGACCGGCCTCGCGGGGCACCGCGCCGGAGAGGTCGATGACCGTGGTGCCGAGCAGCCCCACTCCGACCAGCTGACAGGTGGCCGAGACCTCCCCGCCGTCGACGACCACGACGACGTGCGGACCGTTGGTGTACGGCTTCGCCTCCGGGGTGAACCGCGGGCGGGTGCCGAGCTCTCCCACGAGCGCCTGCTCCGCCTCGGACAGGGTGTTGAAGACCAGACGTCGGGGCCCTGCGGCGTCGACCCGCCCGCCGTGGTGCGCGTGCGGCAACCACTTCACCCAGTCCCAGTCGGACTGGTAGTCGGTGGCGGCGACGACCACGAGCATCAGGTCGTCCGGGGCGTGGAAGGTGACGAGTTGCCCGATCGCGGCCCGGGTCAGGTCCAGCATCGCCTCCCGCTCGCCCCGGAGCACGACCCGGCTGAACGCCCGCAGCGACATCGCGGTCGGCAGCTCCGGCACCGTGGAGTGGGCCCGGACGAACCGGCGCAGCGCGATGGCGCTCATCGGTTCGAGATCCTCCACCGGCTTTGTCTCCGGCGGCACGATCTGTACGGCGAGCGCCTGCGCGCCTACCGCGATCCGCGCTTCGCCGAAGTCCTCCTCGGTCGGGCGTCGCTCCCAGAGCCGGCGCGAGGAGCCGATCGACCAGAGCGCGTCCGGTTCCGGGTGGCGCCACTCCATCGCCTTGCGCTGCTGCTCGGCCGCGCGGCGGGTGCGCTTGCGCACCTGGGTCAGGTAGCGCATGTAGTCGCGCCGGTCGGCGTTCAGCTCGGCCTTGTCGTTGCCACCGTTGCTCATCGAGCCGATCGCCATGCCGAGCATCGAGACCCCGAACAGGCCACCGGCCACCCAGGTCATCATGCCGCCGGACCGACCGGCGTAGAGGAACGCCATGGCACCGACCCCGCAGACCATCGGCAGGATCATCAACATCTGACCCAGACCACGGGGCAGTTGCTCGGGTAGCTCTGGTGGAGACTCCAGCAGGACCTCGCCCCGTGGCAGTGCGGGCCCCGCCTGCCGTGGGGGCCGACGGAAGATCACCGTACCCACGTCTGTACCTCCCCGATCGCGGCTCATGCCCGGGTGCAACCGACTGAAGCCGTCGGGGGGCATCGTACGTACCCGCCATCGTAGGTAATCTCCCCTGGACGCCGCGATCCCGCGCAAGGGCGTTCACCGGCCACACTCGTCCAGACGTGCCGGCGGGCGCTGGTACGACTCCGCACACGCAAGCACGAGGAGGCCCAGTGGCGACGAAGACGGCGACCGGCGACCTGAGCCGGGTCACCATCGTGGCACCGAGGACACGCATGGATCTCGCCCTACCGTCCGATGTGCCCCTCGCCGACCTGCTGCCGACTCTGCTCCGGTACGCCGGCGAGGAGCTGGCCGACGAGGGTGCCCGGCACGGGGGATGGAGCCTGTCCCGGTTGGGTGGCCAACCACTCGACGGCGGTTACAGCGCGACCCAGCACGGCATCCACGACGGCGAGGTCCTCTACTTCAACCCTCGCAACGCGACCGCGCCCGAGGTGGTCTTCGACGACGTGGTCGACGCGGTGGCAACCGCCACCAACCGCCGTGCCGGCGGCTGGCAGATCGGCACCACCCGGAGTTTCTCTCTCCTTTTCGCCTCGCTGGCGTTGGTCGGCGGGGCCGTGGTGACCCTGCTCGCCGGTCCACCGCAGCTTGCCGGCGCGTTGGTCGCCCTGGTCGTCGCGATCGGGCTGATGGTGACGGCTGCCGTGCTGTCCAGGGCGGCCAGCGACAGCGGCACCGCCTCGGTCCTGGCCATGGTCGGCCTGGCGTACGCCGTCGTCGGTGGCCTCCTGCTGCTCGCCGGGGACCACCCGTTGACCGAACTGTCGACGCCGCACTTCCTGCTCGCCGCGACCGCGCTGGTCGTCTTCGGGGCGGCGTCGGCGCTGGCGGTCGGCGACCGGGCGCCACTCTTCTTCAGCGCCACCACGGTCGGTGTCTTCGCCGGGCTCGGTGCGATTCTCTGCATGGTGTTCGGAATGAGCGGCGCCGCCTCGGGGGCGGTGGTGGCCACGGTGGCGTTCGCGACGATGCCGGCCCTGCCGATGGCGTCGTACCGGCTGGCCCGGCTGCCGGTCCCGTCGATTCCGACCGGACCGGACGACCTCAAGACGGACCGCGAGACCTTCGACAGCCGGCAGGTGCTCCGCCTGGGTGAGCGGGCCGACCAGTTCCTCACCGCTCTGCTGTGGACGGTCGCAATCGTGGTGCTCGGCGGCGAGGTGCTCCTCGCCCTCGACGGCCGGCTACCCGCCCTCCTGCTCTGCCTGGTGCTCGCGCTGCTGGCGATGCTGCAGGCGCGCCCGTTCAAGGGCCGGTCGCAGCGGACCCCGGTCCTGGCCGTCGGATCGCTCGGGCTCGGCCTGGCCGCCACCGCCCTGTTCGCCCAGGCGCCCGTCGTCATCCGGCTCGGAGTGGTCCTGGCGGGTCTCGTGGTCGCCGCGGTGATCAGTCTCGTCTACGGGTCGAGCGTGGCGGGCCGGCCCATCTCACCGGTGTGGGGCCGGACCCTGGACATCATCGAGATCCTGCTGATCGTCGCCGTGGTGCCGCTCGCCGCCTGGGTCTGCGGCCTCTACGGCTGGATAGCCAACATCAGGGCCTGACCGGTACGGTGCCGGTCGCCTCCCACTCGGCGGCGACCGGTGCCGCCGCGTAGATCGTCGGACCGTGCCGCCCGTCGAGCCGTCGTGGCGCGGTCGAGTGCTGGCTGACCGCGTGCTCGACGGCCCCGACCACGGCGGTGAACTCACTGTCGGGAGCCGCCACGCGCAGCAACGGCGTACCCCGCCGACCACTGCTGTCGATCGTCACCGAGAGCGTGTGCGAGACGGGCGAGGTCGAGGTCACGGCGTCGACGAGTCTGCCGAACGGGATGTCGACCCGGGAGCGCAACGCCAGGCAGGACTGCGTCCAACCGCCGCCGGAGACACCGGTCCAGTTTTCCGGCTGCGGCTCGGTCACCAGGTCCAGGCCGGTCGCGGTGAGCACCGCGTGGCGCAACTCGTCCCGGTCGAGGACCTGGTACGCCAGCCCGCCGGCGGTGAGTGCCTTGCCGAGCCGGCCGGCAGCGGCGGCCATCGTGCGGTGCACGCCGGAGATGCCGCCGCCCCGGTTGACCGCCTCCACGCGGGCGTCGGGCACCGACAGCCGGACCGCCACCCACACGTCCCGCTCGTAGGTGGCCGGTACACCGGGTTCGTCGCGGTGGACCAGGGTGCGCGCGACGACCTGGACGGTCGAGCCAGGGCCGGTGAAACCGGCGAGTACGCCGAGCGCCTGGTCGACGGTGGATGCCTCGACCGGGCTCTCCGGATCGCTCGCCTCCGGCGCGACGAGGCAGGCGAGGAACCAGCCGTGTTCGTCCTGCCCCACTCCGAACCGGGAGCCGCGGTCGAGCACCTCGGTCAGCGACAGGTCGGGGGCGAGAGTGGTCAGGCGGGGGTCGTCGGAGCCCGTACCGGCCGTTGGCTGCCCGGCCCGCTGCGTACGTCCACGGAGCTGGCGGCGCAACCTCAGGTCCTCGTACCACCAGCCGCCGCGCCGCCCGGCGAAGGCCGCCAGTACGGCCAGCGCCGCGAGCGAGGCGACGGTGGAGACCAGCCACACCGGGCGGTCGAGCACGGCACCGACCGCCACCAGGCCGATCTCCAGGACGACGATCTGACCGACGGCCACCGGCCCGATCCGACCGCGCCTGCGCCGATCGGCGGGGCGGCCGGAACCGGTCCGCCCGGGGACGGTCTGACCGGGGGGTGCCTGAACCTGCATCATCGCTGGCAATCCTCTCTGGACCCTCGGCCGGCGGTGCCGTACGGCGCGGATGCGCGGACGGGTCCCGCTGATCGACCGGCGGACCCTTATCGTAGGGAAGCCCGTGACGGATTTCGGACCTGCTCGTCGCGGACCACATTCACGCCGGAGGTAACGCATGCGGACCCGCCGCGACCAGGTGCAGGCGTACCGGTTCGTCACCCGCCGAATCGTCTCGGCGCTGCTCTCGGGTGACCCGGAGACGAACAATCTGCCGATGCGGCGGCTGGGGCTCGCGGTCTTCGGCAGCGCCATGGCCGCGGCGATCGTCCTGGCCGGGGCCGGGGTGTACGGGCTGGTGACGAAACGAAGCTCGCCGCTCGAGCCGAACACACTGGTTGTCGAGCGGGAGACCGGCGCCACGTACGTCTTCGTGGACGACCTGCTCTACCCGACCCTCAACTACACCTCCGCGCGGCTGATCCTGGACGAGGCGGACCCGCAGGTCCGTACGATGTCGCAGGCGTCGATCCAGGACCGGCCACGCGGCCCCATGGTCGGCATCGTCGGGGCGCCGGACGACCTGCCGGGCCAGAAGTCGTTGGTGGGACTGCCCTGGTCGGTCTGCAACACCCCGAACCCGACCGACTCGCGTCAGTCGACCACTCGCCTGGTCGTCAACCAGGAACTGGCCGGCGGTGTCGCGCTCGCCGACCGGGCCGTCCTGATCACCAACAACAGGCAGCTCTATTTGCTGACGAACAACACCCGGATGCAGATCACCGGTGGGGCCGCCGCGATGACCGCGCTGAAGATGGCCTCGGTACGGCCGGTCGAGGTCGGCCCGCAGTTGCTCAACGCGATCCCGGTGGGTCCGCGGGTGCGCGAACCCGGCATCGCCGGCAACAAGGAACCGAGCCGGCTGCGGGTGGGTCCGGGGCCGGCCCGGGTCGGGCAGGTCTTCCGGTCCGCCGGGCAGCACTATGTGCTGACCAGGATCGGCCTCGCCCCGATCGGCGAGATCACGGCGCTGCTACTGCTCCGCGACGGTGGCGTGGTCAAGGAGATCACCCCGCAGCAGGCCGGCCAGGCGTTGAGCCAGGAGCGGCTGGAGGACGAGGGCATGCCGCAACGGTTGCCGGAGGTGCAACCGGCGGTGGCGGGCAGCACGTCGATCTGCGCCACCTACCGGGACGGCACCGCCGGTTCGTCCCGTACGACGATCGAGGTGTTCGACCAGACGCCACCGGAACTGACCCCGTCGGCGCCTGGGTCGATCGAGGTCCGGCAGTCGACGCGGGACGCGGTGCAGACCGCGCAGCGGGTGGTGATGCCGGGCGGAAAGGGCGCGCTCGTGCAGGCAATGCCCGGTTCGGGTGGAGGTTCCGGCGGGGCGCCCGGGGCGACCGTCTACCTGGTGACCTCACAGGGTGTTCGCTACCCGCTCGGGACCCGCGACGGCGACGCGGTGACCGCGCTCGGTTACGGCGGGGTGACCCCGCTCGGGTTACCGGCATCGGTGCTGGCACTGGTTCCCACCGGCCCGACCCTGCAACGCAGCGACGCGTTGCGGTACTTCGCTCCCGGCAGCGCACCCTCGCCGGCCAGGAGCAACGCGACGCCGACGGCACGACCCAGTCAGCCGCCGTCCCCCAGCGGGACCCCGTCGCCGGCTGGATCCTCGGCCACGGGCAGCCCGGCGACCCCGACCGCCCGGCCACCGCAGTCGGGGCAACCGGTCCCGTCGACGACGCCGCAGCCGACGGTCACGGCGGGTTGACGGCGCCCGTTCGGTCACCGGATTCGGCCACCTCGGACGGGTCGCGGCATTGGCGGGGGTCGACTAATCTTGGCGCAGGCCACGGCTGTTGCGCGACAACGACGACCGACCACGGGGATACCGCTATGAGTCCGCAGACAAAAGTCGACGTACTGTCCTTGGAGGACTTCCACGGGAGGCTGGCGGGACGGCTGGCCGAAGCGGAGCAGGTGCTGACCAAACTCAACACCGAGATGCAGTGCCAGCCACCGGCGTTGGGACTGTTCGCCGACGCCACCAGCAACGCTCGCCAGTACACCTCCCTGCACCAGGAGTACGTAAACCGGGTGGAGCGGCTCCGACAGGCCATCACCGCCGTTCAGGAGGCCACCCGACAGATCATCGACAACTACCGCACGACCGAGGCCCGTAACAAGGCCAACGCGGACGACATCGGCCGCGTGCTCGGTGGCGTCGAGGGTGCACTCGATCCGGGGGAGCCGCGTCGTGTCTGACGAGTATGTGCAGCGCTACCAGCATGTGAGCCATGAGGAGCTCTACCGGGCCGTCCACGCGGGCGACGCGGACCAGGTCGAAACCCTGGCCAGCAAGTGGAGTTCACTCAAGACCACCGTCGACGGGCTCGCCAGGTCGTTGCGCGAGGACCTCGACGCGCTCGACCGGGCCTGGACGGGCGCGGCCGGGGAGGAATTCCAGCGTCGAATCAACCTGGTCGTGTCGTACTCGAACAGCGTCGCCACCGGGATGGGCGCGGTCAACGAGGGACTGAGCCTGATGGCGGGGCCGCTGCGTACCGCACAGAAGGACGCTGAGAGCCCCGAGGAGACCGACGACCACGATCAGGCTCTGGGCGGGGCGGCCAAGGGCGCCATCTTCGGCCCGGCCGGGATGGTCGTCGGCGGCTTCCTCGGGCACCAGCAGGACAAAGAGGAACAGGAACGGGCCCATCAGCGGATGGTCGCTGTGGTGGCGCGACTCGCCGCCGCGTATGACCTCTCCGCGTACGACCGGTTGATCACACCACCGGTCGCGGATCCGGAGACGCCCGACACCGTCAACCGCACCCCCCCGAACACGCAGACCGGGCCGGGGGCGACCACGCCGACGCGGGCTCCGGAGAGCGGGAGCCTGGCGCAGACCGGCATCGCCCGGGCCGAGGCGCCGCAGCCGCCGGCCCGCGGGCCGGTGTCCGGTCCGTCCGACAACAGCCTCGTCACCACCTCAGGTGGACCGACCACCGGTCGGGGTCCGTCGACCGGAAACAGCGGTGACAAGTCGACCGGCAAGGGTGGCGACACGACCGGGAACAACGACGGTACGTCGCTGGCCGGCGCCGGACTGGCGGGCGGCTGGGCCACCGGCGCCAGCGGTATGGCCGCGACCGCCGCGAGTGCCCCACCCGCCGGTGGTAGCGCCGGGCTCTTCGCCGGCCAGTCGATGGCGACACCTCCGGGCGGGGTCCTCGGCAGCGGCACCCTGGCCGCCTCCGGCACACCGGGTTCGTCGGCGGCGGCGCGCCCCGGTGGCGGCAGCGCGGAGGGCAGGTCGACGAACGGCGCAGGGCGCGCCGAGGGCGGAAGTCGGCAGGGCACGTCCAGCGCTGGTGAGCGGTCGACCGCGGGTGACCGGTCCGCGGCTGGGCGCCCGGGTTCCGGCACCAGTGGACGTCCCGGCATGCTCGGCGGCTCGCAGCACGGTCAGCCGGAGGAAGACGAAGGCAACGACCGACTGACCTGGCTGACCGAGGACGACATGGTCTGGCGGGACGACGAGAGCGCCGCACCGCCGGTCCTCGGTTCGACCGAGCAGTGAGCCGGGGTCCGGCGCCGGCATCGGCGATACGGGTCGGATAGCAGGCGACAGTACGAAGGCGGCCGACCCGGCATCCGGGTCGGCCGCCTCGTTTGGTGCGGTCCGGGGCGGTCGGTCAGCCCTCGGGATAGTCCACGATGGTGCTGGTCCCGTACGAGCCGACGACCGGGGTGCCGGCGTCGTTGATGGTCCGTTCGATCCCGCCGCTGCCGTCGAGGAAGACGGTGACCATGTTGTGGAACTTCACCTTCGGTGTCTGCGGGACCTCGATTCCCCGGTCGGCGCGGATGTCCACCTCCTGGTTGAAGTAGGAGTAGACGCCCAGGCCCCAGGCTTCGTGTTCACGTACGTGCCGATCGACCTTGTACGAGGCGTAGCCCTTGCTGGTCGGGCTGCTCCAGGCGGCCTGGCTCGGTGGGTCGTACGGCAGCTCGCTCTGGTAGAAGATCGTCCGGCCGTCCTCGCCGTTCCAGATGGTCTGGTACTTCTGGTAGTGCTCGACGAAGAGCCCGTACGCGGTCACGTCGTCACCGTTGACCACGACGCCGGTGTCGGCGGTGTTCTGCGACCAGCCGATGCCGTTGCCGTGGTCGCCGCGCCAGGCCCAGATGTTGTCGATGATCGTGTCGTCGCTGTTCACCACCAGGCTGGTCTTCGCCTTGCCGACCCATGGGCCGCCGATGCGGAAGAAGACGTCCTGGAGCGAGATCGGGTTGGCCGAGTGGTTCCGGCGGCTGTGCCGGTCACCGACCTCGACCAGCACGTCGGACTCCCGTGGGCCGGCGTCGACCAGCACGCCGGCGATCCGGACCCCGTCGACGTCGGCGATCCGCAGTGCCGCGTCGCCCCGGTCCGGGGCGAGGCTCGGCATGCCCAGGCCGAGCACGACGGTGTTCGCACGCTTGACCTGGAGCGCCCGGTCGAGGTGGTAGACCCCGGGGGTGAGCAGCAGATGCTTGCCCCGGGCCAGCGCTTCGTTGATCTTGTGTTCGCTGTCGGACGGCTTTGCCACGAAGAAGTCGCTGATCGGCAACGAGTAGCCCTGCTGGCGCTTGCCCTCGCCCCAACTGGTGCCGGAGGTGTGGTGTCGCAGGGTCGGGACGAAGACCCGGTAGTCGCCCCTGCCGTCGATGTACAGGTACGGCTTCTCCCGCGTCACAGGGGAGGTCGGCAGTGTGGTGTACGGCGGGTTCGGAAAACCCTGCTCGGGTGCCCCGACCACCCCGGAGAAGACCTGGTTCCAGACACCGTTGGTCCAGACGTCCCCGAGTTCACTGTCCCGGGTCAGCCACTGCTGTTGTGACCCGTTGATGGTGATCCCGTCGACCTTCGAGTCGGCGATGTAACCGCCGCTGGAGAAGCCCGCGTTGCCGGGTTCGAGCCAGAGGGTGCCCTTGATGTGCACCCGGCGCATCGGCGACGCCTGCGACACCGCCCACTGGTTGGACCAGTCGGTCGGCGTGACGGACAAGTTCTCCGCCGAGCGCCAGAAGTTGGTCAGGGCGGAGATTCCGGCGGCTGAGCCGGGATCCGGCTGCCCGATGACCCGGATGGCGCCGTTGATGTCCACGTCGTCCGGGGACTGGCCGAGTCCGGCGACGGTGGTGTAGTAGCCGAGCTTGCCGTTGACGTCGTAGCGGCCGGGCTTGAAGAGGATGGCGTACCGGTTCGTACCCATCTCGTTCTCTTCCTGCACCGCGAAGAGTTCGTCGAACTTCGCCTGGATCTGCGCGACGGGCGTCGACGGGTCGTACACGAAGACGTTGGGCCCGAAATCAGGGCGTCCGCCGGTGTGGGCGGCGACACCGCTCGCCAGCGGCACCAGGCCAGCGGCGGTGAGCGTTGCGGCCGAGACCGCCACGGTGAGGAGCCGACGGAGCGAGGTGCCGGTACGCACACTCGACAGTGCGGGCGCACTGTGTTCCTGATTGATGTTCATCTACCTGCCTATCGGGGACGGGAGACGGGACGGACCGGCACAAAGAGAGCGCTCTCTTTGACTGTCGGCGACGCCCCGTCGACGCAGGAGGGGATCGGTGTTTTTCTACCTGTCGATCGCGTCCGGGTCCAGGGTTTCCCGGGACTTTGCCGGTTCGGCGGGGGTCCGGGCCCCGACGGCGGACGGCCGATCATCCATTAATGACGCTATATCCGACACACGACCAGGCTGCAGTCCCGCCGGGCGGTCCCGGTCAGTGGCCGCCACCGTCACCGACGACAGGCGCCGCCTCCGCCGGCAAGCAGAAGGGCCGGCCCCCGTATCGAGTACGGGGCACCGGCCCTTTTCGCCACGTTAGGACGGAGGCACTACTTCGTCTCGGCGACGGCCAGGATCTCGTCGACCGAGTCGCGCCGGACGGCGTCGAACAGCACCTTGGCCTTTGCCGGGTCTGGCAGCACGACGCTCTGGTTACCAACCCGACCGGTTCCCTTGGTGGGGCTGGTGTAGAAGCCGAGCTTGTCGCTGCGCAGGCCGCGGAGCTCGCCCGCCATGTCGAGGACGTTGAGCGCCTTGTCCACGGTCACCGTGTCGGTGGTCGCCCGCACGAAGGAGTTCAGCTTGGCCGGGTTGGCGAGCGTGCCTCCCGAAGCGGCCTTGTCCAGGATCGCCTTGATCACCTGCTGCTGGTGCCGAATCCGGGCGAAGTCCCCATCGGCGAACGCGTACCGCTCGCGGGCGTAGTCCAGCGCGGTCGCGCCGTCCATCTCCATCGGCCCCTTGACGTATTTCCGGGGATGGTCGAGGGAGTGCGTGGAGGTGAAGTTCGTGTCGACGTTGACCTCGACGCCGCCCAGCGCGTCCACGATCTCCTTGAAGCCGGCAAAGTCGACCATCGCGACATGGTCGATCCGAACGTTGGTGTAGGACTCGACCGTCTGCACCATCAGTGCGACGCCACCCCACGCGAAAGCAGCGTTGATCTTGGCGTCGACGCCGCCGTTGTTGCCGCTCTGCGACTTCGGCACCGGCACCCAGGTGTCCCGGGGGATCGAGATCAACTGGGCACTGGAACGGTCAGCCGGGATGTGCGCGAGGATGATCGTGTCGGTACGCGACCCGGAACTGCTGTCGGGATCACGTGAGTCACCGCCGAGCAGCAGGATGTTCAGCGCCCCCTTGGCCGCCCCCTCCCGCTGCGGGCGTGCCGCCTCGGGCACGGCGTCGAACGCGTCAACCCGGTGAATGCCCGATTCCACCGAACGCAGGTAGAGGCCGGCCCCGAGGATGCCAAGACCGGAAACCAGCGCGACCACCAGCAGGACGATGAGGGCAATACGCTTCCCGCGGTTGCGACGGGGTGGCTTCTTACCGTTTTGATCGAGTTCCGGGGACATCTCGACAACGGCCGTGGCATCAGTCATCGCGAGTTGTGGGTGGCGTGCCATGCGCCCGATGGTACTGACTCACCCAAGGCCATGCGCACCCTCGCCCAGTAGCCCAGGTAACTTCGCCACGATGCAATGTTTCCGGATAACCAAATGAACACCAACCGCAACAGAGGGTAATTTCGAAGGAGGAGGTGGCGCGTTTTTGTCCCCTAGAATTATCCAAGACGTACCGGACCGGACACATTGCTCAATAGCCTCGGTCAGGGACGTAACCCGTGACGTCCAACACCACCAAGTGTCGCCGGCGGACAACCCAGCGGCCGGCATCTCCACACGGTGACGATCACCGCCACGCCCGCAGAATCGGACCCGGCGGCCACGCCAACCCCGCACCGCCGCCGACCGAACCGCCGCCGCAAACCATCGTCACCGCGGAACCATATTTCGGTATCACGTCGGGTCACCGAAGGTGATCGCGTCATTTCAGCGCGAATCCACCAGTCCCGCCGCCGAGATGGCATGATAAACCGCTAAATACCCTCACACCGGGCAGCTCGGCCTAGTCAGACTAATTATCTGACAGCTTCTTTACCGCGATAAAATCTGCCAACTGGACAGAGCCCAGGAAAACGTCCTTGACAACTCACAGTCAAGGCTGTTTATTCCAGTTGGAAATCGGCGGGGTCGCGGCGTGCGATCGCGCACCGCTTGGGTTTTCCCAGCACAACACAGGGGATGTTAGTGCACTCGTCGAATAAGACCAGCCATCGTCGCGTGACAGAACGTAATGGCGGTGGCAGGTGACCTCGCTCGAAGACACCCGCTCGTCAAGCGCCCCCTCGGCGCTCCTGGCCGGGCGTTCGGTTGCTCTCGTCCACGAGTGGTACGGCTCCACCGGTGGCTCGGAAAAGGTCTTCCTCAACATCGCGGACCTCATTCCACACGGCGAACGCTTCGTGCTGTGGAAGGACGACGACGCGACGGAGGAGTTGACTCTCCGACAGTCCTGGATGGCGCGTACGCCGCTGCGAGGGTCGAAGGCCCTCGCCCTGCCCCTCATGCCGGTGGCCTGGCGCACCCTCTCCCGGAACAACTACGACGTCGTCATCTCATCGAGCCACGCCTTCGCCCACACGGTGAAGCTGGGCTCCTCCGAGCAGACGCGCTACCTCAGCTACGTCCACTCCCCCGCCCGCTACGTGTGGAGCCCCGACTTCGACGGCCGGGGATCGAATCCGATGCTGGCCGGGCCACGGAAGGTGCTCCAGGCGGCCGACCTGCGGCTCAGTCGGCACGTACACAGCTACGCGGCCAACTCACGTGAGGTCCAGGCACGCATCCGCCAGTACTGGCACCGGGACGCGCACGTCATCAACCCCCCGGTCGACGTGCGGTTCTACACCGCCGCCCCGGTGGCCGACCAGCAGCAGAACCGGGATTACCTGCTCGGGGTCGGACGCTGGATCAAGTACAAGAACTTCGACCTGATGATCGAGATCGCGGCGGCGGCGGGACTGCCGCTGATCATCGCCGGCAAGGGCCCGGAGGAAGAGTCCCTGCGCCGAGCCGCGGAGAAGGTCAACGTACCGGTCAGCTTCGAGGTGCGGCCGAGCGACGAGCGCCTGCGCCAGCTCTACTGGGGTGCGCGAGCACTGCTCTTCCCCACCCACGAGGACTTCGGCATCATTCCGGTCGAGGCCCAGGCCTGCGGCACCCCGGTCATCGGATTCAGCCACGGCGGTCTACTGGAGACGGTCGTCGACGGCGAGACCGGATTCCTGATCGATTCCACCGACCCGCGTAGCTTCGCTCCGCTCGTCGCTCGGCTGGGCGAGCTGAATCCAGCGCGAGTGCAGGCGAACGCCGCCAACTTCTCGCCGACGGTGTTCGCCGAAAGGCTCTCCGCCTGGGTAAGGGAAACCACCGCCTGACGGCGCCACCCGCCCTCCGCGACCACGGCGGACAGGACGACCGCGTCCAGGGCGGGCAGAGACGACCCAACCGCCAGGTGGGTGACAACCGCGGGCCGGCTGCTGTCACCCACCTGGTCGGCGTAGCAACAACCATCCACCCCCGAGGATGTAACACGACGTACTCACTGTGCGACCCTCAGGTGAACATCGATCCGGGATGGTTGGTCAGCGGGGATCAACCGCGCTGGCGCGAACATGAATCACGACCTCCGGGTTCGCCGAACCGAGCCGGCGTGCCCAGGAGGAGCTGATCCGGTCCATCTCGGCGCCGCTGACCACCTCCGCACCGGTGACCTGCCAGCCGTACCCGGCCAGCCGGTCGGCGAGGACGGTGTCGACGTACTCGGGGGTGAGCTCGGGCAGCTCGCGGATCTCCAACGGCACCGGGTCCCGCCAGATGCTGGTGCCGACGGTGATCTCAAGCGTGGCTCCGGCACGGGCCACCCGGCGCAGCCCCGCGCAGACGTCCGCCTCACCATGGACCACGCCCCGCAGCAACTTGCCCCACGGCATCAACACCAGCACCTCGTCGGCGATCTCGTACAGATCTGCGGGCACGGTCTCGATGGCGGCGTTGACCAGGAGCAGGTTGGGCGTACCTCCCTTGGCCGGCTTCCGGGCGGCACGCACGCTCGTGGGCGTCATCCGCTGCCACGCCGGATCGACCCCGACCACCAGCCAGTCCGGCTGCGCCCTGGCCAACCGGTACGCGGTACGCGCGTCACCGGTACCGACGTCGACGACCACCCGATCGGCCCCGGCCCGGAGCGTGTCGAGCACCTCGCCGTCCGGCGTGACCAGACGCTTGCCCTGTACGACCTGCATCTGCCGATTCTGTCAGGAGCCACCGGAGGAGCGGCCCGGCCCCAGGGCGTCGTAGACCCGCCGTCGGTTCAGCCCGAACGGCGCCAGCGCCTCGCTCAACGTACGCGGTGACACCCCGGCGCCGGCGAGGGCGCGCACCAGGGCATCAAGGTCGACGGGCTGGTCCACGGCGACCGCGGCGGCGAGCACGATCGTGACCTCCGCTGCCCCGACCCGGCGTACGGCGGACCCGGCCCGGTCGGCGGTGGTCCAGCTCATCGCCGTGCCGACGTCCGGCTGCCCGTCCGGTACGGCGACCCGTCGACCGGGCGTCGCCGCCACCACGTGTTCGAGGACCGCGTCGACCTCCTCCGCCGGCACCGTCAGTACGGTCGGCGCCAGGGCGGAGCGGAGCGCGACCTCGACCTCGGGCCGGCGTACCGACCGTCGGTCCACCCGGCCGAGCGACAGCACCGGGGTCGGCGGCAACCCGGCCGCGTAGAGCGTCTCGGTCGGCCCGGCCGCCGGCAGCGCGAACCGGGCACCGGCCTGGGCTGCCACGGCCAGCCACCCGAGCGCGGCGGGCGTCGCCTCGTCGAGCGTTCCGGGCAGCGTGACGGCGAGGACACCGGAACGCGCGACGGTCGCCCGGGCGGCTGCGGGCTCCCGCACCGCGCCCAGGTCCACCGCCTCGTCGGCGTGCCGCCAGAGCAGCCCGAGCCGCCCCTCGGGAAGCGACTGCCCGGCCGAGCGGAGCAGGATCAGCGGTGCCGGCACGGCGACCTCGACCAGGCTGAGGGTCACCGCCGTCGCCGGGTCGGTCAGCGCGGCAACCAGGTCACGATCAAGGTCATCCGCGGTCAGCGTCGCCGCGAAGGCCAGCGTCCCCGGGTCGGCGTGGTGGCTGCGCCGCAGCACCAGGCCGTCGCGTACGGCGTGCTCGGGGTTGATCGTCGCCTCCCCCGTCGCCTCGTGGCCGTCCGCCTCGACGGTGAAGCGGACCCGGCCACGTAACAGCCCGAGTTCCGCCGGATCCAGCTCCGTGCCGACCCCGACGACGCAGGTCGCCCGCTGGGTCACGTCGGTGTCGTGGGTGAACTCCAGGGTCTTGGCGTGGGTCGCCCGGATCTGCGGATGGCCGTGGCCCCGCACCACCGCACGGCGCCTCGTCCTCGCCACCAGCCAACTCTCCCGTCCGTCGCCGCCCCGTCCGGGGAACCCGGCGAGCCAACGAAACGATATCCCCTGGCGTGTCCGAGGCTCGCGCCGTCGCCCGGGTGCCGATATCCGACTTCGATGGGCGCTGACGAGATGTGAACGGCGTGCCATATTCGCCAGAACGGCAGAACCGTCCTCAGACCGCAGGGATCGGCCAGTCATGACCCCGTTCGGTACGACTACGACCACCGCACCACCTACCGGCGTACGCGTCGTCGCCTCCCACCTGCACCAGACCGTGCGCGGTGGCCGGCAGATCCTGCGTGACGTCTCGCTGACCGTCGAGCCCGGCGAACTGGTCGCGATCATCGGTGCCAGCGGCGCCGGCAAGACCACACTGCTGGAGACCCTCGCCGGGGTACGTCCGCCCGGCGCAGGCACTGTGGACCACCAGGGCGGCGCTGAGCGGGTCATCGGGGCCGCCGGCATCGGGTACGTGCCGCAGGACGACATCATCCACCGCGAACTGCCGCTGGAGCGGACCCTGCGGTACGCGGCCCGGCTCCGCCTCCCGCCGGACACCGACCCGACCGCCCTCACCGAGCGGGTCCGCGAGGTGATGGGTGAGCTGGGGCTGACCGAACGGGCCGGAGTGCCGGTCGGGCGGCTCAGCGGCGGCGAACGCAAACGGGCCAGCATCGCGGTCGAACTGCTCACCCGGCCCGGGGTGTTCTTCCTCGACGAGCCGACGTCGGGGCTGGACCCGGCGATCGCGGTCGACCTGCTGCGCGTACTGCGCGGGCTCGCCGACTCGGCCGCCACTGTCGTACTCACCACGCACCAGGTGACCGACGTCGAGTTCTGCGACCGGGTGGTCGTACTGACCCGGCAGGGAGAGCTGGCCTTCGCCGGCAGTCCGGCGGCGGCCCGCGAGTTCTTCGGTGTGACCGCACTCGCCGAGGTCTACCTGCGGCTGGACGAGGAGGCCGAGCCGGAGGGCTGGCCGGCCCGGTTCCGCCGCAGCCACGAACCGGAGACCGGCCGCGCCGCCGACACCGACACCGACACCGACACCGACACCGACGGTGGTCCTGGGGTGCCGGGTCGTCGGGGTCAGGGAGTCGGGCCGCTGCGCCAGTGGGCCGTACTGAGCAGCCGCAACGTGGAGATCGTCGCGCGTAACCGGCTCACCCTGGCCATCCTGCTCGGCTCACCGCTGATGGTGCTGGGCATGTTCGCGCTGCTCTTCCGGCCGGGTGCGTTCGACCTCGCCGACCCGAGTCCGAACGTTACGGTGATGACCCTGTTCTGGATCGCCTTCGGCGGGTTCTTCTTCGGCCTCACCTACGGGCTGCTCCAGATCTGCACCGAGGTGCCGATCCTGCGGCGGGAACGGCTGGCCGGCGTACGCGTCGGGCCGTACCTGTTGGCCAAGGTCGCGGTGCTGCTCCCGCTGCTGGCCCTGGTCGACCTGGCCCTGCTCGGGGTCCTGGCCGGGATCGACCGGCTGCCGGCGGTCGACGCGGGCGCCTTCGCCGCCCTCTACACCACCCTGCTGCTCTCCTCCGCCGCCGCGCTCGCCCTCGGACTGCTCTGCTCCGCTTCGGTGGCGGACGCCGCCCAGGCCACCCTGATGCTGCCGATGCTCTGCTTCCCGCAGGTCCTCTTCGTCGGCGCGATCCTGCCGGTGCCGGTGATGGCGGCCGGCGGCCAGTGGCTCAGCTACGCGATGTCGAACCGCTGGGCGTTCGAGGGCCTCGGCCACACCGCCGAACTGGAACGGATCTGGCGCGACGGCGGGTCGCCGCTCGGCCCACCCCTGCTGGCCAGCTACGGCGACAGCTTCGCCCGGCCGGTCTGGGTCAACTGGGTGATCCTCGCCGGTTTCCTGGTCGCCTTCCTCGGCGCCGCGTGGACCGTGCTGGCCCGGAAGGACCGCCGTGGCGCGCCCGCCTGAGATGCCCGCCTCGGCGAGCCCGGGGTACGCCGGCACCGGCCGGATCGACGAGCTGCGCGCGGCCGAATACCCACACCTGGACCAGGACGGGCAGGTGTACCTCGACTACGCGGGCGCGGGGGTGGCCGCCCGCGCCCAGATCGAGGCGCACCACCGTCGGCTGACCGCCGGCCTCTACAGCAATCCGCACTCGGAGAACCCCACCTCGGTCGCGGCCGGAAGCCTGGTGGAGTCGGCCCGGCGGGCGGTTCTCGCCTTCTTCCACGCCGACCCGGAGCGGTACGCCGTCGTCTTCACCGCGAACGCGACCGGCGCCTGCCGGTTGGTCGGTGAGGCGTACCGGTTCGCCAGGTCCCGGCCGCTTGTGCTCACCTCGGACAATCACAACTCGGTCAACGGCATCCGGGAGTACGCCCGCACCGCCGGGGCACCGACCCGTTACGTCCCCGTACGCGGGGCGGAGCTGCGGGTCGACCAGTCTGATGTGGAATCCGCACTGGTCGGGCAGCACATCGGCTCATGGCGGCGACGGGCGGGCGGCCTGTTCGCCTTCCCCGCGCAGAGCAACTTCAGCGGGGTCCAGCATCCGCTGGAATGGGTCGGGCTGGCCCAACGGCACGGCTACGACGTACTGCTCGACGCTGCCGCGTACGTGCCGACGAACCGGCTGGACCTCAGCTCGGTCGAACCGGAGTTCGTCTGCCTGAGCTGGTACAAACTCTTCGGCTACCCGACCGGCACCGGGGCGCTGATCGCCCGCCGGGACGCCCTCGCCCGGCTGCGCCGGCCCTGGTTCGCCGGGGGCACGATCCGGGCGGTCAGCGTGCAGGGGGACTGGCACGAGCCGATGGACGACGAAACGGCCTTCGAGGACGGCACGCTCAACTTCCTCAGCATCCCCGATGTCGAGTTCGGGCTGCGGTGGGTCGACTCGATCGGGGTCGACCTCATCCACACCCGGGTCGACGCCCTCACCGGCTGGCTGCTGGAACGGCTGACCGCGCTGCGGCACCACACCGGCGAACCACTGGTCCGGGTGTACGGCCCGGCGACGAACGACCGTCGGGGCGCCACCATCTCGTTCAACTTCCTCCACCCGGACGGCACCGTGGTCGACGAACGCCTCGTCGCCGCCGAGTCCACGGCGGCGGGCCTCTCCCTGCGTACCGGCTGCTTCTGCAATCCGGGCGCGGGCGAGGGGGCGTTCGGGATCACGAAGTGGCGGTTGGCCCGGACCCTGATGCGAAACATCAGGACGGTCGACGAGTACCTCGACGTGATACGGGTGCCGACCGGTGGCGCGATCCGGGTCTCGTTCGGGCTGGCGTCGAACGCGGCGGACGCGGAACGCTTCCTCGCCTTCGCCGAGGAGACCTACCTGGACCGGGACCGGTCCGAAGAGCTGGCGCTGCCGCCGCGACTCCGCTGCTGAATCACGCCAGGGTCACGAAGGGTTGTGGCACAGTGACCGGGTGGGTGAGCGCGACGGTGCCGGTGGCGTGTCGGACTTCGTCCAGCGGCGGCCGGCGGCGCCACTGCGGCCGTACGTCGCCTGGTACAGCGGCTACCGGCAGGTCGGAGTCGAGCCGGGCACACATCGGGGGCTGCCGTCGCCCTACCTGACGGTGATCGTCACGCTCGACGATCCACTGGTGGTAGCCGCCCATCCCGACCCGAGGACGCCCGCCGGCAGGTACGACACACTCGTCGGCGGCCTGCACACCACCCCGGCGATCATCACCCACGACGGTCGCCAGTCGGGCGTGCAACTGGCCCTGTCACCGCTCGGTGCGCGGGCACTGCTCGGGCTGCCCGCCGGAGAACTCGTCCACGTCGACCTCGACGGCCGAGAGGTGCTCGGACCGTTCGCCCGGGAGCTGCGCGAACGGCTGCTCGCCGGGGTGAGCTGGGCCGAGCGGTTCACGACCCTGAACGTCCTGCTGACCCGACGGCTGGAGATCGCGAACGGGCCGCCCGGGATCGCGAACGGGCCGCGCGACGAGGTGGCCTGGGCCTGGCGGCGACTTCGTGCCAGCGGCGGGACCGTACCGGTGAAAGAACTGGCGCGCGAGGTCGGCTGGAGCGGTCGGCACCTGAGCCAACAGTTCCGCACCGAAACCGGGCTCAGCCCGAAAGGCGCCGCGCGGGTGGTCCGCTTCGACCGTACCCGTCGGCTGTTGCAACGCCAGGCTGCCAGCGGGCAGCCGCCGACGCTGGCCGACCTCGCGACCACCTGCGGCTACTACGACCAGGCCCACCTGGCCCGGGAGTTCCGCGAGTTCGCCGGCTGCTCGGCGAGCCGGTGGCTGACGGAGGAGTTCCGAAACGTCCAAGTCATCGACGCCTGGGACGGGGAAGACTGCGAGCCATGACTGATGAAGCGCCACCGCCGCAGGTCTGGCCCAGCGTCCCCGCCCGAGACGCGCTCGGGCTGATCCAGTTCCTGGTGACCGCCTTCGGCTTCGAGGAGACCGCCGTCTACGCCACCAATGACCGGGTCGAACACGCCGAACTCGCCTGGCCGCTCGGCGGCGGGATCATGCTCGGCAGCGCGAAGGACGACCCCGACGACGCCTGGTCACGCCAGCCGGGCACGTTCGGCGCGTACGTTGTCACCGACGACCCGGACGCGCTCTACGCTCGGGCGGTCGGCGCCGGCGCGAAGGTGCTACGGGAGTTGGCCGACACCGACTACGGCTCACGCGACTTCATCGTGGCGGACCCGGAGGGAAACCGCTGGTCGTTCGGCACCTACCGGGGCGCGCCCCGCAAGGCGTCCACGCTTTCCGGTTGAAGCTGACTACAGCTCGAAGCTGGCTACAGCTCGCGCAGGCGGGGCAGGAGCACGTCGCGCGCCCAGTCGAGGAACATCACCTGGCTCGGGCCGCCGACCTGGACGAGGCCGACATGGGTGAACCCGGCGTCGACGAAGCGCTGGAACGCTGCCACGTGTGCCTCGACGTCCGGCCCGCACGGAACCGAACTGGCCACGTCCTCCTCGCGGACGAACTGGGTGGCGGCGGCGAAACTCACCGGCTCCGGCAACTCGGCCATGACCTTCCAGCCCAGGCCGAACCATCGCCACTGGTCGTACACGGTGCGGCGGCACTCCGCCTCGTCCGGCCCGTAACAGATCGCCACCTGCCCGTACCGTGGTTTGCCCGTGCCACCGGCCCGGTCGAACATCTCCAGCAGGCGTGGCTCCGGCTGGACGGCGATGAGTCCGTCGGCGTACTGCCCGGCCAGTTCGCAGGAACGGGGCCCGGACGCGGCCATCGCGAACTTCACCGGTACGTCCGGCCGGTCCCAGACGTACGCCTCCGGCACCTCGTAGTGGTTGCCGGAGTAGACGAGCTTCTCGCCGTCGAGCAGCGGCCGGATGATCTGCACCGCCTCCTCGAACATCTCGTGCCGCTGGGTCACGTGCGGCCACGCCCCGACCACATGCTCGTTCAGGTTCTCCCCGGCGCCGAGGCCGAGGGTGAACCGGCCGTTGGAGAGCACCCCGACCGTCGACGCCTGCTGCGCCACCATCGCCGGGTGGTAGCGGCGGATCGGGGAGGTCAGGTACGTCATCAGCTCGATCCGGGAGGTCGCGTGGGCGACCGCGCCGAGCACCGGCCAGGCGTTCGGGCTGTGCCCCTGCTGCTCCACCCACGGGTTGTAGTGGTCGGAGATCAGCAGGTGGTCGAAACCGGCGGCCTCGGCCCGGATCCCGTGATCGATCAGGTCAACCGGACCGGCCTGCTCACAGAGCAACGTGTAACCCACTGACACCATCGCGGATCCCTCCCGCCTTCCGTACGCAGATCAGCTCATCGGTGTCGGATCTACCCGATACCGACGAAACCACACCCGAGGAACCGGTAGAGATTTGTGGCGGTAGTGGTTACCGGTCCGGCGTGCCCCCGCCCCGGCCAACATGCCGCCCACAGCGGGGCGAGTTTGCCGGGAGGCGGGCCTGGACGCATGCCAGGCCCGCCAAGAGCAGAAGGGGTACGGGCGGACTCAGCTGTCGCAGCCGTACCCGCTCCCGACGAACCCCTCTCGCTGTGGTCTTCTACTGCCCCTATAGGGGCAGTCAGTCGCCACAGCCCGGCGTGATCAAGCCAGCTGGGACGGCCTCCGCCTGTCGGGTCCGCCTTCGTCTCCGGGGTCAACGCCCCCGCCTCACCGACCACTTCGCCGACGGGTGGTGACCCGCCGACGTTGATCCACGAACGGGGTTCACAAGCCGGGAAGGGGCCTCTACGCTCACGGAGGTTGCGACCTGGGGAGGACGACACCGGTGAGGCCCAGACGGGTAAGCCTGCTCGATATCGGCCTGGATTCATCATTCGACGCGGCGATGACGTTCGTGCAGGGCACGCTGCAGAACTTCAACGCCGGCTACGACGAGCCGATCGTCGACATCGACTTCGTCCGGTCCCGCGATCCGAACACGGTGCTGACAGCATTCACCGCATCGTGCGACGTACTGCACGTCATGGCTCATGGCGACCACAGCATCACGCCGACGTTCACCAGCACGGACGAGAAGACCAACATTTCCCTTGAGCATCTGGGCGAGATCGCCGCCGAGCAGGGCAAGGGCATCTCAACCGGGGCGATTCTCGCCGACGGCTGCAAGACCGGCACAGGTGTCTGGCAGAAGGCGGTACGGGACTGCCTTCAGGGCGAGGTGACGTACATCGGCACCTCGTCCATCATCGGTTGGCACGAAAGCGGCGTCTTCTGCGCGGCCTTCTACGGCGCGCTCTTCCGCAACCGTGGCAAGGGCATGACCCGCGCCGAGCAGGCGCAGGATGCCGCCGAACGGGCGATCAAGGCGTACACCCTGCTGACCGACCAGAGCTGCCCGTTTCGAGTGATGACCCTCAAGCCGAGCAGGTGGGCGCAGAAGGTCCTCGCCTAGTGCCGTGACCACCAACGTTGGCCGGGTTGGGTGACACGCCGGGCGGGTCCGTGGCGCGGACCCGGTGTGGGTCAAGGCTGTCGGGGTGGCAGAACCTGTTCGAGTACGCCGATTAAGTGATCAAGAAGGCCAGAAGCTGCAACGCCTGGTCCGTCGCGGGACCGGGTCAACGGTCCGGCTACGCAGGGCGCTGGTCGTACTGGCCTCGGCCGGCGGCAACAGCGTGCCGGTGATCGCCCGCCTGGTCCAGGCCGACGAGGACTCCGTCCGGCAGGTCATCCACCGGTTCAACCAGATGGGCATGCCCAGCCTGGACCCTCAGTGGGCGGGTGGCCGTCCCCGCCGGATCAATGAGACCGACGAGCAGTTCATCGTCGCGACGGCCAACACCCGCCCGACCGCGCTGCGGCAACCGTTCACCCGCTGGAGCATCCGGAAACTCGCCGACTACCTCGCCGACAACCCCGAGCGGAGGGTGCAGATCGGCCGTGAGCGGCTGCGGCAGCTCCTACGCAAACACGAGATCACCTTCCAACGGACGAAGACCTGGAAAGAGTCGAACGACCCGCACCGAGAGGCGAAACTCGCCCGCATCGAACACATCATGGAAAACTTCCCGCAGCGCTGCTTCGCATTCGACGAGTTCGGGCCGTTGACGATCCGCCCGCAGGCAGGCTCCGACTGGCATCCCAAGAACCACCCTCACCGGCTACCGGCGAACTATCACAAGCTGCACGGCGTCCGGCAGTTCCACGGCTGCTACTCCATCGGTGACGACACCATGTGGGGCGCCGTGCGCGAACGGAAGTCCGCGGCCAACACCCTGTCCGCGCTCAGGTCGATCCGCGCCGCCAGACCGGATGGCGCACCGATCTACGTCATCCTCGACAACCTGTCCGCGCACAAAGGCCACAAGATCCGAGCCTGGGCCACCCGCAACAAGGTCGAGTTGTGCTTCACCCCGACCTACGCATCCTGGGCCAACCCGATCGAAGCCCACTTCGGGCCGCTACGAACGTTCGTGATCGCCGGATCCGACCACCAAAACCACATCGCGCTGCGCCACCACCTGCACCAATACCTGAGCTGGCGCAACGCCAACGCCCGCCACCCCGACGTCCTCGCCGCCCAACGCCGCGAACGCGCACGCGTCCGCAGCGAACGCCAACACCGCTGGGGCCACCCGACCACGAAAGCCGCCTAACCAACCCCGCGAACGTTGGTGGTCAAAGCACTAGACGCGCTGCCGGACGCGACCTCCCACCGCCACAGCAGGAGACCCGCCGTGTACGGGGCTTAGGTGGGCAGTTCGTTGCGCAGATCCTCAACCTCCTGCTGGAGGCGATCCACCGCAGCTCTGTCGTTCAAGAACGTGGTGACCCCGGCGGCGAAGGCGATCGCGACCAGGACTGCCAGCGCACTCAGCACCAAACCGGCAATGGAAATGCTTCGACCGGTTACGCCCGGCCGGCGAGCCATCTTCATCCCGGCTATGCCGACGATCACGCCGATGATGCCGAGGATCAGTCCGACGACCGACAGAATCACTGTCAACGAACTGATCAGGGCAGCCACACCGAACACGAGCGCAAAGGTTGCGGCCGCGCTCGTCTTCGCCGAACCGCGTTCACCACGGCTTTGCGCGTAGTCACCGCGACCAGCCATCGCCGGATTGGAAGCAGACATCCCCGTCCCCCTAACCTCGTGACCCTCATCCGCCCGTCCCCGGTTCACCCGTCATCCGGCTGGGAGCGTTGTCCGCCACCGCCGGATTCTCGCGGCTGAGGTGCTCTCAGCGGCGACCCGAACGACCACGGACCCGATCCGCGAACTGCCGAAGCTTCTGCTGGGTGCTCGGCTTCTTCGCCTGCCGACGTCCACGCTCCATCAGCTTGCGTCCCTGCGGGCCGCTCAGAAATCCCTTGATGCGCTGGGCAACCGTCGTCATGGCGTACCCCTTCCGGCGCTCCATGGCGGTGCGATTCGCGCCGCCTCCGACTCGTCCAGTCTGATCCGCCGTCGAACTTTTGGGGGACGGTTCGGGTAAGTGGCAGAAAGTGCCCACGCGAATAGCCGCACGATTAGGCAAACCTGGGTAAAGCACGTATGGGGGACCAGTAACCCATCCGCGCGGTCATCTGGGAGGTTCAACATGCCTCCCTGAGCGGCACTCAATGGCACAGGAACACCCACAGCGGCAGCAACGGCGGCGACTGTGTTGAGGACGCCGGCAACCTGGCCGACATCGTCGTGGTCGTCAAGGTCGAGGCCCGACCCAGCGATCACGGCCAGTGACAGCCATGGAGATTCAACCTCGACATGATCCATAATCTCCCCGTGAAGGCATACGTGGGAGTGACCGATGGCGACTGGCACCGCTTTCTCGCTGCCCGTCAGGTGCTCAACGAAGTCAACTTCTGGCGCCCGGCCGGGGAGCGGGAGTTCCGGGTCCTCACACCAGGTGAGCCCTTCTTCTTCAAGACGCATCACCCGCAGAATCAAATAGTAGGCGGGGGTTTCTACAGTGGATTCGCCAAGTTGCGGATCTCAGAGGCGTGGGACCTGTTCGAGGAAGGGAACGGTGTCGCAAGCCTGGAGCAGATGCGACGCATAGTCAGCCGGTACCGTCGAGAGCCAATCGGCGTGGACGAGGATCCAGTGATCGGGTGTGTGTTCGTGAGGGACACGGCGTTCTTTCCCACGGGTACGTTCGTGGACCCGCCAGCCGACTTCAAGCCCAACATTGTTCAAGGCAAGAGCTACGACATTGGCGACAGCTCCACGGCAAAGTACTTCGACGTGCTCATTGGGCGTTTGCTTGGCGCGACGGTCGAGGTCGACACCAGCTCCCCCTGGCACCGACCGGGCCCCGTCTACGGGGATCCCCGTCTGACCCCTCGTCGGCTCGGCCAGCAGTCATTCAAAGCGGTCGTACTCGGAGCCTACGGTAGACGCTGCGCGATCAGCGGCGAGAAGATCCTGCCCGTTCTGCAAGCCGCGCATATTCGGCCATTGCCAGCCGGAGGAGAACATCGAATCGACAACGGCCTTCTCCTCCGATCCGACGTTCACACCCTGTTCGATCGAGGGTATCTGGGGCTGGACCCCGATCACCGCCTCCTTGTCAGCCCTGAGCTTCGCCGCGAATTCGGCAACGGCGAAGAGTACTACGCTCGCGCGGGGCAACGCGTGCACGTCCCGGAACGACCCAACGACCGACCAAATCGAGATTTCCTTGAGTGGCATCTCGATACGATTTTCAAGAAGCACTGACCAGAAGATCAACCGAGGGCTACAACCCGGACGGTTGATGGGGCGGGACCTTCGCGACCGAGCCTCGGGACCGTTCGACCGTGTACCGGCGGGCCGAGTCGTCGAGCTTGTCGTGCGCCGCCTCGACCAGGTCGATGTCGAGTACGTCGGCCAGCCGGGTCAGGTACGTCATCACGTCGCCGATCTCGGCCCGTACCCGGGCTCCGGCGGCCGGGTCCGCCATTACCCGGGCGGCCTGTTCCGGGGTGAGCCACTGCAACTCGGCGAGCAGTTCGCCCACCTCCCCGGCGAGGGCCATGGCGAGGTTCTTCGCGGTGTGGAACTGCTCCCAGTCCCGCTCGGCCACGAACACCCGCAGGCGCTCGGTCAGCTCGGGCACGGTGTTGGTGCGGGCGGCGTTCCCGCTGCTCGGATCGGCACTCATGGCACGGACGATATCCGCGGGCCAGGGACGATCTTCGCGGGTCACAGGCGATATCTCGGCGAAGAGAACCCGACCTAGGCCCCATACCGTAGGATTTTGGACGCCCTGCCCAGACGTGTCGACACCGCCCCGACCGGGTACTGCCTCTCCGCCGACATCGAGAGGGGTCACCGTGACCATGGCGAGCGAGCGGGAGGCCGACCATGTCTGACGGCACGGCGGCACCCGACCCCCAGCCTTCGATCGTTCCGGACGGGGAACGGCAGGAGCCGCGTACGAGCGCCCGGAACCGGATGCACGACGGTCAGGAGCGGATCCACAGCACCTGGGAGAGCCTGCCCTGGTTCCTTCGCTGGGCGGTGGTGTGGAGCGCCTGCCTGCTGGTGGTCGCCGCCGGGATCTACCTGCTCGCCACCGTCGCCGCCCGGCTCGCGCCGTTGACCATCGCGCTCGCCGCCACCCTTTTCCTCGCCGCCATGCTCGACCCGCTGGCCGTACGGCTGCGCCGGCTCCGGCTGCCCCCGGCGCTGGCCGCGCTGCTGAGTCTCTTCCTGTTGCTGGCGGTCATCGGCGGCGCCGCGTACCTGGTCTGGACCCTGACCGCGGACCAGTTCTCCAGTCTCAGCAAGCAACTGGACGAGGGACTCGACCGGACCCGGGACTTCATCACCGGTTCACTGCCGGTCACTCCGGAACAGTTGGACAAGTGGACCAAGCAGGCCACCGACGGGCTACGCAGGTCAACCCCCGATCCGGTGGCCGGGGCGCGTACGGCGGCCGAGGTCGCCGGTGGCGTACTGCTGATTTTCGTACTGTTGTTCTTCCTGCTCAAGGATGGTCGCCCGATGTGGGGCTGGGTGCTCGGGCGGGTCTCCGACCGGTCCCGGCCGGCATTCGTGCAGGCTGGCCGGAACGGCTGGCACACGCTGAGCGCGTACACCCGGGGCACGGTGGCGATCGCGGCGATCGACGCCATCGGTATCGGGCTCGGGCTGGTCCTGCTCGGGGTGCCGCTGGCCCTGCCGCTCGCCGTGATCACCTTTCTCGGTGGCTTCATTCCGATCATCGGCGCCACCGTCGCCGGCAGCGTCGCCGTGCTGGTCGCCCTCGCCGCCAAGGGCCCAGCCACCGCCCTGTTCACCCTGCTCGTGGTGATCGCGGTGCAGCAACTGGAAGGCAACCTGCTCGAGCCATTGATCATGAAACGGCAGGTACGGCTGCATCCGGTGGTCATCCTGGTGGCGGTCACCGCGGGCACCCTTTTCGGCGGGATCCCCGGCGCCTTCGTGGCGGTGCCGGTGACCGCCGTGGTCTACCGGGTCGTCGACACCGTCTCCACGCTCCGGCAGGGCCGCGACGCGCCGAGCTGACGTCAGGAGCCTTGCCGCAGCGCCTCGACCAGTTCGTCGGCGGTGAAGTCCGCCTCGTACGTGATGCTGCCCGGCTGCTGCTTGCGCCCACCGGTCGCCAGGTCACCGGCATCCACCGGCTGGAAGCCGAGTTCCTCGACCAGGTCGGCGATCGCCCGCTTGGCCTGCGGATCGTCCCCTGACATGGGGATGCCGTACCGCTCCTGGGCGGAGGACTGGCGGGCGTGGTCGCGCATGTTTTCGGCGTGGAGCGTGTTGAACGCCTTGACCACGTGCGCGCCCTTGAGGTGCTGCTGCACCATCTCACTGGAGGTGGTCTTGTCCTCGTCCAGTTCGGGATAGTGACCATCCCGCTCCGGGTAGTAGTTTCCGGTGTCCATGACCGGCTTGCCCTTCAGCTCCTTGGTGGGGAGTTCGTCGTACCGTCCGAACGGCACCGAAACGATCACCAGGTCGCCGAAGCGGGCTGCCTCCGACGCGCTGACGGCATGCGACCGGTGTCCCAGTTCGCCCACCAGGTCCTGGAGTGTCTGCGGTCCCCTGGAGTTCGCGATCGCGATCTCGTGGCCCGACTCCGCCAGTCGCTTGGCGAGCGTTCCTCCGACATTTCCCGCGCCAATGATCCCGATGTGCATGCCAGTGGTTACCCGCCGAGTGCGGAGCCGAACAAGCACTATCAAGATCCATCAAGCCGAGGGCCATCGCCGGCACAGGGCGACGGGCCGGGCTACGGCGCCGCGCCGAAGCTCGGTAGCCGCTCGGCGAACCACGTGGCCGCCTGGTCGGCAACCTGCTCCAGTGCACCGGGCTCGGGGAAGAGATGGGTCGCGTCCGGGATGATCCGTAGTTCCACCGGCCCGCCGAGCGCGTCGCGGGCCTGCTGATTGAGCTGGATCACCTCCTCGTCCTGACCGCCGACCAGCAGCAACGTCGCCGCCCGTACACGGGAAAGGGCCGGACCGGCGAGGTCGGCGCGACCACCACGGGAGACCACGGCCGGTACGTGTTCCGGCCGTTCCGCCGCGGCCACCAGTGCGGCCGCCGCACCCGTACTCGCGCCGAAGAGCCCGACCGGCAGGGCGGCGGTGTCCGGGTCCCTCCGTAACCAGTCGATCCCGCCGACCAGCCGGCCGGCGAGCAGTCCGATGTCGAACCGGAGTTCGGCGGTCTGTTCGTCGACCCGTTCCTCCTCCGGGGTGAGCAGATCCACCAGTACGGTCGCCAGCGCGTGCTGGTGGAGCACCCGGGCGACCGCGGTGTTGCGTGGGCTGCGCCGCGAACTGCCGCTGCCGTGCGCGAACAGCACCACGCCGACCGCTCCGTCGGTGGGCATCACCAAATCGGCGGTGAGTTCCACACCCCCGGCCGGGATCGCGGTCTCGGTCACGGTCGTGTCGACCCGTCCTGTCCCGGTCGTCCCGACCCGTTGGGTCTCGCTTGTCCCTGGCCGCTCTCCGGTGCCCCGGTTCTCTGTCTCCACCCGCTGTCCGGTACCCGGGTTCTCGACGAACAACCCAGCGCCGGGCTGCGGATACGGGACAGCGGGTGAGGTGGCGGGGCCGTTTGCCGTCTTCCCGCTCGGGAAGGCGACAGGTGCGGCCCGCTCGGGAAGGCACCGAGTGCGGCAGGAGACCACGGTGGCCGCGGCAGCGGCCCGCGTCGAGTGATCGCGAGGATGCCATGACCCGCCAGAAATCCGCCAAGTCCGAGTCCACCCCGACCAGCGCCCGCCCGCCGCAGGACAAGCGCGACAAACGTAACGCGGGGCGGGACTGGGCGGACGACGCCGCCCAGGCACGGGCCTCGGACGACCCGCGCCGGGTAGCTCCGCACGACCAGAGCGGCGTCCCCTCGACCGGGGACCGGTACTAGCCGACGGAGCCCCGCCGGGGCCGGCGCCGGGCCGGACACTCTGCGGAAGGGGCTCCAGGACGCCTGCGGGCACTCCCTCTTGAGAGGGAGTGCCCGCAGGCGCCTTCTGTCTAGCTACGCCACGTCCCGCGGTGCCGGGCGACCTCGGACCGGACCAGCGGCGCGTCCACGACCGGCGCGTCCACGACCGGCGGCGGTTTACGGCCACGCGAGGCGACCTTGGACCAAACGCCGGATATGAAGGCACTACGGAGGTTTGGCACAAGCATCACGTACGCCAACCACACCAGGCCGATGACCGAGCACGACGCGGCGAGTCGTAGCAGCCCGTCGTCGGCCAACAGCCATCCGGCGGCGGCCGCGCCGAGGGCCCCGGGCGCGGCTACCGCCATCAGGCCCAGGCAGTGCCGCATGATCCGCAGCGACAGCGCCGCGCCCACGAACATCACCACGCCGCCGATGGCTGAAGCGAGGCCGAGCGTGAACGGTCCCCAGTATCGCCACATAACGAGGTTCACCGTCGCGGCGATGCCGAACGACAAACCGTTGGCGATTGCCGCCCGCTTGTTGTCTCCGCGCGCATTGAGAACCTTGACCAACGTGTGACCGAGCACGTGCGCCCAGATGCCCAGCGAGAAGCCAAGCAGCATGATCGACGACACGTCGACGGCGTGCTCATCGAACTCGCCTCGGGCGTACAACACCGTGATAATGCCCCGGCTGTTGACACAGAGCGCGATCGACAGCGGCACGGTGACCAGCAGAATCGGCGCGATCATGCGCTTGAGACCGTCGTAGATCTCGTCCGACCGCATCCGGGAGAACGCGGCGAGCCCGGCGAGGCCGAGCGGCGCGGCGATCAGCGCCATCAATGAGTCGACGACGAATCGCGAATACTCGGTCGCGGCGACAACCTCGATACCGAGCAGCGAGCCGACGGCCCGCTCGACGCTGATGGAGCCCTGCAGCAGCACCGGGATAAGCAGCAGTGGGCGCAGCCGGCGCCAGAACATCGAAAGCGCGATCTTCTGGTGGGCCCGGTCAGACGTCCGGCGCCGCCGTTCGCCACCCATGTCGTTGAGATACTGCTTCCGCCGGATCCAGTACGCGCCCCAGCACCACAACGCGGCGTACGGCGCCGTGAAGCCCCAGGCGAGCATTACCAGGTCGCCGGTGAAGTAGGCCGCCACCGTCGCCGAGATGAGCCCGATGCTCTGCACCGACGCCCGAAGGTTGATCAGGCGCACGTCGTCCTGCGCCAGTGCGACCAGCGTGTAAAGGCTGTAGAGGACGTAGAACGGCACGCCGAGCGCGGCAACGGACAGCATCGACGCGGCCAGCGAGGCGGTGGAGTCGTCGAGGCCTGGGCCGAGCAGGTCGGTCCAGAAGCCTCGGGCCAGCTGCAGGGCGATCACCAGTCCCAGCGACAGCACGGTGAGCAGCGTCCAGACCGCACGGTAGAGCGCCAGCGCCATCGGCGGGTCGTCCTGCCGATACCGCACGTAGAGCGGCAGGAAACCGGCCGTCAGCGCATCGGCTGTGAAGAAGTTGATCGGGACCATTGTGGCGGTCAGGGCCACCCGGTTGGCGCCCACCGCCCGCCCGACGCCGAACAACGCGGCGAGCAGGACCTCACGGACGACGCCGAGCACCTTCCCGGCGATACCACCGAGAAGGAGCCGGAAGAACGTGCTGGCCACGGCGCTACGGCTCTCTGATCAATTGCGTCATGACATGTCCTGGTACAGCGACTCGAGTTTTCCGGTCTGCGTACGCAGGTCGTATCGGCGCTCCACCATCGTTCGTCCCGCCGCGCCGAGTCGCTCACTCAGCTCCGGGTCGACGAGCAACGCGAGCAGCCGCTCGGCGAGCGCCGCCGGATCCCGCTCCGGCACGAGGTATCCGTTGACACCGTCGACGACCGCCTCGGGGATGCCACCGTGATCGGTTCCGACCACCGGCCTCCCCGATGCCGCCGCCTCCAGCAGCACCATGCCCAGGCCCTCCTGAGCGCCGTTGGACGCCGTCGCGCTCGGCAGGCACAGCACCCGCGCGGCGCGGACCTGCGCCAGCACCTCAGCGTGGGGCTGCGCGCCGAGGAACCGCACCGCCTCGGCGACTCCCAGCTGTGTCGCGAGCGCGCCAAGCTGTTCCCGCAGTGGACCGTCGCCAACGATGACCAGCTCGGCCGCCGGCAGTGCCCGGCGTACGGTGGCGAACGCCCGCAGCAGATCCGTTGTGCCCTTCACCTCCACCAAGCGGGCGACGTGCACGATCCGGGGCGTTTCGACGATCGGCGCCGGTTTGATGACGTCGGTGTCCACCCCGATCGGCAGCACCACGCAGCGTTCAGCCGGATAACCCCATTCGATCGCACGGCGCCGGATGTACTCGGAGACGCACACGAAGACCGCACCGGTCTCGAAGAGCGATGTCCGCCACGTGACGTAGTTGACCCAGGATGCTTTCTTCGACGCGAGCAGTTCCTTCTTGGCGATGGTCACGTCGAAGCCGTGCAGCGTCGTCACCAGCGGCACGCCGAGCGCCTTCGCGGTCGGGGCGATGTGCACGCCCTCGACACCGAAGTGGGCGTGCAGGACTGACACACCACGCTCGGCGAGAACCTTCACCAGCCGGCTCGATCGACGGGTCAACAGGTACGAGGTGGCAGCCGCCCTGCCGAACTCGGAGATGCTAAGGGCGTTGGTGCCAACTGGGGCCCTGGTCACCGGGTCCCGCGCGATATACAGGGGGCGGAAGGTACGCATTGCCGTGGCCTGGCTCGGGATAAACGTCTCGGATGGCTGGAATAATTGATGTCTCACGATTCCAGAAATCGGCATCTGTGACACGATCTGTCGTCTCCTGTCGCGGAACATCGATCAAGTAGCAGAGGAGCAACGCAAGCACGGGGATGAGGTGGATCTCCCCGAATACGTCGGTGTTCTCGCCCATTGCCTGGACGATCACCCAGACGAACGCCGCCCCCGTCCAAGCCACAAAGAGCGAGTTGTGGTCCGAGGACCGCTTGAACGCCTTGACGACCAGCCCCAGCATCGCCCCGAAGACCAGAATCGTCAGCACGAGTCCGACCAGGCCGGTCGAGGCCCACGCGGCGAGCAGGATGTTGTGCGGCGGAAAGTTGGGGCTGTAGATGCCGTGCGCGGCGGCGTACACGGCGAACCCCTCTTGCCAGCCACCCCAGCCGAGACCGAGCAGAGGACTCTCGACGAACGCCTCGGCGCCGTAACCCCAGATGTCGGTCCGCTGCCCGAAGGCACCCCGGACAGCGGTGGCGAACCCGCCACCGGTGCTGAGCAGTACGATGGCCCCGACCGTCGCCACGCCAGCGCCGATCAGCAGATACCGGCGCAGGGCCGGCTTCAGCCTCCGCCAGAAGTACGCGGCCAACGCGGCGAGCGGCAGCACTACCGCGAACATCCGCCCGGACTTGGAGCCGGTGAACCAGACGCCGGTCAGTGCGACGACGCCCGCCACCAGCACCAGCCGCTGCCGTGTCCGTGACCACACGGCGAAGGCTGCCATCGCACTGACGCCGAGGAACAGGCCCGCGACGTTGGCGTTGATGAACACCCCACCCGACTTAGTAGGGTCCAGCACGTTGTTTCGATTGACGTCGAAGAGCCCACTGACGGTGTTCTGGCCCGCGAAAAGTCCGGCGATCGAACGCAGGTACGCGTCCTCTACTCCCGGGAAGACACGAAACAGTGCCACCAGAAATGTCTGCAGCATGACCAAGGGCCAGTAGAAGAACTGGATCTGGCGCAGGAAATCCGGCTTCTCGCTCGCGGCGCCGTACATCAGCACCAGCGTCATGATGAACTGCGCGAGCAGAACCATCGGCAGTCGGCCGTAGCCGGCATCGGGCGACCAGAGCAGCGCGAGGATCCGGGCTGCCAGGAGTCCGAGCAGACCGTACATCAGCCAGGTGCGCAGCAACCGCTGAACGCCCAGGTTGCGCCAGGCCCAGACCACCGCGGTGGGCACCAGGAGGATGGCGACGATCGACGACAGCGCGATGTCCATCGTGCCTTGGGGCAGAAAATAGAACTGTGGCACCGCGAGGGCGAAGAGCACCAGGACACCGACCCGCAGGGGAACCCCGCCGACGATGGACAAGACACGCTTCATGCCGTACGTCCCCCACGCTCGAGTAGTCGTGCCCCGACGGTCGTCATCGGATCGGGGGCCGTGCGAGCTCGGCGGCCAGCAGGTCGCGAAGCACCTGTCCCCGCTCCGCCCAGCCGTGCCGACCGGCACTGTCCATCCGATCGGCGATCACGTCGTCCGCGACGGGCGCCAGCATCCGGTCCAGGTGACCGACGATGTCGGCGGCGCCGGCCGCGACAACGTGCGGGTTGTTCCGTGCGAGCGTCTGGACCGAGGGCAGCGGTGTGCTCAGCACCGACAGGCCGGACGACAGGTACTCGAAGCACTTGAGCGGGCTGACGCCAGTCGTGTAGTCGTTGATTGCGTACGGGATGAGCCCGACCGCGCAGGTGCCAGCCGCCGCGGCGAGCTCCTCGGGGGTGAGTAGGCCCAGGTAGCGGGCGCCCAGTGCCTCCAGCCGCTGCAGTTCGGCGGTGAAGCTTCCGCCACCTGCGGCCAACGGACCGGCCAGCAGCAGTTCGCCGCGTCCCCGCAGCGCCGTGGCGACGGACTCGAGCAGCGGCATGTCCAGCTTCGCGGTGGTGAGGTTGCCGGAGAAGATCACGGCGGGCCTACGTTCCGCGGCCGGACGACTGCCCTCGACGAACACGGAGACGTCCGCGACGTTCTGCAGCAGCTCGACGCGGGGGAAGCCGGTGCTGACGAGGTGCTCGTGCACCGCCTGGCTGGTAGCGATGGCGACAAGTCCGGGGCGGGCCGCGAGGCTCCGCTCGCCCTTGCCAACGGCCACGCCGTCGATGCCCGGGAACTTCGCGAGCAGGTCGACGCAGTGGTAGACCACGACGTCAGCAGCGGTTTCCAGACCGTAGGTCACCGGCGTGAAGGTCCACAGGACGCGCGGGCGGCTAGATTGCAGCCACGGAGCGGCGGAGCGGCGGAGCAACGCGCGGTTCAGCGGGCGGGTGGGTGCACGGTGCAGGGGCACGACGAGCGGGGAGACGACGTTGGTGCGGTCCGGTCTGGGCCGTCCGGGTGTTTTCGGTCCGTCCGCGGGAGTCGCAAACGCGCGGCGCGCTCGCGCCGCCATCCGGGCTACATCGGCTCGCCGCAGGGTCGGCCGCCGCAGGCCGAGGGATTCCACGAACGTCACCGCCGCCGTCACAGCGAGCTCGCGGGTGACGTAGTGCTGGTTGGTGGCGATCGCCGAATCCCACTCGGCGGTGCCGAGGATCAGCACGTTCGCCGCAGGCTCCGGATTGCTGTGTGCCGCGTCCGGCATTGATCCCATCCCGACTAATTTGCCGGCCTCCGCGCCGGCGAGCGGGATCATGCTACGCGAATGGTCCTCGCGAGCGAACACCCGAGTCGCTCGGAGATCGATTCGTAGCGTTCGGTGCACCACGTGGTCACAAACCGCCCTCGCATCCGCCAGTACCATCCGCCAAGAGCCCGGCGAGGTATCAATCGGTGGGACGGGCGAGACCGTCTCGATATTAATCGAAGGTTCTTCGGGTTGTTCCAGACTGGATGATGAAGTTCTACCCGTTACGTCTCGGTATCCGCACCACCTCCACCGTCAACCGGACACAGTGGTGCCCGCAATCGCCTACGACAACCCCGTGGTCAAGCAGCGACCGGCCGATTGATGGAAATGGGCGAGAACGGGTGCGCCGACCTCGTCACGACTGGGGAGGTGCCCGCCAGGAAGTGGCACACCGCCACTAGCAGGAAAAATCCCCGGTGGCGACGTAGATTCAGCCACGATAAGTCCGACTGATCCGGTAATGTCTCCCTCGGTTCCGACCCGGTGGTTACCCCCTCGAGCTGTCGGCGACGACCGCCGCCCAATCGCCATCGTGCGAGCCGGGGAACCAGGTAGGTGGGGTGAATCCGCACTCGCGGTAGGGGTAGTTCCGTCCCGAACCCGTCAGCTAACCCGGTCGGCGGCCGACGGGAGGAACGTGCATGACGACACCTATGCGTCAGCGGTTCTCGCTGGCCCTGACCCTGCTCGCCGCGGTGAGCACACTCGCCGGCGCGGCAGTCGCGGCCGGACCCGCCGCAGCCGCGCCCGCTGGCCCGGTCACGCCGGGCGACGAAGGCGGCAACCCTCTCTTACGCGACGTCCTCGAATCGACCGGGCGAGGTTACGCGGCGGCCAGCAACGCGGTGGAGAACTCACGCAAACGTCAGGCCGTACTCGCCGACGAACTGCGACAGATCGAGGAGCAGCTCTCCCTGATCGGCCCCGAGGTCGGTGAGGTGGCGGTGAACGCCTACCGGCTCGGTCGGATCGGACCGCTCAGCGCACTGCTCGGCAGTGCCGGGCCGGACGAGTTCATGAAGCGGGCCGAGGGCCTCGACCTGATCGCGCAACGCGACAACAGCAAGCTGCGCCAGCTTCGGGAAGCGCGAAACCGGGCCAGCCGGGCCAAGAGCGCGGCCGACGCGGCACTCGCCGAGGAGCAGCGGCACCTCGCCACCATGGCCAAACAGAAGCAGGCGGCGGAACGTGCCCTCGCGCAGGTCGGCGGCATCGCCACCGAGGGGTTCGTCGACGCCGCCTCACCGGTGGCGGATCCGGCCCCACGTAGCCGGGACGGGTCCTGGCCGGCCCAGTCCTGCACCCGCTCCGACCCGACGACCAAGGGCTGCCTGACGCCGCGCACCCTGCACGCGCTCGAGGAGACCCGGCGCCTCGGCTTCACCAGGCACGTCTCCTGCTACCGGACGGGCGGACCGTTCGAACACCCGAAGGGCCGGGCCTGTGACTTCTCGGCGCAGCCGAACGGCTTCGGCGGCGACGCCACCGGCGGCGACAAGACGTACGGCAACAACCTCGCCGCGTTCCTGGTCCGTAACGCCGACAAGCTCGGCATCCTCTATGTGATCTGGTACCGGCAGATCTGGTTCCCGGCGACCGGGTGGAAGACGTACTCCTCGGCGCACGGCGACCCGTCCAGCGACCACACCAACCACGTACACCTCTCCCTGCTCTGACCGGACGGGCCCGGCGGCCCTGCTCTGACCGGACGGGCCCGGCGGCCCTGCTCTGACGGACGGGCCGGGTGGCACGGCGGCGTACTACGCCTGGGGCTTGCCCGGGGTCTGCGGCTCGATCGGCGGGGCCGAACCGGCGCTCTCGGCGACCGAGGCCCGGCGGGCCGGGGCGCGGCCGGGCGGCTGCTGCGGTGTCGGACCCACCGCCGACGGCGGCGGGTTCGGCTTGGTGACCGGTTCGTCACACGTGACCCGGACCCGCTCGCCGTGGTGGAGCAGGTCCACCGTGCCGCTCCGGTCGCCGTTGCGCAGCGCGTACGTCGTCTCCCGTTCCCGTACGTCCACCCGCAGCCGGTGCCCGTGCCAGACCAGTGAGAACTCCAACCGGTCGATCCGGTTCGGCAACCGGGGCGTGAAGGAGAGGATGTCCGCGTGGTCGCGCATGCCACCGAAGCCGGCGACCAGTGCGATCCACGCCCCGGCCAGGGAGGCGACGTGGACCCCGTCGCGGGTGTTCTGGTTCAGGTCGTGCAGGTCCATCAGGGCGGCTTCGCCCAGGTAGTCGTGGGCCAGTTCGAGATGTCCCACCTCGGCGGCGAGGACCGCCTGGGTGCAGGCGGACAACGACGAGTCACGAACCGTACGGCGCTCGTAGTAGGCGAAGTTGCGGGCCTTCTCCTCCGCGGTGAAGGCGTCCCCGCGCCAGTGCATCGCCAGCACCAGGTCCGCCTGCTTCACCACCTGCTTGCGGTAGAGGTCGAAGTACGGATAGTTGAGCAGCAGCGGGTACTTCTCCGGCGGGGTGCCCGCGAAATCCCACTCCTGGAGCTGGGTGAAACCCTCCACCTGCTGGTGCACCCGAAGTTCCGCGTCGTACGGGATGTGCATCGCGTTCGCCGCGTCCCGCCACGCGGCGGTCTCCTCGTCGTCCACCCCGAGCCGCCAGGCGTGGTCACCGTGCCGGCCCACCGCCTCCGCCGCCGCGAGCAGGTTCCGCTGCGCCATCAGGTTGGTGTAGATGTTGTCGCTCTTCACCGCCGTGTACTCGTCCGGACCGGTCATCCCGTCCAGGTGGAACCTGCCGGCCCGGTCGTGGTGGCCGAGCGAGCGCCACAGCCGGGCGGTCTCGACCAGCAGCTCCAGCCCGACCTCGCGTTCGAAGTCCAGGTCACCGGTGGCCTGCACGTACCGCCGTACCGCGTCGGCGATGTCCGCGGCGATGTGGAACGCCGCTGTTCCCGCCGGCCAGTAAGCGGAGCACTCCTGGCCCCGGATCGTCCGCCACGGGAACGCGGCCCCGTTCAGCCCGAGGGTCCGCGCCCGTTCCTGGGCCATGTTGAGGGTCGAGTGCCGCCACCGCAGTCCGGACACCACGGCCGACGGCAACGTGTACGTCAGCACCGGCAGCACGAAGGTCTCGGTGTCCCAGAAGACGTGCCCGTCGTACCCGGGACCGGTGAGCCCCTTGGCCGCGATCGGCCGCAACTCCGCCCGCGCCCCCGCCTGGAGCACGTGGAACAGGCCGAAGCGGACCGCCTGCTGCACCTCCGGATCGCCCTCGACCCGTACGTCCGAGGTGTCCCAGAAGGCGTCGAGGTAGTCGCGCTGTTCGGCCAGGAGCCCGCTCCAACCGGAGAAGCGGGCACCGGCGAGCGCGGCGCCGACCTGGTCCCGCAGTGCCGGGCGAGACCGTTCGCTGGACCAGCCGTACGCGATGTACTTGTCCAGCCGGATCCGCTCCCCCGGCTGGGTGACGCAGGTGACGGTGGTCCGGGCCCAGTCGTCGAAGGTCTCGGTGCTGAGCGTGGTCCGGGTCGGTCCGTCCAGTTCGTGACCCATGGCCGCCGCGAGCCGCAGCCCGCTCGCCCGGGTGTGGTGAACCAGCAGGCCGCCGTCCTCCAGTGCCAGGTGCTCCTCGGACTCCAGCGGCGACTCCAGCACCGCCGCGACCCGGGGGTCCCGGCTCTGCGCGGGCAGCACCTCGTTGGCGACCAGTTCCGACTGCACGATCAGGCGCAACGGCTCGTCGACCGGTTCCACCTCGTAGCGGATCGCCGCCACCGACCGCTGGGTGAAGGAGACCAGCCGGGTGCTGCTGATCCGGACCCGCTTGCCGGCCGGCGAGCGCCACAGCACCGACCGGTGCAGGGTGCCGGCGCGCAGGTCGAGCACCCGTTCGTGGTCGAACAGTTCGCCGTAGCGCACGTCGAACGGTTCGTCGTCGACGAGGAGCCGGATCAGTTTGCCGTTGGTGACGTTGACGATGGTCTGACCGGACTCGGGGAACCCGTACCCGGCTTCCGCGTACGGCAGCGGCCGTAGTTCGAAGAAGGAGTTCAGGTAGGTGCCGGGCAGTCCGTGCGGCTCCCCCTCGTCCAGGTTGCCGCGAAGTCCGATGTGCCCGTTGGCCAGCGCGAATACCGACTCGGACTGGGCCAGTACGTCCACGTCGAGCCGGGTCTCCCGGACGTGCCAGGGCTCCACCGGGTACGCCCGCTCGCGGATCATCGGGTTCCCTCTCTGCCGAGCAGCTCGGCCAGGTCGGTGACGACGACGTCGGCCCCGTGCGCGCGCAGCGCGTCGGCCTGCCCGACCCGGTCGACGCCGACCACATAGCCGAAGCCGCCGGAGCGGCCCGCCTCGACCCCGGCCAGCGCGTCCTCAAAGACCGCGGCCTGGTCGGGTTTGACCCCGAGCAGTTCGGCGGCGGCCAGGAAGGTGTCCGGGTGCGGCTTTCCGCGTAGTCCGCGCTGGGCGGCGACGATGCCGTCGACCCGGGCTTCGAGCAGGTCTTCGAGACCGGCGGAGGCGACCACGTCACGGCAGTTGGCGCTCGCCGACACGACCGCCCGGCGCAGCCCGTGTCCGGCGGCGGCGCGCAGGTACGCGACCGAACCGTCGTACACCTGGACGCCGTCGGTGTGGATCCGCCGGAGCAGGATCTCGTTCTTACGGTTGCCGATCCCGTTGACCGTGTCCGCCCGGGGCGGGTCGTCGGGGCTTCCCTCCGGCAGCACGATGTTCCGGGAGGCGAGGAAGGTACGGACGCCGTCGGCGCGCGGCCGGCCGTCGACGTACTGGTTGTAGTCCGCCCCCGGGTCGTACGGCTGGAAGGGCTCACCTCGGTCCGCGGCCCGGCGGCGCAGGAAGTCGTCGAAGGTCTCGGCCCAGGCGGCGTTGTGGACCCGGGCGGTCTGGGTCAACACGCCGTCCAGGTCGAAGAGGCAGGCGGTCACATGACCGGGTAGGCCCAGCACATCATCAACTTATCCGCATGGACGGGCCGGATAAACGTCTTTGCGTCACCCGGCTCGCCGGTCGTGCCCGGTTACTGCCGGCGCAGCGTCCAGAGCACGGTCATCTCGGCGGTCAGCTCGCCGTCCTCGGTGCCGATCTCGACCAGGACCGGGAACTCCGGCCGGGTCCCGCCGTCGAACTCGGAGATCACCTCGGGAACCGGACGGCCGAGCCGGGCGGTCGCCCGGACCGCCCCGAGGGCGAGCTTCCGGTAGCGGATGTCGGCGGCGACGGTGAGCGGTACGGCGCGGTCGAGCAGCCCACCGAAGGCGGCCAGGACGACCGCACCGGACGCGGTCTCGCCGAGCGTGAAGAGCGCACCGGCGTGTGGCCCGCCGACGTGGTTGTGGGCGGCGGGCGAGTCCGGCAGCCGGACCGTGGCCCGGACACCCTCGGCGCCGTCCGGGGCGATCTCCACGAATTCGAAGCCGAGGGTGCGGGCGAACGGCACCCCGTCGAGCATGCCGGCGGCGATCTGACGTGAGTCGATGGTCATGGCCGGAGGCTACTCGTCAGTAATTTGTTCCGGCAAGGGTCTCAGAGATTGGCGATGGTCCGCAGGATCTCGGCGTAGAAGTTTCCCTCGATGCTGCGGAAGAACGCGAAGTCCTGGTCAGGGCTGCCGAAGAACGGGCGCAGGGTCCAGGCGAGCTGGGTGCCGACGAACCCGAAGAGCAGGATCCAGATGTAGAGCAGGGTCATGCTCGCCGGCCGCTGACCGGAGGTCGCGACCCGGGCCGCCGGCTGCGGCCGGTAGAACCCGGCCGGTGCCGGGTGGAACTGCGGGTGCGGTTGGGTCGCCACCGCCACCAGCGCGGGCGGCGGGACGGGCGTCGCGGCGGCAACCGGTACGGCGGCCGGCGCCGTACCGTCGCCGTTGACCGCGCCCACCGTGGCCGGCACCGGCTGCGCCGGGACACCGCCCTCGACCAGCGGCGCACCAACGGTCGCCGGGGTCGCCGTCGCCGGGACCTGCGCGGGTGTCGTCGGAGCCAGCAGGCCGTGCTCGTTGAGCACCTGCATGCCGCCGGTCAGGAACCTCAGCCCGACAAATGCCGAGAGGGTCAGGATCGCCACGTTCAGCAGCTTGAAGAAGCCGTAATCGGGTGCGGTGATCAGGAAGAAGAGACTGATCGGCGCGAACGCCACCGCAAGCATCGAGGTGACGGTGATCGCCACCATCACCATCGACACCGCCTGACGTACCGACAGCCGCGCCCCGAAGACGAGGTTGAACAGGTACAGCGTCGGCAGGCAGATCGCGAGCGTGACCAGGAACAACAGCGGCAGCTTGACCGCTGACGTGAGCGCCATCAGGAAACTGTGGAACGCACCGAGCACCGCGCCGTAACAGGCCAGCGCGATTGTCGAGGCAGCGAGCATCTTGCCGGTCAGCGCGTTGAGGTCCCGGTCCGCGACCACCTGCTGCCAGATGCCATGCCGATCACGGAGAATTCGCTCGATCACGAGCGGGCCGGAGCCGTCGGTTGCCACAGATGGTTCCCTTCAATGGGACATCGAGTCGATGGGACATCGAAAACGGAGCGTATCGACGCTAGGCGGTTGCACCGCGTCAGCGCCACCCCACATCGATGCGGTCGCCCCGCTCGTCGAAGAAATGCAGCGCGTCCATGCGTACGGAGATCGCCAGCGGATGTCCGGCCGCGACCGCCGGGTACGGCGCCAGGCGTACGGCCAGCTCCGCCGGGCGGCGGTGGTGGCGCCCCGGGTCGTTGAGCACACTGGTCCGTGCCCCCGGGCCGACCATCTCCCGCTCCGCCGCAGGCGGGGCCGGGACCGTCGCCCGCCCGGTGAGCCGCTGCACAGCGTGACCGAACCGCCGGAGCCGTCCCCCGCCCTGGCTCTGCCCACGGACCGGCCCGCCCAGTTCGTCCACCACGATCGCGGTGGCGCCGATGTCGAGAAAGGCCAGCGACTCGTGTCCGTGGTGTTCGAGGTAGCGGATCCGCCCCTGGAGCACGTCACCGGGAGAATCCGGCGCCACCGGGCTGAGCGCCTCGGCTCGCATCCCGACCACGATCCGCTCACCGTGGTAGTGCGCCACCGCCCGGGACCTGATGTCGTCCCAGGGCAGGTAGAGCGACTGCTCACCGAGGTTGAGGGTGACGTACCGGTCGAGATGCACGTAGACCGACGCCTCCAGCAGGTTCATCCTCGGACTGCCGAGAAAGGCCGCGACATAGAGGGTCGCCGGGCGGCCGTAGACCTGGGTCGGGGTGCCGACGTCCTGGAGTACGCCCTTGCGCATGATCGCCACCCGGTCGGCCATGGTCAACGCCTCGGCCTGGTCGTGGGTGACGTAGATGGTGCTCACGCCCAGTTCCCGGACCAGCCCGGAGATCTCCGCGCGCAGCTCGGCCCGGAGCCCACTGTCGAGATTGGAGAGCGGCTCGTCCATCAGGAAGAGGCCGGGACGTCGTACGATCGCGCGCCCCATCGCCACCCGTTGCCGCTGCCCGCCGGAGAGCTGACTCGGCTTCCGGGCGAGTACGTCGCCGATGCCGAGGGCGCTCGCCACGTCGTTGACCCGCTCGCCCCGGGGCGCCGGTTCGACCCCGGAGAGGCGCAGCGGGAAGGCGATGTTGTCGCCGACCGTCATGTGTGGATAGAGCGCGAAGTCCTGGAACACCATGGCGATCCGCCGGTCGCGTGGTGGCAGGTCGTTCGCCAGCTCACCGTCGAGCAGGATCGCGCCGCTGCTCGGCTCCTCCAGTCCGGCGACCATCCGGAGCACTGTGGATTTGCCGCAGCCCGAGGGGCCGAGCAGCACCATGAACTCGCCGTCGTTGACGTCGAGGTTGACGCTGTCGACCGCGATCGTTCCGTCGGCGAATACCTTTGTCACGTCCTTGAGCGCGACGGTTGTCACCGTCACCTCCCCGCTGGATCGAGCTGGTCCCCGAGATGACTGTGACGAGGATCATCGCCCACGCCCATCGGGTAAAAGTCCCATGCTCATAACGTGACGGTTCGGTAACTCGTACGCAACGGACTTTTGTTAGCCCTCCCGGGCCGGTTCCTCCACTGTCGACAAACGGTGCATGGGACCGGAACCCCGGCCCCACCAGCGTATCCAGGTCAGCGGTGGGGAGCCGCCCACGGCTCGGTTGCCGCCGCGACACCCATCGTGGTCAGTCCGTCCAGGCCGGACTCGGTGCCGAACTCGCGATGCCGGGGCAGCCCGGACCACTGCATTCCGCCGCCGCGCAGGAAGTACTCCAGGCCGGGATCCCAGGTGTGTCCGTCGGAGCGACGCTGGTAGACGTAGCCGAGCGGGTGGGTCCGGTAGATCAGGCCACCGGCCCGGCGTACCCGGTCGAGCAGTCCCCGATCGATCGAACGCGGCACCGGACGCCAACCGCCCACCTGTTCCAGGTCACCCCGGCTGATCAGCATCGTGCCGCCGGCGACCACCGAGACGTACTGCTCGGCGACACCAGCGTCGCGCCGTACCGTCGTGTCCAGAGTCTGCAGGTAGACGAACTCGGCGCCCTTGCCGACCATCATCGCGCCGGAGTACTGCCGCGCGAGCACCAGGTCCCAGACGTGCTCCGGGCCGTACGTGTCGTCGTCGTCGAACTTCGTCACCAGACTGCCCCGGGCACGGGCGGTGGCGGCACCGATCGCCTCACCGAAGCCCTGCTCCGCCGGCAGGGTCATGATCTCGATCGGCCGGGCACTGCGGGCCACCCGGGCACGCAGCTCCGCCGGCAACTCCACCCCGTGCAGGCAGAGCACGATCTCCAGGTTGGGGTACGTCTGCCGCTCGATCGCGTTGACCGCCTCGATCACATGTTGCAGCCGCTTCGTGACCAGCAGCGCGCTCACCGACGGCACCTCGGCCAGGGTCGGGAACGCGGCGGCGGTGAGCCGGGGCAGCGCGAAGCCGCCGGCGTGCAGACGCATCGCCGAACGCCGCTGGGCCACCGTCCGCACCTCCCACTCCAGGTCCTGACCGGTACGTGCGGGCAGTTCGGCCCGGAGACTGTCACGGACCTCGTCGGCCAGGTGCGCCCCGACCGCGTCCGGCAGGTCGGGTACGTGCACGAGCAGACCCGCGAGGATCAGGTGCACCAGGAATCCGGCCTCGGCGAGCGGGTGCCGCGCCGGCACCGTGGCGCAGTGCAGCACAGCGACTCCGGCCAGCGCCGCGAGCACCTCTTCGCTGCGCCAGGGCCGGTCGATCCGGCCCTCGCAGAGGAGCCCGTCCGAGCCGGTGATCCGGTAACCCCACCCGTCCCCGGCGTCGGTGAAGGTCAGTTCGGCCCGGCCGGCGGACGCCCCGAACGGGCCGTACCTGCCGGTGACCACCGCCCGGTCGAGATCGATCAGCGCGGTCGCCGGCCGCTGCGCCAGCCCGGCGCCGTACGGTCCGGCTGCCACCGTCATCGCGTACAGGTCCGCCGGGGCGGGCGCCGCCACCGCAGCGGAGTCGGCGGTGGTGACGACGCTGGTCTCGGTCGCCGCGGGCTGCGCCAGCGGCATCGGCTCGCCGGTGGCGGTCAGCACCACGTCGTGAGCCCGGATGTCGTTGTTGCCCGGCAGCGGGCCACGAACCATGGTGATGTTCTGCCCCAGGCCGAGCCACCCGGGCTCGACGTCCTGGGCGGCGACGTCGGCACTCGCCGGACGGGGGATCGGGCGCACCGGCGTGAGCAACGGGATGATCGCGGTGAGCAACGCCCGCAGCGGGGTCGACCACTTGACCTCGAGTTCGACGACCGCCCGGCCCTGTATCCCCCGAGGAAGCCGGACCTGGTGCGCGAGTACGTGCCGCAGTGGCCCGAGCCGACCGGACCAGCCGCCCTCGGGAATCCGCCAGCTGTCGACCACCACGGTCAGCCGGCGTACCTGGACCAGCGCGAAGGGGTCGTCGATCAGGTGCCAGAGCCAGTCCACCGACTCTGCGGCGACCGCCAGCCGGACCACCCGGTCGCCGGGTTGTGGAGCGGTCCGACCCCGGGGCCGGCCAGGAATTTCGGTCAGGCCGGCCGCCGCCATCGCGGTCGGCCAACGCCGGCGGCGCGCTCCCCGCCGGTCACCGACAACCACCCGCCAGCGGTTGAACTTCTCCGGCGTGTCCTCGCTCGACAAAACCCGGTCCCTCTCTCCGTCGGCGGTGTCTGAGGGCGGGCTCGCCGCCCACAGTCCGTGACGCCGAACTGGCGTCACCGCAGCCGTACTGACAACCCCGAAGATCTCACGATAGTCCCTCAAAAGTGTACGTGCCGGTCGGGGCGACATTACTGAGCGGAATCACACCACCTGCTCACCACCTCTTCATTACTTGTTCGACAACAACGTCCCTTCTCGCAAAATAGCCACCTCGTCATCACTTTCCGTATTGAGATGGGCCTTTTCCTGCGGTGACGCGGGCTCCGGCGGATGTCATCGAACTGGAGAGCACCGACCGGTCCGCCTGCCGCTCGTAGCTAGACTGTGCCTCGTGTCAGCCCGGAACAGCGTCCCGTCGGGCGCGCACCCAGACCAGGTCAGGTTAGTCCGCAACGATTGGAGCCCGCTCCAACCCGGCAAGCTCGGCGAATGGCAGCCGACCAGGTCGGTGTCGGTTGTTATCCCGGCCTACAACTGCCAGGAAACGCTGAACCTCACCCTGGCCTCATTGAGTCACCAGACGTACCCGGACCACCTGCTTGAGGTAATCGTGGCCGATGACGGCAGCGAACCGCCGATCGAGCTGCCGAAGATCCGCCCGGCCAACTGCCGGATCGTCCGGGTCCCGGAACACTCGACCGGCTGGGGTCGGTCGAACGCGCTGCACGTCGGCGCGAGCAACAGTGACGGCGAGATCCTGCACTGGCTCGACGCGGACATGGTCGTCTTCCCCGACCACATCGAGGCCCAGGTCCGGTGGCAGCACGTCTCCGAAGAGGCCGTGACGCTCGGCTACAAGCGCTTCGTCGCCGGCAACTTCCCCACCCCGGAGGAGGTCGCCGAGCGGTGCGCCGCCGGGACCATCGACAAGCTGTACCGGATCCAGGACACCGAACCGCACGACTACGTCGAGAAGCTGATCAACGAGACCGACCAGCTACGCGGCGGCGACCACCTCAACTTCCGGGCCCACGTCGGCGCGACCGCCGCGCTGACCCGCTCCCTCTACCTCGCCGCCGGCGGGCTCGACACCGAACTCCGCCTCGGTGAGGACACCGAGTTCGGCTACCGGCTCACCCAACAGGGTGCCGTCTTCATCCCCGAGCCGCAGGCCGGCAGCTGGCACATGGGCGCCACCCACATGCAGACCAAGGGTGACGCGCTGCGCCGCTACAACCACCCGTACCTGGCCGAGCGGATGCCCCACCCCCGCTATCTGCGGCCGGCCGCGAACCGCTCCTGGGCGGTCCCGCTGATCACCGCCGTGGTGCCGGCCGAGGGTTCCTTCGAACTGGTCCGGACCTGCGTCGACCGGTTGCTCGCCGGAGACCAGACCGACCTGCGGGTCATGCTGGTCGCGGACTGGGACGCGGTCGACGACAACCGCCGCTCGATCCTCGCCGACCCGCTGCTCGACCGCCGGCTGCTCCTGGTCACCTACCGCTCGGACCCCCGGGTGGAACTGGTACGGGAGGCACCGGCCACCGCGTTCCCGTCCCCGTTCCTGCTGAACGTCCCGTCGCACCTGGGCGTCGACGTCAACACCGTGCGCCGGCTGGTGCAGGTGGCCGACGAATGGCAGGCCGGCCTGGTCCGACTGCTTCCCGGCGGCGCGAAGTCACCGGCGGAGGCGCTCGCCCTGTGGCGTACCTCGGCGCTGAGCCGGGCGCGGCGGGTGGGACGGCCGGAGGAGCCCCTGGACAAGGTGGTGGCCGAGGTCGCTGGCGAACGGTGGGTCAGTGGCGAGGAGTTCGGCGTGGTCGACCTCAGCCTGCTCACCCCGGCCAGCCTGGTCTCGCCCCGTCCACGGCTCGTACACCCGGCCGGCAAGCGCGCCCGGCGGGCGTCCCTCGGTGACGTCGAGACCATCCCGGTCGGCGGCGTACGGTCGCTCGCCAACGCCACCCGGTTCGTCGCCCGCCAGGCCGCGATCGGGGTGGCCCGTAAGGTCCGGCGTCGGGTCAGCCGCCCGACCCCGCCGCCGTCGGCCTGATCCCGCACGGCACGCCTCGTCCCGCGACCTCGAGGACGACCAGGACAACGTGACCGTCGGCGCTCCGCCGGCCCGGCTACCGGGCCGGCGGAGCGCCGACGGTCACCGCGCTTGCACCAGTTGAGCCGGCTACGGCGTGCTGAGCCGCAGGGTCTCCCGATCCCGCTCCGGCAGCAGTTCCAGTCGCCGGCCGCCCGAGGACGCGTCCCGGGGCAGCGAGCGCCGGGCGGCGATGTCGAAGGGGAGGTCGAACGGTTCCTGGTCCGGGCCCCAGCGGTAGAGCAGCAGCCAGTCGCCGTCCGGTACGGCGGTCGCGCCCGACAGCGGGATCCGTACCCGCCAGCCGGCGGAGACCTCCCCCGGCAGTTCGATGTCCGGCGGCAGCACCTCGAACGGATCCGCACCGACCGGCCGGCGGAGCACGATCCGCAGGTCGCCCCGACCGGGCAGACCGCTGGGCAGTTCACCGCGGAGCGAGAGCATCCCGTCGGCCAACTCGACCGCGCTGGCCACCGGTCCGGGCGGAAGCACCCGCAGCGACAACACCTCGTCGTCGGCCGGCTGGGCGACCACCTCCACCTCGCCGACGACCTGCCGGGAGGTGGTGTAGCCGACGCGTACCGGCAACTCCCACGTCTTGCCGTCCGCCTCCGTCAGGGCCACCCGCCAGCTGGCGCCGACCTCGCCCACCAGAACCGACCAGCCCGCCAGTCCGGCGCCCGCCACCAGGTCGGCCACCGGCACACGGGCGGTCCAGGCCACCCCGACGGCCGAGCCGTCCTCCGGCGTGATCGCCGCACCGAGCGACGGGTCACCTGGCCCCGGGTCCTCCGCTGACCTGCCACCCGGTGCCACCTCCGACGCCGTCGCCGGCGTCGACACCTCCACCGGGTACGCCCGCCAGAGCACCCCGGCGCTGCGGGCGAGCTGGATCGTCGCCCCGACCGGGCTGGTCAGCGCCCGTCCGGCGACCAGCAGGGTGCCACCCTCGATCCAGGTACCGGTCACCCAGGCCCGGGGGCGTTCCACCCGTAGCCGCAGCCCGCTCCGGTCCGGGAACGGCACGATGCGTACCCCGTCATCGACCCAGCGGGCCGGCAGCGCCGGGCGGAAATCGCCCAGGCCGAGCGTCCGCCGGTGCGGGCCACCCGAGTTGACCAACGCGATGTTGAAGACCCACTCGCCGTCCCGCCAGCCGTCCCGGCTCCGCAGCCGGCGCGGGTCGAGCGCGGCCGAGAATCCCGACCAGCCGTACGGCACGGAACTGGGCGCCTGCGCGACCCGGCGGGGTCGGCTCGGCAGGCGCAGCACACGCCGCTTCCCGGTGATCTCGCGGAGCCAGAACACCCGGGCGGCCGCCCACGGCTGGGCGGCTCCCCGGGCCGCGTCGTAGGCGAGGCCACGCAGGTGCAGCCGGCCGTCGACCCAGCGCAGCTCGTGCACCTCGGTCCGGATACCCGACTCGGCCTGGAACGCCTCCCGGGGCGCCGCCGGGTGCCCCGCGTCGAGGAGCGGGAGCTGCACGTAACGGCCGCCGCCCCGGCGTACCACCGGCGGGGTGGCGCCGAGCCTGCTCGCGGCCACCACCGCGACCAGTTCCGGCAGGGCCCGTACGCGAGCCAGCCGCCAGGCCACCCGTAGCCGCGCGACCAACCGGTCGAGCACCCGCTCGTCGACCCGGCTGAGGAAGTCCGCGGCCAGGTCGATGAAGGCCTCCCGGTACCGCTGGTCGACGTCCGGCAGCAGATCCAGGAATATCCGCAGGTCGTTGACGAGTGTGGTCTCGTCGTACCAGTCCTTGAGCTTGCCGTCGAGCGCGGCCAGCGACCGGCTTGCGCTGTCCACGGCGGCGAACCGGTCGACCAGGTTACGCACCTCGTGCTGGCGTTGGGTGATCGACAGTTCGGCGCCGGGCTCCCGCTGCCGCCAGTAGTAGACCGGCAGGTCGACCACGTCGACGGCGTCGGCCAGCGCGTACGCCGGCACGGTCAGTGGGATGTCCTCGTAGCGGACGCCCTCCGGGAACCGCAGCCCGTGCTTGTCCCAGAAGGACCGACGGAAGACCTTGTTGCAGGCGAGGCGGTCGTAGACCAGGTTGCGGCGGGACCGCAGGTTCGTCCGCAGGACGGTGAACCGGTGGGTGCCCCGGTGCAGCGGCGACTGCCGCAGGCCACGCGAGGTGAGCAGCGCGACGTTGCCGGAGGCGAAGTCGGAACCGGTCTGTTCCAGCACGCCCACCAGCAGTTCCAGCGCGTACGGGGGCAGCAGGTCGTCGCTGTCGACAAAGGTCAGGTACTCGCCGGCCGCCGCGTCGATACCGGTGTTACGGGCGGCACCGAGCCCCCGGTTCTCCTGCCGGATCAGGCGGAACCGGTTGTTGGCCGCCACGTACCGCTCGGCGATCTCGCCACTGTCGTCGGTGGACCCGTCGTCGACCAGCACCACGTCCAGGTCCGGGTACGTCTGTCCGGCGATCGAGTCGAGACAGTCGACCAGGTAGCTGCTCACGTTGTAGATCGGCACCACAACAGTCAGTAACGCGCCCAACCTCATGCCTCCCAGGCACCCGTGTCAGCCGGGCTCACCGAGCAACGTCCGGCGCACCACCCGCTCGGCCGCCCGGCCGTCGTCCAGGACACAGAACCGTGCCCGGAAATGGGCGCGGGCCTTGGCCGCCGCGTCGTTGTCGACCGCACCACCACGGAACAGGTCGAGCAGATCCGGGAAGGACCTGGCGACCGCTCCCGGTGGCTCGGCGGTGACGTCGAAGTACACCCCGCGGGCGAGCCGGTACGCGTCCCAGTCGGGAGCGTAGATGACGATCGGCCGGTCCAGTGTCCCGTAGTCGAACATGGCCGACGAGTAGTCCGTGATCAGCACGTCGGCGGCGAGGTAGAGATCCTCGACCGACGGGTGGGCGCTCATGTCCCGCACCCGGCCGGCGACGCTGACCGTGCCGGCCACGTCCCGGTCGTGGAAGTAGTGGCTGCGCATCATCAGCCGGGTCTGCGGCCCGAGCGCCTCGACGAACTCGGCCGCGTCGAACGGCGGCCGGTAGCCGGGCAGGTGCTCCCGGTGGGTCGGCGCGTAGAGCACCACCCGGTCCTCGGGGCCGAAGCCGAGTCCGGCCCGGATCGCCGCGACCTCCTCGGCGGTGGCGTTGGCGAGCCGGTCGTTACGCGGGTAGCCGGTGTTGAGCGCCGTGTAGTTGGCCGGGTAGGCGCGGTCCCACATCTGGGTGGAGAAGGTGTTGGAGCTAACGCTGAAGTCCCAGCGGTCGATCCGGCGCAGCAGCTTCGGGAACTCCATGCCGACCGCGCCGGTCGGGTACCGCTGCTGGTCCAGTCCCATCACCTTGACCGGGGTGCCGTGGTGCGTCTGGATGTGCACCGAGCCGCGCCGCTTCACCACGAAATCCGGGAAGTTGACGTTGTTCACCAGCCACTTCGCCCGCGCCAGCGCCCGGTAGTAGGCGGCCGATCCGGCCACCACGTACGCCACCCCGGGCGGCAGGCTCGACACCCGGTCCCGGCGTACCACGAAGACGCCCCGGATGTGCGGGGCCAGTTCGGCGGCCTTGGCGTGGATCGCCGCCGGGTTGCAGGCGTAACCGCGGTACCAGTAGGCCGCGTACAGGGCCAACGACTGGTCGATCGGCAGACGCAGCTGGACCTGGTAGTAGGTCCGCAGGGCCCCGTCACGTCCGGCCCGGGCGGCACGGCGCAGCCGGGGCACCACCGCCCGCTTGCCGGCGCCGGCTCCGTCGCGCAGCCGGCCCCGGAACTGGTACGCGGTGCGCAGCGCGCTGAACGTACGCCACCTGCCCTGCGCCACCAGCCGGTGCTTGACCCCTTCGGGACCGGCCGGCACCGGGTAACCGCCGGCCGGCAGCCACCTCCGGTAGTCGTCGACCATCCGGGCGAAGAACGCCGGCCGGAGCTTCGTGCCGATCCGGTTCCCGTTGCCGAGCACGGTCAGGTAGTGCCAGATCATCCGCCGGAAGAGCAACGGGCGCAGGTCGTCCATCTGCGGCGCCCACTCGTCCATGAACTCGAACACCCGTTGCCAGTGCGGGAAGACCTCGAAGTGCCGGTCCCCCTGGGTACGGGTGATCGCACCCGAGCGACGCTGGCGGTAGTTGACGCAGACCAGGTCCAGTACGGTGATCCGCTCCGCCGCGAGCAGCAGCGGGTACGTGAACGACACGTCCTCGTACCAGCCCGGTCCGAAGCGCAGCCCCAGTTCCACCAGGAAGTCCCGGCGGACCACCTTGTTCCAGGCGGTGTGCAGCAGGCCGATCAGCTCCGGCCGCTCACGGAGGCTGAACGTGGTCGCGCCCGGCGGGGTCGGGAAGACCTCCGGCATCGCGCTACGCAGCACCGTGTTGTCCCAGTACGACCGGACGTGGTCGACGATCAGGAGCTCCGGGTTCGTCTCGCGCAGCCGTCGTGCCACCGTCGGCAGGGTGTCCGGGGCGAGCCAGTCGTCGCTGTCGACGAACCAGACGTACTCGCCCCGGGCCCGGTCCAGTCCGACGTTGCGCGCCTCGCCCAGCCCCACGTTCTCGGGCAGCGCGACCACCGTCACCCGGGGGTCGCGGGCGGCGTACTCGGCGAAGATCTCGCCGCTGCTGTCCGGGGAGCAGTCGTCGACGCCGATCACCTCAAGGTCGGTGAACGGCTGTCCGAGGATCGAGTCCAGGCACTCCCGCAGGTACCCCTCGACCTTGTAGGCCGGCACGACAAAGCTGATCAGGGCCATCGCTTCCGCTCCTCCGCCGTGACCACCACGGCCCGGCCGTCGACACCGAGAGCACCACCGGTGCTCGGACGCGCCGGCGCCGCCGGCAACATCCATCCACTGACCGCGCCCAGGGTCAGGATCACGAAGAGGTATCCGGCGAGCGTCGCCTCTCCCGCCGCGGCCACCCCGGCGAGCACCACCGCGACCAGCAGGAGCAGTCGCCCGTCCCAGCCCAGCCCGTACGGTCGCAGTTCGGGCGCCGCGCTCCGCTTCTCCAACCGGGCGGTCAGGTCGTAGTGATGCAACGCCAACACGAACAGTAACGCGAAGGTGACCGGACCCGGTATTCCGGTGGCCACGTCCACGGCGATCACAAAGAGGTACTCGGCCGCCCGCAGCGCCGCCGGGACCAGCCAGTCCAGCGCCCCGGCGTGCGACCGCCCGGACGGCAGCCCGGCCGCGAGCACGGCCACCAGGCCGGTCACGATCACCGCGACCCGCAGCCCTGTGTCACCCACCCCGGCCAGTCCGCACGCCAGCAGCGTGACGCTGGCCGCCACCGCGATCACGGCGAGCGGCAGCGGGCCGGCCCACCGGGGCAGCAGCCGGCGGCCGGCGGCGCCGAGCCAGCGGGCGACCGGACCGTCGTCGCGGTAGAGCGTGGTGTCCACCCGGGCCAGCACCGAGACCCGCATCGACCGGGCCCGCAGGGTCCGCAGGGCCAGCGTGTACGCCGCCGCGAGCCCGCCCCAGACCAGCACCGCGACCAGGCTCACCAGCGGGTTGAACAGGGCCACGGTCAGCGCGATCAGCGCCCAGCGTTCCCCGATCGGGAAGACGATGGTCCGCTTGAGCCAGTACGAGACCGAGCCGGTGTCCGCCTGCACCCGGTTGGACGCCTGGCTCAGCCGGTTGCCGAGGCCACCGCCGGCCGCCGGGGCCGGCTGGGGGCGCCGGGCGGCCTCGTCGTGCAGCGCGCCGTACCAGGTGTCCGTCATGTGCCGGGCGGTCTGCAGGGTGAGCGCGGCGATCGCCAGCGTCCACCCGTTGCCGAGGCCGGCCCGGTCGACGCCGACCGCGAGACCGGCGTAGACGGCGTACTCCTTCGCCCGGTCCGCCATCGTGTCGAGCCAGCCGCCCCAGGGGCTGAAGTGCCGGGTGTACCGGGCCAGTTGCCCGTCCACGCAGTCGAGCACGAACCCGAGGTAGAGCAGGACGGCACCGAGCACCGCGGCCGACCGGCCGCCGAGGCCGAAGAGCGCGGCGGCGGCGACGGCGAAGAGCACCGAGAACGCGGTGACCCCGGTCGGGCCGAGCCCGATCCGGGCGCAGAACTTGGTGACGTACGGAGACCAGGTGCTGACGAAGTACGTGCTGAAGAAGTCGTCCTTCTCCTTGACCGAGAGCCGCAGCTCGGCCTTGTCCTCGTCGACCGAGGCGACAGCCGAGGTGGCGGCGGCCACCCCGACGGCGTCGGTGGCCCGGTGCGCGACGAGGAGCCGTACCCGGTGGCTGAAGACCGTGGCGTCGGTGCCGACCAGCGCCGCGAAGATCCGGTCCGGGACCGACCCCGACCCGCTCGACGCGGCGGCGGAACGGGCGGCGGCGGCGAGGATCGGCAGGTCGTCGACCCCGACCCGGATCGCGCCACCGAACGTACCGGTGGCGGCGTCGACCCGGGCGTCGCCGACGCCGGCCGCGACCACCTGGCCGCGTTCCTCCCGGAGCACCGTCTGCCCGGCGGCGGGCGGGTCGGTCAGCACCAGCGCGACGGTCGGGCCGACCGGGCTGGTGGCCAGGTGGCGCAGGACCGCGGCGTGCGCGACCAGGTCGTCGGCACAGATCAGGATCGGCTCGTCGGACCGCTCGGCCAGCTCGGCCAGTTCCGCCGGTGCGGCGGTGACCAGCACCTGCCGGGCACCGGCGTGGGTCAACTGGGCACACAGCCGGTCCACCGGCGGTACGTCGCCGACCGGTGGGACCGGACCGGTTTGGTCAGAACGGGTGAACAGGACCGCCAGCGTCACGTCCGGACCACGTTGTTGTACGCGTCGAGTGCCTCACGGACGGTGCCGTCGATCAGCAACTTGCCGGCGCTGAAGTAGAGCCCACGGTTGCAGAAACGGGTCAGGTCGTTCTCGTTGTGCGAGACGAGCACCAGCGAACGTCCCTCACCGAGCATCCGTTCGATGGTGGCGTAGCACTTCTTGCGGAAATCGGTGTCGCCCACCGCCATCACCTCGTCCATCAGCAGGATCGGGTGCTGGAGGTGCGAGATGACCGAGAAGCCCAACCGGACCTTCATACCGGACGAGTAGTGCCGTACCGGGGTGTCGATGGCCTTCTCGACCTGCTCCCCGGCGAACGACACGATCTCGTCGAACTGGTTCTTGAGGTACTGGGAACTCAGCCCGTGCAGGGAGCCGACCAGGTGGACGTTCTCCCGCCCGGTGAGGTCGTTGGAGAAACCGGCGGAGAGCTCCAGCAGCGGGGCCACCTCACCACGTACGGTGATCGTCCCCTCGTCCTGGATCAACACCCCGGCGATCAACCGGAGCAGTGTGCTCTTGCCGGTGCCGTTCTTGCCGATGACGCCGACCGCGTCGCCGGCCTGGACCTCGAACGACACGTTGCGCAACGGCCAGAACTCGTTCGCCGCCGGCTGCCGCCCACCCCGGTGGATGAACATCTCACGCAGGCGCAGTTGCCGGCGCCGGCCACGGACGAACTGGATGCCGAGGTCGTGCGCCTCGATGATCGGCTTGCTCACTACAGCTCCTTGAGCACGGCGGGCTCGAGCCGGCGGAAGACCCACCAGCCGCCGAAGAACAGCACCAGACTGCCGACCACCGAAACGGAGAGCAGCCAGGCATTGGGGAATTCCGACGGGTACCAGATAGCGCGGAAAAGCTCGAAGATGCCGACCAGCGGATTGAGCTCATACAGCGTTCGCACCCAGGACGGCAGACCGGAATCCTGGACGAGCTGGAGCGGGTAGATGATCGGCGTGCCGTAGAAGAGCAGCCGGGTGAAGAGCCGCATCAGCCGGTCCACGTCCCGCAGCAGCACGTTCAACGACGACAGGAGCAGCGCGACGCCGGTGAGCAGGATGGTCTGCAACACCACCGCGAGCGGCAGCGCCAGCAACTCCCAGCCGAAGTGCAGCTCACCGAAGTAGGCGGCGAGCACCACCAGGACCGGGATACCGGCGAGGTACTCGGCGAACCGGCCGATCACCCGCCCGATCGGAAAGACCTCGCGGGGGACCTTCATCGTCGTGATCAGCCGGGCCTGCCCGGTGAGGGCGCTGGTCGCCTCGCTGATCGCGGAGTTCGTCCACATCCAGGCGAAGATCCCGGTGATGAGGAAGAGCGGGTACGAATCCTTCGCCGGACCGGTGTGGGTGCCTGTGCCGTAGAGCACACCGAAGACGAACCAGTAGATGGCGCCCATCGCGAGCGGTTCGAGCAGCGACCAGAAATAGCCGAGGAACGACTGCTGGTACTTGACCGCCAGATCCCGCCGGACCAGCAGCCGCAGTGCGTTGCGATGGCTCCACACACTCGCGACGCTCGTTGTCATGGCCGCCTTCCCGAACTGAGGAATGATCGAGGGCGGCTGCGCCGGAATGATCCACCGACGCGTCCGGTACGGATCACGTGTTGACCTCTCCCGGTCACCGTCCGCGACCGCCCTAACAGCTATTGTGCTCCCGCGTCTCGTGCCGAAAATCGGACACGGCACCCAGACCGCCGCTGCGGGCCTCGCCTGAACGGGCCGCTGACGCGCCATAGGTTAGCAGTCGGTCAGCACGCTCGGTAGGCGGTGCCGGCCGCACTCCAAGCGTCAGGGACGCCGATCCGCGCCTCCTCAGCATTCGATGACATTGACCGCGAGCCCACCTCGTGCTGTCTCCTTGTACTTCACCTTCATATCCGCGCCGGTCTCTCGCATGGTCTTGATCACTTTGTCCAGCGAGACGGTGTGTACGCCGTCCCCGCGCAGCGCCAGCCGGGCGGCGGTGATCGCCTTGATGCTCGCCACCGCGTTCCGCTCGATGCAGGGAATCTGGACCAGGCCGCCGACGGGGTCGCAGGTCAGCCCCAGGTTGTGCTCCATGCCGATTTCCGCCGCGTTCTCCACCTGGGCGGCGGTGCCGCCGAGCGCCTCGGCCAACCCGGCCGCCGCCATCGAGCAGGCCGAGCCGACCTCGCCCTGGCAGCCGACCTCGGCCCCGGAGATCGACGCGTTCTCCTTGAACAACACGCCGATCGCGGCTGCGGCGAGCAGGAAGCGGATCACCCCGTCCGGTGACGCGGTGGCGACGAACCGGGTGTAGTAGTGCAGCACCGCCGGAATGATGCCGGCGGCACCGTTGGTCGGCGCGGTCACCACCCGGCCACCGGCGGCGTTCTCCTCGTTGACCGCGAGCGCGAACAGGGTCACCCAGTCCATCACCCGCAGCGGGTCCTCGGCCCCACCGGTGCCGGTCGACCCGGGTCCGCGCTCCGCCGACAGGGCCCGCCGCAGCTCCGCCGCCCGGCGCCGTACCTTCAGGCCGCCCGGGAGCACACCGTCACGGTGGCTGCCCCGTTCCACGCACTCCTGCATCACCCGCCAGATCTCCAGCAGGCCGGTACGGATCTCGTCGGCGCTCCGCCGGGCCCGCTCGTTCGCGAACATCACGCCGCTGATCGACAGACCGGTCTCCTCGGTCACCCGCAGTAGTTCGGCGCCGGTGCTGAACGGGTACGGCACCCGGGTCGGGTCGGCGATGATCCGGTCGGCTCCGGCCGCAGCCTCGTCCACCACGAACCCACCGCCGACCGAGTAGTACGTCCGGCCGCGTACCACCTCGCCGGTCTCGTCGTACGCGGTGAAGGTCATTCCGTTCGGGTGGTACGGCAACGCGCGGCGGCGGTGCAGCACCAGGTCACGGTTCGGGTCGAAGTCGATGGTGTGCGCGCCGAGCACGGCCAGTCGCCCGGTTTCCCGGATCTCCGCCACCGCCGCGTCGACCTGGTCCGGGTCGACCGACTCGGGGGCCTCCCCGGTGAGTCCGAGCAGAACAGCCCGGTCACTGCCGTGGCCGTGGCCGGTGGCGCCGAGCGAGCCGAACAGTTCGGCGTGGATGCGGGTGGTGCCGGCGAGCAGACCGTCGGCCTTGAGCCCGGCGGCGAAGGTACGTGCCGCCCGCATCGGCCCCACCGTGTGCGAACTGGATGGCCCGATTCCCACCGTGAACAGATCGAAGACGCTGATCATCGATCCTCCTCCCACCGCCCGCGCTGCCGCATCGGCTCCGTTGCCGTCGGTCAGGCCAGCACCGATCGGCGAGCCTACCCGTCCTCTCCAGCATGCGTCCGGAGCGGCCGACCGGGGTAAGCACCTACGGGTACGGGTGCACCGAATCGGCCTCAGGGCGGACGGCGTCCTCGACGTCCGTTCGTACGGTGGATAGAGACGCGGCGGACCGCCGCAGAGTGGGAGACGACGACCATGAGTCGCAAACTGGTACGCCCCCGGGACCACCGCATGATCGCCGGAGTCTGCGCCGGTCTGGCCCGCCGCTTCGGCCTCTCCGCCGGAATGGTCCGACTCATCTTCGTGCTGTCGCTGATCCTGCCCGGTACGCAGGTGCTGGTCTACCTGGCGCTCTGGATCATCATGCCGAACGAGGACCAGCGGCAGGCGTACGCGGCCAACTGAGGCGGCAGCGCACCGCCGGGCGGGACCGGCTCCGGGACCGTTGCCCGGGTGTAGCCGGAAGACGAACCGGGGCCGCCCCTCGCGGGTGCGGCCCCGGTCGACACAACGGTCTGACGGTGGGTCGGTGGAGCCCCGGCTCACCGCCGGACGGCCACCACCACGTTGTCCAGGTCGATCACGGTCCAGTACTGCGACGAGAACTGGTCCGGGGTGAAGCGCTGGCTGCGCCAGGCCCAGCCGTCCGGTTGCTCGCTCAGCACGAACACCTGGATCCCCCCGAACTCGCCGAGGTTCGCCGCCTTGGCCGCGAACGCCGCCGGGTCCCTGGTCGCGGCCAGTTCCTTCACCTCGGCGAGCCGGTCGTCCCAGCGGGACAGCGTGCTGCCGGCGGTGCGGTCGTTGTCCATGAAGCCCGGCCAGGGCAGGAACGAGAAGACCCGGTCGTCGGTGGAGAGGGTCACCGGCTGCGCGTCCGGGCCGAGCACCTCCTCGACCGCCTGCTCGACCTGGGTGATCGGGAACCCGGAACGACGTCCCTCCTTCGGGGCGTACGTCGGGTACCCGCCGCCGGGCAGCGGTTCGGTGTGCGCGCTGATCGCGTACTTGCTGCCGGTTTCCGGCATCCAGGCGTTGGTGAAGCCGGTCGCCGTCCAGGCGAGGATGACCGCGAGCAGCGCCGCGCCGGCCAGCCGGGGCGGGGTCAGCCGCAGCCGCCGCAGCACCATCGGGACCAGGTGCGCCAGTACCAGTACCCCGGCGATGGTGAGCAGCACCCCGTAGAGCCGGGCGGTGTAGTGCATGAAACCGGTGTGCTGGGTGAGCACGTACCGGACCATCGAGATCAACCGGTAGCCGTACGCGGAGATGACCAGCAGCATCAGCGGGCGGGCCCACCAGACCGAGCGCCACAACCACACCAGGCCGACCAGGCCGACCAGTTGCAGCAGCCCGAGCGGGTTGACGTCGAGGAACGGGAAGAGCCCGGCGTTCAGCGAGCTCGAGACGTACAGGTCGGAGATCGACTGTCCGCCCTCGGTCAGGCTGGCCCAGCCGAAGGGCACGATGTACCAGGACGCCACGACGAACGAGACCAGCACGATCAGGCCCAGTCGGCGCAGGTAGGCCCAGCGGTCCGGCTCGGTCCGCCAGGCGATCACGATCAGGGCGATCAGACCGATGGCCGCGTAGACCATCCACGCCTGGTAGGTGATCACGATGAACCCGCCGAGCAGACCGGCCGGCAGCCAGTGCATCCGCCGCCGGGTCGGGCGGGCGAAGACCTCCAGCGCCCACGGTACGAAGATCGCCAACGTCAGCACCTCGAACGCCTTACGCGGGTCCGACCAGGTGGCGAGGGTCAGCGCGGAGATCGCCAGGGCCACCCAGGGACCGACCAGCCGGCGCCAGAGGAGGAACGCGGCGAGCACCGCGGCGGAACTGAAGATCACTTCGGCGTCGGCGAGCAGCCGCCAGGCCGGTTCGTCCAACAGCACCGACGCCCGGCCGATCAGCCAGGCGTAGAACGGCGGGTACTCCGACGGCAGCCCGTGCACCAGGGTGTCGCTGCTGGCGATGGTGGTGGTGTAGCGGGTCGCCGCCGCGGACATCCGGCCCATGTCGCCGACGAGGCCGGCGAAGCCGAACGGGGTGCCGTTCAGAGCGGAACGCAGCATCAGCACGGTCCAGGCGGCACCCAGACCGGCGGCGAGACCCGCGGCCACCTCACCGGACCAACGCCGGGCCAGCAGGAAAACCCCGATGATCAGCAGGAATGCTGCCGCGAGCGGAATGGTCGAGGCACCGGCCGAGAACGGATTCCGGTCGATCACCTTCGGGATTCCGACCGCGACCGGGGTCCCCACCAGCCAGCTGAGCAGGGCGATCGTGCCGCTGTTGCCCAGCCAGCCCGGCACCCGACGCCCCGTCGTCGCCTCGGCGGCGACGGGGCCGGAGCCGGCCGGCTCGGCCGGGCCGGTCACCAGCCCGGTGGACTCGGCCGGCTCGGCCGGCTTCGCCACGGGCTTGGTGACCGGCTCACGGTCTTCGGTCGACACATCCGCCTCGTCGGGTTTGATCAGGTCGGCCTCGATCGGCCGGCCGGACTCGCCGGGCGTCGTCTGGAGCGTCACTGCTTGCTCAGCTCCGCGCCGACGCGAGGTCGCTGTCGCTGCGGGCGTCGTCGGTCGGGGTCGCGACGACCGGCGCGCTCGGGCTGACCCGACGCAGGTTGAGCAGGCTGGCGAAGAGCCCGGAGAAGAGCACGGTCATGCCCAGGCCGATCACCGTCGAGGAGGGGAGCACGACCCGAAGGGTCTCGGCGAGGTTCTGCTCGCCGAAGCCGCTGGTCCCCCACGCGGTGACCGCGAGGATCGAACCGGCCAGGCCGAGCAGGACCAGGAACAGACCGGCGGCGGTGCAGGTCTCGAACCGGACCCACCTGCCCCAGAAGGCCGCCTGTTGCTGGGTCGTGATGCCTTCGGTGTGCCCGTAGAGGAGCGCGAAGACACCGAAGAGCAGAAGTTGCGCGCCGACCAGGACGGCCAGGCAGGTGTAGACCATGGTGCTGATGTCGAAGCCGACCCCGGCCACCTGGAGCGGGCCGAAGGAGAGCGTCGCGGTGCCGAGCAGGCCCAGCACGGTGAGGACGAATCCGGGCCAGATCAGCGTCTTGCGCGGGGCGAAGACGAGCAGGAAGCGCAGGTGACGCCAGCCGTCCCGCCAGGTACGCAGGTGCGGCGGGCGGCTGCGGCCGTCCTTCTTGAGGGTGGTCGGAACCTCGACGATGTCGTAGTTGTTCAGCGCTGCCCGCACGACCAGCTCGGAGGCGAACTCCATGCCGGGCATGCAGAGCTGGAGGTCGCGGATGCGGTCCCGGTTGAAGCCCCGGATGCCGCAGTGGAAGTCGCCGACGTTGCGCAGCCCGAACAGACGCCGCCCGAGCCAGGAGAGCACCGGGTTGCCGAGGTAGCGGTGCAGCGGCGGCATCGCGCCCTTGTCGATGCCGCCACGGAACCGGTTACCCATGACCACGTCGTGCCCGGCCCGCAGTTCCCGGATGAACGGCTCAAGGTTGGACAGGTCGTACGAGTCGTCCGCGTCGCCCATGATCACGTACTTGCCACGGGCCTGCGCGATGCCGTTGAGCAACGCGCCGCCGTAGCCGCGGATGGGTGCGTGCGACACCCGCGCGCCCGCCCTGGTCGCGATCTCCTGCGAGCCGTCGGTCGATCCGTTGTCGCTGACCAGGACCTCGCCGACGACACCCAGTTCAGCGAGGGCCCGGACAGCCTTGGTGACGCAGATCTCCAACGTCTCGGCCTCGTTGAGGCACGGAAGCAGGACGGTAACCTCGATCTCGTCTCCGGCAACAGAAGGTGCCACAGGCGTTTCTCCCGATTCGATTTCTCGGTGTATCGATTGGCGAGGGGCCGGCGGACCAAGGGCAACACGGTGCACCATCGGCCGCCTTCTCAAGACGTCGCTGGATACTACCGCCATATCCCGTTTGTGTTCTGTCGCCACCGGTGGACGCTTGGAGAATACCCGGCGTACCGCCCTGACCTGCGATGACACCGAGTCATCGAAGTCCTACGCTCAGGGAGCGGTATAGGTGACAGTCACCTTCTCGTAGCCCAGCGAACGGAGCAGACCCTCAAGCATCTTCCGGGTGTTCTCCTGCGCCCGGTCACCGAGACCGCTGTCCCGGGCGGCGGCGGCGATGCTCTCCTCGGCCTTCTGGTAGACCTCGCGCTGCCGGTTCGGATCTCCGCCGAACACCTCGCCGAGCCGGTTCAACAGACCGCGTTCCTCGGCGAAGACATAGCTCCGCTCAAGGTCGAGATTCGGCTCGCCGAGTTGCGGCGCGGGCAACCGGATCTCCACCGACTTCCGATCGGCCGACTCGATCACCGCGCCGTCGGAAATACGGGCGAAATCGACATACGACTCAACTGACCCCGCGCCGACAAAAAGCGTACGTTCGTTGAGCAGGAAGTCCGGCACGTACTTCCGGTCGTTCTGAAGGTCGATCACGACCTGGAAGTTGCCCTCCGCCGCGACATAACGGCTCAGGTCCTGGATCGACTTGAGCAACGGAGGCTGGCTCCGGTCGGTCGTCTCCTGCGCGAACGGGTTGCGCCAGGTCGGCCAGAGCCCGGTCGCCCGCACCCCGAGGACCAGGACCAGCGCCACGGCGAGCGCACCCGCCAGCCAGAACAGCCCGCGTCCACGGGTGCGTTCCGAGGTGAGCACCGGATCGGACCGGGTCGGCTCCGGATCGCCGTCTCCAGCGGTCGGCTCACCGACCGCCTCGGCGCCGCCGTCCGCCGCCCAGCGTCGGTCCTGCGCCGGCACGCCCGGCGTGGCCTGACCCTTCGCGTACTCCGGGAACTCCCGGGTGGGCTCGTTGACATCTCCGCTTCGGGACATCTGCCCTCACCGTCCTCATCAGACCGTCTTCCTGGCGCAAACGGTACGGGTCGGGTGCGACAACACGACCACTGCCGTAGCTGTACCCCATCGGACGGTCAGCTGAACGCGGCGATCCCGGTCAACCGCTGGCCGATCACCAGCTGGTGGATCTCCGAGGTGCCCTCGTAGGTCAGCACCGTCTCCAGGTTGCTGGCGTGCCGCAGTACCGGGTACTCGCCGCTGATGCCGTTGGCGCCGAGGATCGTCCGGCACTCACGGGCGATCGTGAGCGCCTCCCGGACGTTGTTCAGCTTGCCGACGCTGACCTGGTCCGGGCGGAGCGCACCGGCGTCGGCCAACCGACCCAGGTGCAGCGCCAGCAGGTAGCCCTTCTGCAACTCGACCGCCATGTCCGCGAGCTTCGCCTGGGTCAGCTGGAAGCCGGCGATCGGCCTACCGAACTGGGTCCGGTGCACGGCGTAGTCGAGCGCCACCCGCAGGCAGTCGCGGGCGGCACCGAGGGCACCCCAGACGATGCCGAACCGCGCCTCGGTCAGACAGGAGAGCGGTGCCTTGAGACCGCTCGCCGCCGGCAGTTGGGCGGTTGCCGGCAGCCGTACGCCATCGAGCACGATCTCCCCGGTCGAGGAGGCGCGCAGCGACATCTTCTGCCGGATCTCCCGGGTGCTCACGCCGGGGGTGTCGAGCGGCACGACAAAACCCCGGATGCCCTCATCGGTGCGGGCCCAGATCACCGCCACGTCGGCCAGCGGCGCGTTGGTGATCCACATCTTGGTGCCGGTCAGCACCCAGTCGGTGCCGTCCCGCCGGGCCCGGGTCGCCATCGAGGCCGGGTCGGAACCGTGGTCGGGCTCGGTCAGGCCGAAACAGCCGATCGTCTCGCCGGTCGCCATCGTCGGCAACCAGCGCTGCTTCTGCTCGTCGCTGCCGTAACGCCAGATCGCGTACATCGCCAGCGAGCCCTGCACCGACACCAACGACCGCAGCCCGGAGTCCCCCGCCTCCAGCTCCAGGCACGCCAGCCCGTACGCGACCGCCGAGGCGCCGGCGCAGCCGTATCCGGTCAGGTGCATGCCGAGCAGGCCCACCTTGCCGAACTCGACGGCCAACTCCCGGATCGGCGCCTGACCGGACTCGTACCACCCGGCGACGTGCGGGCGGACCCGGTCGTCGACGAGTTGGCGTACCACCGCCCTGATCTGCCGCTCCTCCTCGGAGAGGAGCGCGTCGAGGTCGAGCAGGTCCAGCGAGGACACCGGGGCGCTCACGGTGCCGCCGGCAGGACGAGCACCCGGGCGTGGATCTGGTTGCGCTGCTGGAGCGCCGCCCGGAGCGCGCGGTGCAGGCCGTCCTCCAGGTAAAGGCCGTTGTTCCACTGCACGACGTGGGGGAAGAGGTCGCCGTAGAACGTGGAGTCCTCGGCGAGCAGCTTGTCGAGCGCGAGCTCTCGCTTGGTCGTGATCAGCTGGTCGAGCCGAAGCGGGCGCGGCGGAATCTCCGCCCACTGCTTGAGGGTGAACCCGTGCTCCGGGTAGGGACGTCCGTCCCGAACCGCTTTGAAGATCACGACAGCACTCTCCCCTCCCCGTGGCCGGGCCGGCTCTGCCGTTCCGCCCCTGCCCCACCACGTCCGATGACGCCGGTGCCAATCCGATGGCCCGTGTCAGCCTAGCGACCGACCACGAGATCGCGGTTTGTTCCCGGATGTCGATTTCGTTACTGCCCGTCCGACACGTACCAGCCGAACGGTCAACCCCATTGACCGCGATGGACGACCTGATCGAGCGGACGACGGCCCCGCTTGAGCGAGGCCGACCGGTGGTCCGGTGCCCGATAACCAATTGTCAGGGCCCCGATAGGGCTGAATTCATCGGGTACGCCGAACTCATCACGATACGCGGAGACGCGCTCCGGTGGGATCCCGAAAAAACACGCGCCAAGCCCCTCGTCCACTGCGGTAAGCAATATCAGCAGTGCGGCGAAACCGGCGTCGACATGCCAGTACGGCACCGGCCAGCGGCTCTCGTCGCGATCGGTCCAGCCCTTGTCCGGTTCGGCGTACCGGTCCAGGTACGCCGACCGGTTCGCGTGCGGCACCACGATCAACGGGGCACGGCGCATCCCGGTCAGCCAACGTCCCCCGGCGCCGGGGTCCGGACTGGTCGCCGACCAGAAACGCGCCGTGTCCGCTGCGGTCTCCAGCACCAGGAAGCCCCAGCCCTGGGAGAACCCGGCCGACGGCGCCCGCACCGCGTGATCCAGCAGCCGCTCGACCAGGTCCGGCGGGACCGGCCGGTCCGGGTCGTAGTTGCGCACCATCCGCCGGGCCCGTACGACCTGCGCGAACTCCATCCGGCCGGCCCGCCCGCTCAGGCGACGGCCGAGCCGGGGCGGATCCCCCAACTCGCGCGCCAGGTCGCGCCGGGCGCCAGCACGATCACGTCCCGGCCCGAACGGAACGCGTCCGGCGGGCACGTCATCGGCTCCACCGCGACCGACCTGCGGTTCCGGTCTCCGGTCAGGGTGTCGCCGGTGAACACCTGCCACCAGCCGAACGCCCGGTCGGCCCAGATGCTGACCGCCGGCTCCGCACCCGGTCCGGTGAGGGTGACGCTGGAACCGTCCGGCCCCTGCTCGACCTCGCCGAAGGTGACGTCGAGCACGGCGTCGCCGATCTGCCGGGGCTCGGTGAAGTCGTACTCACTGCCAGTGACCTTGACCGCGCCGATCGGCAGCAGCCGACCGTCGGCCAGCAGCCGGCTGCGTCCCGGCACCCGGAGCCGCACCTGCTCCACCGGCACCCCCGGCAACCGGAAGTACGGGTGTACGGAGAGCCCGAACGGTGCCTCCTGCGCCCCGAGGTTGGTCACCTCGTGGTCGGCCCGCAGCCCCTCCGGGCCGATCTGCCACCGGGTGGTCAGCCGCAGCGGCCACGGGTAACCCACCTGGGCGGGCAGCTCACAGGCGACCGTGATCGCGTCCGGCGCCTCTTCCACCAGGTGCCAGGGAAGCCAGTTGACCAGGCCGTGAATCGCGGTGTGCTTGTCCGGCTCGGTCAGCGCCAGCTGGTACGAGCGGTCGCCGAAGCTGTACCGGCCGTCCCGGATCCGGTTCGGCCAGGGGGCGAGCACCTGCCCGGCGCTGCCCGGCGAGACCTCGTCGTCGGCGTACCCGTCGAGGTAGTCCACCCCGCCGATCCGGTAGGCGCGAAGTCCCCCGCCCACCTCCACCACGACGGCCTCCTGGCCGCCACCCGCGATCGTCCACTGTGTGCCGGACAGCGGGCGGGGCCCGGTTTCCACGTTCTCCATGCCGGGACGATATCGGTTGGCCCGACGCGCCGCCCGATCGCCCGGCAACCCCGGCCACCAGCGAAGCAGCTATCCGACCGGGTTCGCGCTCAGTCGGCGGGCGTGGCCGGTGCCCGGTAGCGCATGAGCGCCGGGAAGGCGAGCGCCAGCAGCGGGGCCAGCACCACCACCGCCAGCCCGCCGCCCACCCAGGCGACGCCGACGCCGAGCGAGGAGGCCATCAGGCCGGCCCGAAGATCACCGAGCCGGGGACCGCCGGCCACCACGGTGATGTTGACCCCCTGGAGCCGCCCCCGCATCCGGTCCGGCACGTAGACCTGCAACATCGACTGCCGGAACACCGAGGAGACCAGGTCGGCGGCGCCGGCCAGGGCGAGCAGCCCGACCACCAGCCAGAGCTGGTGCGCCAGTCCGGCGAACGCGATGCTCACCCCCCAGCCGACCACCGCGACCACCAGGGCCAGGCCCTGACGCTCGATCCGGCCGATCCAACCCGAGGTGAGACCGCCGAGCACCGACCCGATCGCGATCGCGCTGTAGAGCAGACCGATCGCCGCTCCCCCGCCGAACCGCTCCTGCGCCACCTCCGGGAAGAGGCTGCGGGGCATGGCGAGCACCATCGCGATCAGGTCGATGCCGAAGGAGAGCAGGAGCACCGGGGTGGTGGCCAGGTAACGGAAACCGTCGGCGATGCTGCGCAGCCCGGCGCGCCGGGCGGCCGGTGGGGCGTTCGCGTCCACCTCCCCGCCCTCGCTCTCGGCCAGCGGCGCCAGCGACGGCAGCCGGTAGGTGGCCCAGAGCGAGACGGTGAAGAGCAGGGCGTCCACCCCGTACGCCAGCGGCAGGCCGGTCTCCGGCGCCCAGGCGGAGAAGATCAGACCCGCGGTGAGCGGGCCGGCCACCCCGGCCGCCTGTGCGGTGGTGAATCCGAGGGTCAGCGCGGCCGGTACCAGCGGGGTCGGCACCAGCCGGGTGATGATGGCCTGGCGGGCCGGTGAGCTGATCCCGAACGCGGCCGACTGGACCGCGACCAGGGCGAGCAGCAGCACCGGGCTGCCCACCCGGAACACCGCCTGGGCCAGCAGACCGAGTGTGGTCAGCCAGAGCAGGGCGGTGCTCACCAGGAGCAGCTTGCGCCGGTCCACCACGTCGGCGACGGCACCGCCCCAGATGCCGAAGATCACCAACGGGACCAGGGTGGTGAGGCCGAGCAGGCCGACCCAGAACGAGTCATGGGTCAGGGTGTACATCTCCACCGGCACGGCGACGGCGGTGAACTGCATGCCGTACATCGACACGCCGTTGCCGATCCAGAGCCGCCGGTACGCGGGAACCCGCAGCGGGCGTACGTCGATCGCCCACCGCGACGGCTTCTTCTCTTGCTTACTGTCTGCGAGTTTCCGGTCTTCGAGGTCCTGCTGACCGCTCTGCCGGTCTTCGAGGAGCTGTCCGGAGTCCTGCGCGGAACCCGGCTCGGAACTCATGGTGCCAGTCGTTCGATGATCCACCCCTGTTCGTCGCCTCGACGGTAGCGCAGCCGATCGTGCAGCCTGCTGGTCCTCCCCTGCCAGAACTCCACCGTCTCCGGCACCACCCGCAGACCACCCCAGTGCGGCGGCGGCGGAATCGGACCCTGGTCACCGAACCGGTCCACGACCGCCCGGAAACTGGTGTCCAGGGTCTCCCGGTCGGGCAGCACCCGCGACTGTGGGCTGGCCCACGCCCCGAGCCGGGAGCCGCGCGGGCGACTGGCGAAGTACTCCTCGGTCTCGGCCCGGTCGACCGGCTCCACCGCGCCGCAGACCACCACCTGCCGGGACATCGGAAACCACGGAAAGACCAGGCTGGCGTACGGGTTGGCGAGCGCCTCGGAGCCCTTGCGGGAGCCGTAGTTGGTGAAGAACACCAGCCCGCGCTCGTCGTACCCCTTGAGCAGGACGGTCCGGCCGCTGGGCCGCCCGGTGGCGTCGGCGGTGGCCAGCATCATGGCGTTCGGCTCGGGCAGGCCGGCGGCGACCGCGTCGGCGAACCAGCGGTCGAACTGGGTGTACCAGTCCGGGGCCAGGTCGGTCCGGGAGAGCCCCCGGTCGACCGCGTAGTCGCTGCGAATACCCGCTGGTCGCACTGTGTCTGGCGTCACCTGGCCATCCTGGCGCACCCGCCTGGACCCGGGTGAACCGGCACTGGTCAGGTAATTGGCCGGCGATCGATGAATCCGTCGCGGAACCGGCTCCGGAAAAGTGTCGTGCGCAGCACATCGAGACCGGGTCGCGAGTTAGTTACTCACCAGGCAAGATGGCACGAACACATCCCTGAGGGTCGCCTAAGGAGCTCCCGGGTCACACCGATGAGCCCCGGGTGTACGGACGAACCAGATCCAGGAGAGCGAAATGTCCGACTTCAAACCGGGGCTTGAAGGCGTGGTCGCCTTCGAGACCGAGATCGCGGAGCCCGACAAAGAGGGCGGATCGCTGCGCTACCGAGGCGTTGACATCGAGGATCTGATCGGGCAGGTCTCATTCGGCAACGTCTGGGCCCTACTCGTGGACGGCCGGTTCGGTCCCGGCCTGCCACCGGCCGAACCGTTCCCGGTTCCGGTGCACTCCGGCGACATCCGGGTGGACGTCCAGTCCGCGGTCGCGATGCTCGCCCCGTACTGGGGTCTCGACCAGCTCCTCGACATCAACGACGAGCAGGTCCGCGAGGACCTGGCCCGGGTCTCGGTGACCGCACTCTCCTTCGTCGCCCAGTCGGCCCGTGGTCTCGGTCTGCCGGCGGTGCCGCAGAAGGAGATCGACAAGGCGCAGACGATCGTCGAACGCTTCATGAAGCGCTGGCGCGGCGAGCCGGACCCCCGGCACGTCAAGGCCGTCGACGCGTACTTCATCTCCGCCGCCGAACACGGCCTGAACGCCTCCACCTTCACCGCCCGGATCGTCGCCTCCACCGGAGCCGACGCCGCCGCCTGCATCTCCTCCGGCATCGGCGCGCTCTCCGGCCCGCTGCACGGCGGGGCACCCTCCCGGGTCCTGCACATGATCGAGGCGGTGGAGCGCAGCGGCGACGCCGAGGGTTACGTCAAGGGCGTACTCGACCGGGGCGAGCGGCTGATGGGCTTCGGCCACCGGATCTACCGGGCCGAGGACCCCCGGGCAAGGGTGCTGCGCCGGACCGCGAAGGAACTCGGCGCGCCGCGCTTCGAGATCGCCGAGGCACTGGAGAAGGCCGCCCTCGCCGAATTGCAGGCACGCAAGCCGGACCGGGTGCTCGCCACCAACGTCGAGTTCTGGTCGGCCGTCGTACTCGACTTCGCCGAGGTACCGGCACACATGTTCACCTCCATGTTCACCTGCGCGCGGATGGGCGGCTGGAGCGCGCACATCCTGGAGCAGAAGAAGCTCGGACGGCTGGTCCGCCCCGCCGCCCGCTACACCGGTCCGGGCACCCGCAAGCCGGCCGATGTCGAGGGTTGGGACGCGGTCGTCCACAACGTGTGAGAACGAACACCACGACGGCCCGTCCGATCTGATCGGACGGGCCGTCGTCGTTCCGTACCCGGCTGACCCGCCGAGGTGGGACGGTGGCGTGCCCAGCACCTCGACAGTGCGAGGATGGGTGCTCGGCAGCGTCGCCGGACATCCATGGATTCCGGTTCGCGGCGCCTCGGCGCCCGCGGTCCGGAGCCCTCGTCCGCCAGTTCCCGGGCCCGCCGGCCCATCGGAAGGATCGTCGATAACCGTGGCTGACCCATCGACCATTCAGATCCCTGACGAGTTGAAACCCGCCGACGGCCGCTTCGGCGCCGGACCGTCCAAGGTCCGCCCGGCGGCGGTCTCCGCGCTCGCCGAGGTGGCGACCACGTACCTCGGCACCTCGCACCGCCAGCCGGCCGTACGCGACCAGGTGGCCCGGCTCCGGCGCGGCATCGCCGAGTTCTTCTCCCTGCCCGACGGTTACGAGGTGATCATCGGCAACGGCGGTGCCAGCGCGTTCTGGGAGGTCGCCACCTTCGGGCTGGTCCGCGACCGGGCCCAGTTCGCCAACTTCGGCGAGTTCGGCGCCAAGTTCGCCAAGGCGGTCCGGGACGCCCCGTTCCTCGGCGAACCGACCGTACGCAAAGCCGAACCCGGCTCCGCCCCGGCCCTGGTCGCCGAGGCTGGCGTCGACGTCTACGGCACCCCGCAGAACGAGACCTCGACCGGGGTGGCGGTGCCGATCCGCCGGGTGGCGGGCGCCGACCCGGACTCGCTGCTGCTGGTCGACGCGACCTCCGGCGCGGGCGGGCTCGACGTGGACGTACGCGAGACCGACGTCTACTACTTCGCCCCGCAGAAGTGCTTCGCCTCCGACGGCGGAATCTGGCTCGCGCTGATGTCACCGGCCGCGATCGCCCGGGCGACCGAGATCAAGCAGTCCGGGCGCTACATCCCGGCCTTCCTCGACCTGGTCACCGCGATCGACAACTCGCGACTGGAGCAGACGTACAACACCCCGGCGCTGGCCACGATCTTCCTCGCCGCCGAGCAGACCGACTGGATGAACGCGCAGGGCGGGCTGGCCTGGGCGGCGAAGCGCACCGCCGAGAGCGCCGCCGTCGTGTACGGGTGGGCCGAGCGCTCCGAGGTGGCCACCCCGTACGTGATCGACCCGGGGCTGCGCTCGAACGTGGTCGCCACCATCGACTTCGTCGACGAGGTGGACGCCACCGCGATCGCCAGGGCGCTGCGCGCGAACGGCATCGTGGACACCGAGCCGTACCGCAAGCTCGGCCGCAACCAGCTGCGGATCGCGCTCTACCCGGCGGTCGAGCCGGCCGACGTCGAGGCGCTCACCGCCTGCGTCGACCACGTGGTCGCCTCGCTCTAGCAGGGCTCGCCGCGCCGGCACCGCCTCACCGGGCGGCGGGCGGCGGGCGGCGGGCGGTCGCGGATATCGTGATGGTCCGGGCGCGTACAGCATGGACGCGTCCGGACCCGTGCGGCCGGTCCGGGCGGGTCCGTCGGAACCCCGACGGGTCATTGATCATTCGCGCAGCTCACCCGCGACATGCGGGCGTGGCATCCCCCACGGACGGGCCGACCGGCGTACCGTGTGGCGAGGACGCCCGGGTGGCTGGCTCGTGGCGTGTGCCGAGCGGGACGGAGGCAACGCGATGCGACCGGTACGCTTCGTCGCCCTCTCCGAGGACGGCCAGGCCCTGGTTCTCGCCGATGAGGTGGGTCGCCTGCTCGCGCTCCCCATCGACGAGCGGGTGGCCACAGTCCTCCACACCGAACCGGGTGGCGCCCCACTGTCGGTGGTGGCCCCGGTCCACGACCAGGTCGCCTCCCTCTCTCCACGGGACATCCAGGCCCGGATCCGGGCCGGTGAGTCCGCCGAGGACGTGGCCCGGATCGCCGGTGTCCCGGTCGACCGGGTGCTGCGTTACGCCGGTCCGGTGCTGCAGGAGCGGGCGATGGTCGCCCAGCACGCACGGCGTACCCGGCTGAAGAACTCGGAGAAGAGCGTTCCGCTCGCCGAGGTGGTCGACGGCCGGCTGGCACAGCACAGCATCGACACCGAGAAGATCTCCTGGGACGCCTACCGGCGCGACGACGGCACCTGGCGAATCATCGCCAGTTGGCCGTCCGGCAAGGCCACCGCGCAGGCTGTCTGGGACCTCGACAAGACGCGGCAGATGGTTTCGCCGCACGACGACATGGCGCAGTACCTCTGCGCCGAGCGCCCCACACCGATCCTCGGCCAGGAGCCGTCGCCGGAGCGTGGCGGTCACGGGTTGCCCGGCCCGTCCCGGGTCGAGCCGTCCCGGGGTGGGCACGGCCTGCCGGCGCCCGCCAGCGAGCAGACGGCGCCACCGCGTCCGACCCGCGATCCGATCCGGGCCGGCCGGGATGCACTGCTCGCCTCCCTCGACCGTCCACTCGGGTCGACTGCCGGACGCGGCCTGGAACCGGTTTCCCCGGCCGCGCACTCCGGCTACGAGACGCCCCGACCGCGACCGGTCGCCGGTGGCGCGGCGGCGCTGCTCGGTGGAGGTCAGGGGTCGGCGTTCGACGACGACGCGGACCTGCCCAAGGAGGTTCCGGCGGTGCCGTCGCTGGCGGTGCTGCGTCCACGCCGGACCACCACACCGGCGGCCACCAACGAGAACGCCGACCAGAGCGGCAAGCCCCGTAAGCGGCTGCCGAGCTGGGACGACGTGCTCTTCGGCAGCGGCCCCGCTGCCCGCGAAACCTCCTGACCCGACACACTCCCGCGGCTCGGCGAGGCCAGCCCGTTCTCCCCTGTACGGCTACAGCGGCCAGGCGGCCAGGTGGTCGTACCGGCGCCGGTGGCCGGGCGGGTTGCTGCGTACCAGCACCAGTTCCGTCACGGGCCAGGACGGACCGAGGTAGCCGTCCAGGGCACCCCGGTCGGCCTCGACGTCCTCGGGTGACAGCCGACGCCCCGGCCGGGCCAGGGTGACGTGCGGCACGTACGGCCTCGGGTCGTGCGCCATTGCGCAGCCGGTGAGTTCGCGTCGGGCGGCCAGGCTGACCGCGTGCAACGCGTCCACGTCGCCGCGCAGGCCCACCCAGAGCACGCCGTCGGCTGCCGGCCCGAAGAGTCCGCCGCCGCCGAGCCGCAGCCTCGGCACGCCCACAACCTCGACCGAGCCGCCCGTTCCCGGCGGCGGGCGCCAACTCCCGGCCGCCCGATCGAGCGCGCGACGGACCCCGGACAGTTGGTCGTCCCGTACCTCGCCGATGAAGACGACGGTCAGGTGCAGGTCCTCCGGTGCGGTCAGCCGTACGTTGACCCCGGACGCCCCCGCGGCACCGACCCGCAGCCCGTCCACCATCCCGGCGAGATCGTCCAACGCCTCCGACGGCGGCTGGATCGCCACGAACAGTCGCACCAGTTCACCATTCCGGGTACGGGCGGCGACCGGCCTGGTGCAGCATCAAGCCGGCCGCCTCCAGTTCACCCTCGACCCGGACCCGTTCGATCTCCCGGTCCAGCCCGTCCAGGTCCGCCAGGTGCTCCGCCACCCCCAGATACCGGCTGGCGAGCCGAAGGCGGTCGTCGTACGCCCGCAGCAGGTCGCCGTGCCCGGACCGGGACCTCTGCTGCGGCCCGAGCCGTTCACCGCCGAGTCGGCGCAGATCGGCCGCGACCTGTTCGATGGCGGGGCCGCCCGGCCGATCCAGCTCGGCGGGGTCGAAGCCGCCGAAGCCTGTTTCGGCGCGCAGCGCCCGCTCCAGGTGATCCAGGGCTCGCTGCTCCCGCCGCCGCACCCGATGGGCGTCCCACTCGGCGGCGAGCCAGTGCACCAGCTCGTCGGCGCAGATCATCGCGGCCACCAACGCCGGAAGACAGACCAGTGCCAGGAGTGCCAGTGCCAGCACGAGCGCGTGCATGACCGCCATCTCCTCCGACGTCAGGCCCCGCCGTACGGGGCGCGTCACCGATGAAACCCTAGCCGCCGTCCGCCCTCGGGGCCGCCCGATTACTGCGTGGCGAGGCCGAGGCAGTGGCGGAAGTGTTCGACCACGACCCGGTCACCGGTACGCCGTACCGCTGCTTCGGGTGAGCGACGCCAGAGCCAGAGCAGCAGTTCCTGCGGGGAGCCGCTGATCGTCGCGTGCACCGGCTGGTCCGTGGCCCCGGGTCCGACCTGGGCGCCGGACGGACCCAGATCGACCAGCCAGCTCCGCTCACCGGCGTCGACAAGCAACCGGACCGGGGAGTCCGGCAGTGATCCGGCAAACGCCTCCGGCCAGTTACGGGTGCCGTATTCCAGCATCACCTGGAGCACCTCGTCGATCCCGTCGTGAGCGAGGTCGTCCGGGATGTCGGCGATGGACGCCCCGACCGCCTGCTCCGCGTCGACCCGGTGCACCACCGTCTCGTGCGCCATCCGGCGGATCCAGAACGCCACCGTCTGATCCGGCTCGTACCAGGTGTAGGCGGCCGACCCGGGGGTCCGGTTGCCGAACTCCGACACCAGTTCCGCGTACGCCCGTTCGAGCAGCATGGCCGGCTCCTCCGCGGAGAGGTCCGGCGGCCAGTCCTGGGGTGCCGCCCCGGCCCGCATGCAGGCGACCTTGTGCAGGTAGACCTGAGCCACGTGACGAGTCAGGTCCCGCACGCTCCAGTCCGGACAACTCGGCACGGTCTCGGCCAGGCCCTTTGCCGCGACGAGCCCCAGCCGGGCGTGGTCGGCGGCGAGACACTCCAGATAGCGCGTCTGCTCCATCCCCACAACCAATCAGACCGGTACGACACTCGCCCACCCCCGCTCGGGTAAGGAAGGGCCCCTTCCTATCCATATCCGATAACAAGGGCCCCTTCCTTCTGATCGGCTGGCTTGCCGGGTCAGCTGGCGTCGGCGGCGGGAACGACGTAGAGGCCGGGGCGGGGGGCGATCCGCAGGCGGAGCCGGGCACCCTCGTGGCGCAACTGCCAGAGCAGGGCCAGCAGGGCGGCGGCCAGCGAGATGAGCCCACCGATCCAGATCGCGGCGTTCGCCCCGGCGTGCTCGGCGACCCAGCCGATCACCGGCGCGCCGACCGGGTTGGTGCCGAGGAAGACCAGCACCCAGAGGGCCATCACCCGACCCCGGAAGGCCGCGTCGACGCCGAGCTGGACCCGCTGGTTGGACGCCTGGGCGAAGTAGACCATCAGGAAGCCGGCCGGCACCAGCAGCACCATCACCAGCCAGTAGCTGGTGGCGAGCCCGACCAGGGTGCCGGAGATCGCGCAGCCCACCGCCGCGCCGAGGACCACCCAGACCGAGGGCCGGCTGCGCCGCCCGCTGCCGGCCAGGGCACCACCGAGCGCGCCGAGTGCGAGCGCGGTGGTGAAGAGTCCGAACGAGGCCGCACCGGTGTGGAAGACGGTCTTGGCGAGCGCGGCGAGGGTGATCTGGAAGTTGAACAGGGTCATCCCCATCACCGACATGAGCACCATCGGCAGCACCAGGTCGGACCGGACCCGGACGTACCGGAGTCCGTCGATGACCCGGGCGGGGGCGCGTTCCTCGATCGGGGGCAGGGCCTCCCGGTGCAGTTCGTCGGCGCGCATCCGGAACAGGCCGACCAGCGGCGCGAGCGCGCCGAAGACGCTGATCATGAAGACCGGTCCGACGTCGAAGACGGCGATCGCCACACCGGCCACCGCCGGGCCGATGATCCGGGCGGAGTTGAACGTCGCCGCCGAGAGCGACAGCGCGTTCGGCAGCAGTGAGGTGCCGACGAGTTCGGAGACGAACGACTGACGTACCGGGGTCTCGACCGCGTTCGCGGTGCCGAGCAGGGCGGCGAAGACGAAGACGTGCCAGAGTTCGATCACGCCGGTGACCACCAACACGCTCATGACCAGCGCCAGCACGCACCAGCTCGCGTTCGCGATGAAGAGCAGCAGGCGCTTGTCGTACCGGTCGGCGAGCCGGCCGGAGAAGAGGGTGAGCAGCAGTACGGGGGTGAACTGCAACGCGGTGACCCAGCCGAGGGCGGTCGCCGAGTTGTGGGAAAGATCGAGTACGAGCCAGTCCTGCGCGGTGAACATCATCCACACGCCGATCAGCTTGGTGAGCTGACCGATCGCGAACAGCCGGTAGTTTCGGACCTGCAGGGACTGGAACGTGGTGCCTAGTTTTGCCCGCACTCGGGGTGCGCCTCCTCCGGGTCGTACGCGTCATCCACAGCGGACGAAGCGGACCCGGTGCGCGGCGCCGATCAGGCGCGAGCGACCTTCTGCAGAATCGCCGCGGCCTGCCGCAGCGTTTCCCGTTCCTCCGGGGTCAACTCGGCGAGCCGGTGCCCCAGCCATTCGTTGCGCGCCCGTTCGAACTGGGCGAACACTTCACGGCCGGAATCGGTCGTCGAGAGAATGACCTGGCGTCGGTCGGTCGGGTGGGGAGTGCGGCGCACCAGGCCACGCTCCTCCAGCTTCGCGACGATCTTGGTCATTGTCGGTGGCTGCACCCGTTCGGTGTCGGCCAACTCACGAGGCGTCAGCGCGCCCGCCAGCTCCAGGCTGGTCAGGGCCGACAACTGAGTCAGCGTGAGTTCGCCGACCGGCCGGGACTGCCGGACCCGTCGATTGAGCCGGGTGATCGCGTCGCGCAGCAGGCTTGCCAGCTGCGCAGGCGGCACACGTTGCGCCATCACCGTCCGCTCCGTCACGTTAGTTAGCCTAGCTAATAAGCCTGGCTAACGACCACTGTTATGACCACAGTCACCGAGCTCAAGGCCAGGCGGGGGTACCTGCGATGCTAGTTTCCCCCGCCCGACCACCGGCCACCCACGCGGGGCGGAACCGGCCCGAACGGGTCAGCCGATCAACGACTCGATCGGGCCCCGCAGGAAATAGAGGGTGAAGAGGCCGGCCACCCCGTACAGCAGTGGGTGCACCTGTCCGGCCTTGCCCCGGGCCAGCTTGAGCACGACAAAGGTGATCACGCCGGCGCCGATTCCGTTCGAGATCGAGTAGGTGAACGGCATCAGCACGATCGTCAGGAAGGCCGGTACGGCGATCTCGTAGTCGGTCCAGTCGATGCTCCGTACGCCGGTCATCATCAGGAACCCGACCACCACCAGCGCCGTTGACGCGGCCTCGAACGGCACCACCACGACCAGCGGCGCCAGGAACATGGCCAGCAGGAACAGCCCACCGGTGACCAGGTTCGCCACCCCGGTACGGGCCCCCTCCGCGACGCCGGCCGCGCTCTCGATGTACGAGGTGTTGCTCGACGTGCTCGCCGCCCCGCCGGCCGCCGCGGCGATCGAGTCGACCAGCAGGATCTCCCGGGTACGCGGTGGCGTCTGGCTCTCGTCCAGCAGGTCGCCCTCCTGGCCGACCGCCACCATCGTTCCCATGGTGTCGAAGAAGTCGGTGACCAGGAGCGTGAAGACGAACATCAACGCGATCAGCCAGCCGGCCCGCGACCAGGAACCGAGCACGTCGAAGTTGCCCAGCAGGGAGAGATCGGGGGTGGCGAGCACGGTGTCCGGCAACTCCGGCACGTTCAGCGACCAGCCCTGCGGGTTCGGCACCCCGTTCACGAACGACGGGCCGACGTTGGCGATCGCCTCCACGATGATCGCCAACACGGTCGAGGCCACGATGCCGATCAGGATCGCGCCCCGGACCTTCCGTACCACCAGCACGAGGGTGACCAGCAGGCCGAGCACGAAGACCAGCGCCGGCCAGGTGACCAGTTTGCCGTTGATGCCCAGGCCGACCGGCACGGTGGTGCCGGCAGCGTCCGGGATCCGGCGGACGAAACCGGCGTCGACCAGCCCGATGATGGTCAGGAAGAGGCCGATGCCCACCCCGATCGCGGTCTTGAGCTGGGTCGGCACCGCACGGAAGACGGCCGTACGCAAACCGGTGAGCACCAGGATCGCGATGATCACGCCCTCGATCACCACCAGCCCCATGGCGTCGGCCCAGGTCATCTGCGGGGCGATCTCGTACGCGACCAGGGCGTTCACCCCGAGCCCGGCGGCGAGCGCGAGCGGGAACCGGCCGACCACACCCATCAGGATGGTCATCACCCCGGCAACCAGGGCGGTGGCCTCCGCGAGCGCGGGAATGGCCAGCCTCTGCCCGTCACCGTCGACGGCGTTGCCGAGGATCAACGGGTTGAGCACCACGATGTAGGCCATCGTGAAGAAGGTGGCGAGCCCGCCCCGGATTTCCCGGTTGACGGTGGAGCCACGGTGGGAGATTTCGAAGTATCGGTCAAAGCCGTTGCGTGGGGGTGTGGTGGCCGGCGGGGCACCGGCCTTTGCTGAGGTGGTCGTCATCAGGGGCCTCACATCGCGATCATGGGGGTTCGATGGGCGCATCGTCCCAGACGACCGTTTACCGGGGAAGCTCGTTCCGGTTACGAACCTCGATCCCTGCCCACGGGTACGCTGATCACGTGCCGGAGCAGCAGCAACCGCGGCCGGAGCCGCTCGACCCGCCGATGGTCCCGTTCGCCGTGGGCGGCATGGTGATCTGGGCCGTGGTCGGACTGGTCCTGTTGATCTTCTTCCGCGACTGGCTGACCGAGCACGGTCATCAGGACTGGCTCTGGACCTGCCTCGCCGGTTTCCTGGTGGGCTTCCCCGGACTGGCCGTGATGCTCCGCCACGACGCCAACCGACGCCGCCGCCGGGCCGGCCAGCGACACTGACCGGTGGCCGGGCAGGCCCGGGGACCCGACGTCGCCCGCAGGCGGTCGGTCAGCCGTGCCCGTACGGCTCGGCGGGCTCGCCGTTCTCCACCGAACCCGGCGCCCGGCTCACCGAGACCGCCTCGACCTCGTTGTCGTCGTAGATCGTCGGCAGCTCGTCCACCGGCGTCTCCGGGGTGTCGAGCAGAGTCTCCGAGTGCGCCCCGCAGCCATGGTCGGCGCTGACCGCCCGGCCGTCGTCGGGAGCGTAGAAGTTGCCGCAGACCCCGAACGCCTGGCGCATGGCACCGGCCAGGGGCAGATAGAAGCCGCAGGTCCCGCAGCGGGCGGTCCGGGGAGCGGCGGCGGAGATCGGCGCGGCCGGGCCGTGGTCGCCGTCGTACCAGCGCTGGGCGGTCTCCAGCCGGCCCTCCAGGGACATCACCCGGGAACGGCCGAGCCCGAGCTCCCAGTTCGTCTCCTCGACGGCGGGATCGTCGGAGAGCACGTAGCCGGGCACCAGGCGGTCGTCGTCGGCCGGGGTCGGCAGCAGGTCGCCCACCCCGAGGTCACCCGGCTGCAGCCGCTCCTGCCAGGGCAGCCAGCCGGGCGCCAGCAGCGCGTCCGGGCCGGGCAGCAGGACGGCCTCGCAGATCGTCACCTGCTTGCTGCGCGACACCCGGGTGACGGTGACCGCCCAGCGCCATCCCCGGTAACCGGCGAGCAGACATTCAAAGAAATGGGTAACCAGGCGTTCACCCTCAGCAACAACCTCCAGGTGGGCGCCAACGTCAGCCGACTCCACCTCGGTGATGCCGGCCCGCGCCACCTCCACGGCAGCGGCACAAACCTGGTCAAGACGAGCTGCGCGAGCGCTGGCGGTCCTGGTCACGCGCTCATTCTTCCCTATCCGAGCGGCGGGCCGGCAGGGACTCCCCGCAGACGTTCTCCCGGCACATCCTCCAGGGTTGCGCCGGATGGGCGAGGATGGTGCACATGCCGCTGTTCAACCGCCCCAGGGGGTCGTTCCTCGGGCGCGCCCTCGGTACGACGATCCGTGGCACCCGTGCGCTCCTGCGCGGCACGTTCCGAGGCGGAGCCTGGATCACCAGGGGTGCCGGCCGGGCGCGGACCCGGGGCGCCGGCGGCGAGACCGGCATGGTGCGCCTCTTCGACCTGCACGCCGTCTCGTGTGCCGGTGACGTCCTGATCACGATCGGCCTGGCCGGAACGATCTTCTTCAACGCCCCGCTCGGCGAGGCGCGCGGCAAGGTCGCCCTCTACCTGCTGGTGACCATGGTGCCGTTCGCACTGCTCGCCCCGGTGGTCGGTCCGCTGCTCGACCACTTCCGGCACGGCCGCCGGTACGCCCTCGCCGCCACCATGCTCGGCCGCGCCTTCCTGGCCTGGCTGATCTCCGACTACATCCACGGGTTCGGGCTCTACCCGGCCGCGTTCGGCGTGCTCGCCCTCTCCCGGGCGTACGGCGTGGCCCGGTCGGCCGCCGTCCCCCGGCTGCTGCCCGAGGGAATCGGCCTGTCCCAGGCCGGTGCCCGCGCCAGCGTGTACGGCACCATCGCCGGCACCGTGGTCGCGCCCCTGGGGCTGGCCGCGTTCTGGCTCGGTCCACAGTGGCCGCTCCGGGTGGCCTCGGTCATCTTCCTGGTGGGCATGGTGATCGCGCTGCGACTGCCGCCCCGGGCCGACTCCGAGCCGCCGGAGGCGGTGCCCCGGCCGATCCGCGCCATCTGGCGGGGCCGCCAGGAGCGGGCCCTCGGACGGGGCTCACCGGGCGGGCGACTTGTGCTCGCCGCCCTGGCCGGCGGCGCCACCCTGCGCGGCCTGTACGGCTTCCTCCTGCTCTTCCTCGCCTTCGCGATCAAGGCCGGCGACGTGACCACGGAACTCCTCGGCCGGAAGCTCTCCGACCAGGCCGCACTGGGACTGGTCGGCGGGGCGCTGGCGGTCGGCACCTTCCTCGCCACCGCGCTCGGCACCCGGCTGCGCATCCACCGCCCGATCGCGCTGCAATCCAGCGGCCTGGTCATCGTCGCCGCGCTGGCGGTGCTCGCCACGGTCCGGTTCTCCCTGCTCACGGTCGCCCTGCTCTGCCTGGTCACGGCTCTGGTCAGCGGCATCGCGAAGCTCGCCGTGGACGCCTCGATCCAGGAACGGATCCGGGAGCGGTCCCGGGCCAGCGCCTTCGCCCACTCGGAGACCGCACTGATGCTGGCCTTCGTGGCCGGCGGCGCGCTGGGTCTGATCCCGTTCGACGGCCGGGTCGGCATCGCGGTGCTCAGTGGCCTGGCCACGCTCGCCGCCGTACGCGCGGTGGTGGTCGCGGGGCGGCTGCGGGGCGAGAAACTGCACGGTCGGGCCATCCCGGACGCCGAGCAGGAGGCCGCCGACCAGCAGGCCGCCGGCGAGCAGCAGGCCGCCGCCGAACGGGCTGCCGCCGAACAGGCTGCCCGGGACCGGGTGGCGGAGCCGGCGACGGCCGAGACGCGTACCGTCACCGAGCCCGCCACAGCATCGGCATCGGCATCGGCATCGGCACAGAACGGCAACCTGGCGGGCAGTGCGCCGCCGGGCTACCACATCTACCGGCCGTCGTCGGCCGCGCCGGGGCCGGGCGTCGGCGACGACACCCGCCAACCGCGCGAACCCCGGGAGCCGAGAACATGAGCGCTGGACTGCTGATCGTCACCGCCGTGCCGGCCGAGGCGGAGGCGGTACGCGCCGGGCTGACCATCACCACGGTCACGGTCGCCCCGGTCGGGGTCGGTCCGGCCGCCGCTGCCGCCGGCACCGCCCGGTTGCTCGCCCTCGCCGAGGCGGGCGGGAACCCGTACCAGGCGGTGATCAGTGCCGGGATCGGCGGCGGCTTCCCGGACCGGGCCGCGCTCGGCACGATCGTGCTGGCCACCCGGAGCATCGCCGCCGACCTCGGCGCCGAGTCACCGGACGGCTTCCTGCCCCTGGACGAACTGGGCTTCGGCCCCTCGACCACCAGCGCCGACCCGGCACTGCTGGAGCGGCTGCGGCAGGCGCTGCCCCGGGCCACCGTCGGGGCGGTGATCACCTGTAGCACCGTCACCGGGACCACGGAGAGCGCCCGCGCCCTCGCCGCCCGCTACCCGGACGCGGTGGCCGAGGCGATGGAGGGGTACGGGGTGGCGACCGCCGCCGCGCAGGCCGGCGTCCCCTTCGCCGAACTGCGTACCATCTCCAACCCGGTCGGTCCCCGGGACCGGGGCGCGTGGCGGATCACCGAGGCGTTCGACGCGCTCCGCTGCGCCGCCGCCGCGCTGCACTGACCTGGTACGGCCCCCGCGTCGCGGCGATCCACCGGGGTTTACGGTGGGAGGCGTGGCACTTTCGCTGGCTTTCTCGCCCTGCCCCAACGACACCTTCGTCTTCCATGCCCTGGTGCATGGTCTGGTGCCCGGGGCGCCGCCGGTCGAGGTGACCTACGCCGACGTGGACGTCACGAACACCGCCGCGCAGCAGGGCGCGTACGACATCGTGAAGGTGAGCTACGCCGCCCTGCCCTGGCTGCTCGACGACTACCAGCTGCTGCCGTGCGGTGGCGCGCTGGGGCGCGGTTGCGGGCCGCTGGTGCTGACCCGGGGCGACCGGACCGACCTGACCGGGGCGACCGTCGCGGTGCCCGGCGACCGGACCACCGCGTACCTGCTGTTCCGGCTCTGGGCCCAGGGGCAGCAGCCGGCGCGCATCGAGGTGGTGCCGTTCCACGAGATCATGCCCGGGGTCGCGGCCGGTCGCTACGACGCCGGTCTGGTGATCCACGAAGCCCGCTTCACCTACCACCGGCACGGGCTGACCGCGCTGGTCGACCTCGGTGAGTGGTGGGAGTCGGACACCGGGCTGCCGATCCCGCTCGGTGCGATCCTGGCCCGCCGCGGCACCGTGGATCCGGTGGCCGCGGCGGACTGGATCCGCGCGTCGGTACGGCAGGCGTGGGCCGACCCCGCCGGCACCCGCGAGTACGTGCTGGCGCACGCGCAGGAGATGGAGCCGGACGTGGTCGACCAGCACATCGCGCTCTATGTGAACGAGTTCACCGCAGACCTCGGCGAGGACGGTTACCGGGCGGTGGACGCCCTGCTCCGCCGGGCCGCGGTCGCCGGGTTGACCCCGACGGCCCCTCAGATCTCCAGCTCGCTGGCGACCGCGTGGACCAGGTGAGCGACGGTCTGCGCGGTCTTCTTGTCCGGGAACCGGCCGCGCCGCAGATCGGGCTGGATCTTCGCCTCCAGCACCTTGATCATGTCTTCGACCAGCCCGTGCAGCTCCTCGGCGGGGCGGCGGCGGAGTTCCGCCATGGACGGCGGCGCGTCGAGCAGTTTGGCGGCATGCGCCTGGGCGCCCTTGCGACTGTCCACCACGCCGAACTCGATCCGCTGACCCCCCTTGAGATCGGTGACGCCAGCGGGCAACGCACTCTTGGGTAGGAACACGTCGCCGCCCTCGTCACTGGTGACGAATCCATAACCCTTGGCCGCGTCGTACCACTTCACTCGACCCGTCGGCACCTGATTGACCTCAACTTCGTATGTGGCTGATGACCCTCACAAGGCTAGCCGTAACAGGCCCGAGAACGCCGCTGGGAATCCGGTGAGGTCATCGAGGACCAGCTCCGCCCCGGCGGACCGCAGCTCATCCACATCGCACGGCCCGGTGGCGACACCGACGCCGGGCACCCCGGCGATCCGGGCGGCGGTCATGTCGGCGACGTGATCGCCGACGTAGAGCCGGGCGTCGTGCTCCCGCAGCGCGGTCGCCTTCTGCTCGGCGAAGAGGTCGCCGGCGACGTCGTCCACCGGCAGGCCGAGGTGCTCCACGTGCAGCCGGGCCAGGCGGCCGAGCTTGGAGGTGACCACCAGCACCCGCAGTCCGGCCGCCTGTACCGCCGCGAGCGTCTCGGCGGCCCCCGGTAGCAGCACCGTCGGGGTGACCGCGTACGACGGGTAGAGCGACCGGAACGTGTGCACCGCCGATTCCAACTCTTCCGGTGGGAACCAGTACGAGAGCTCCTGCCGCAGCGGCGGACCGAGCCGGCTGACCGCGAGGTCCGCGTCGACCGGTACGCCGGTCCGGGCGGTCAGCTCGCGGTAGGTGGCGGCGATGCCGGGCCGGGAGTCGATCAAGGTCATGTCAAGGTCGAACCCGACCGAGGGGGTGGTCGCCATCCGATCATCGTCGCATGCCGGGCGGCCTGTGGAGTCCACCCGGCCGACCGAGGGGCGCCACCGGCACCCGGCCGGCTAGCGTGGAATGACGATGACCACCTCACTCGCCGACCACCTGCGGTCGCTGCCGGACGAAGCTCTGGCAGCGCTGCTACAACTCCGTCCCGACCTGGTCCTACCGGTGCCGGCGGACCTCTCCGCGCTCGCCGCACGGGCCCAGGCGCGGGTCTCGGTCGCCCGCGCCCTGGACGGGCTGGACCAGTTCACCCTGCAGATCCTCGACGGCGCCCGGCTGACTCGTGATCCGTCCGACGGCACCACCTCGGTCGACGCGATCCTGGCCGTCGCGGCGGTGCCGGCGCAGGGCGCCGACCCCGCCGCGGTGCGGGGCGCGCTCAACCGGCTGCGCGCGCTCTTCCTGCTGTACGGGCCGGAGCACGCCCTCCAGGTGGTCGCCGGGGTGGACGAGGTCAGCTCGCCGTACCCGGCGGGACTGGGCCGGCCCGCGTTGGACCTGGACCCCTCCGCCGCGGCGCTCTGCGCCGACCCGGCCCGGCTGCGCCGTACGGTGCTCGCGGCACCCCCGGCGGCGCGGGCGATCCTGGACCGGCTCGCCGCCGGCCCTCCGGTGGGCACGCTTCCACCGAGGGCGCTGGAGACCCCGACCGAGGAAGCCACCGGCCCCGACGCCGCCGGTTCCGGTGCCGGTTCTCCGGTGCGTTGGCTGGTGGAAAACGCTCTTCTGGTGCCGATCTCGGACACCGATGCCGGAACCGGTGGCACCGCGGTCGAACTTCCCCGCGAGATCGGGCTGCTGCTGCGCCGTGACTCCGGCCCGCTCGGTCCGATGCAGCCGTTGCCGCCCGCGCTCGGCACCGCCGCGCTACGGGAGCCGAAGGCGGTCGACTCGGCCGGCGCCGGCCAGGCGATGGAGCTGGTCCGGCAGACCGAGTCGGTGCTGGAGGCGGTCGCCGCCGACCCACCCCCGGTGCTGCGCTCCGGCGGTGTCGGCGTACGTGATCTGCGGAGGATCGCCCGGATTGTCGGATTGGACGAGTCGACCACCGCACTGCTGCTGGAGGTGGCCTACGCCGCCGGCCTCGTCGGCGAGGTCGATCTGACCGGCGCCACCACCACCCGGGCCGGCGCCGACCAGCAGGTGCTGCCCACCGCGAGTTACGAGGCGTGGCGTGCCGGTTCGCTGGCCCGGCGCTGGGAACAGCTCGCCACGGCCTGGCTGGCGATGACCCGCCAGCCGGGGCTGGTCGGGCAGCGCGACGACCGGGACCGATTGATCACCGCGCTCTCCCCGGAGGTCGAACGGGCCGGTACGCCGACCGCCCGCCGGGCTCTGCTCGGCGTACTCGCCGGACTGGATCCGGGGACCGCACCCGGTGTGGACGAGGTGCTGGCACTGCTCGCCTGGCGTTCCCCACGGCGCAGCCGAGGGCGGGAGGTGGCCCAACGGGAGGTGCTCACCGAGGCGGCCCGGTTGGGCCTGACCGGGCTCGGCGCGATCACCTCGTACGGTCGACTGCTGCTCACCGACTCGGCCACCGCCGAAAGCCGGGTGGCCGCCGGAACCGACGACCCGCTGGGCGTACGGCTGGGAGCCGACGAATCCACCGGCGAGGCATCGGTGGCGGTCCGGGCACTGGACGAACTGCTCCCCGCCCCGGTCGACCACTTCCTCCTCCAGGCCGACCTGAGCATCGTGGTGCCGGGCCCGCCCGAACCCACCCTGGCGGCGGAACTGGAGGTGCTGGCCGATCCGGAGTCGGCCGGCGGGGCGAGCGTCCACCGGGTCACCGCGACCAGCCTGCGTCGGGCGCTGGACGCCGGTTACGCCGCCGACGACCTGCACGCGCTCTTCCAGCGGCGGTCCCGTACCCCGGTGCCGCAGGGGCTGACGTACCTCGTCGACGACATGGCGCGCAAGCACGGCGGGCTGCGGGTCGGCTCGGCCGGCGCGTACGTCCGCAGCGACGACGAGGCGCTGCTGACCGAGGTGGTCGCCGACCGGCGGCTGAGCACCATGTCGCTGCGCCGGCTGGCTCCGACAGTGCTGGCCACCCCGTTCCAGGTGGGGCGACTGCTCACCATGCTGCGGGAGGCCGGGTACGCGCCGGTGCCGGAGGACGCCAGCGGGGCGGTGGTGCTCACCCGGACGAAGGTCCGCCGGGCGCCGGCCCGGGTCGCGGTGACCAACCGGGCCGCCGACCCGCTCGCCGCCCCACGGCTGACCACCCCCCGGGTGCTCGGCATCGTCGAGCAGATGCGGCGCGGTGACGCCGCCGCGCGGGCGGCCCGGCGGGCTCCCGATCCCGTACGCGGCGGGGCCGGGCGCACCGGGGGCGCCGCGACCACGGCACACGCGCACACCCAGGCACTCGCCACGCTTCAACAGGCGATCCGGGACAAGGTGCTGGTCTGGGTCGGATACGTCGACGCGCACGGGGCGACCACCTCGCGTCTGGTCCGGCCGGTGTCGATCGGCGCGGGTTACCTGCGGGCCGAGGATGAGCGGACCGAGATGTTGCACACGTTCGCGCTGCACCGGATCACGGCGGCGGTGCTGGACGAGTAACCGTTGCGGGGCGGTACGGGCGTGGCGGGTCAGAGCCGGCTGCGCCGTACCGTGCCGACGATCGAGATGACGAGGAGCAGGGCGAAGGCGGTGCCGGCCGACTCGCCCACCGAGTTGACGAAGCCCTGCCGTTCGACCAGCCAACCGAAGAGGAACCACCCGAAGAGGCCGATCGCGACCAGCGTGTAACCGACGACCGTGGCACGGCCGACCCGCTCACGATCCACGGACATCGCTGCCTCCCCATGCGGACCCGCCCGGCCCTACCAGACTGGCACCCGCAAGGCCGTGGTGACAGGGGCAGAGCCGGTCGGGCGCCGGTGAGCCATTCGCCCCCGTTGCCTTCCGTCACCCGGACCGGTCGGGTGTCCCCCGGGCATCCAACCGGCTCCGCTGACGGATCGAACGCACCTACACCGGCGCCGACCAGCACAGCCACCGCTCGGCGAGGGATCGTCGGCGGTTGATCCGGCGTCCCACCCCGAGCGGCTGCCCATTGCTAGACGCACAGGGGGTCCGGGATGTTGCGTGAGGTGAAGACTTTTCTCGCTTCGTTATCTGTCCGGCGGAATTCGTTACCGACCGTGCAACACTTGAGGGTCTTGTTCCGCGCCGTCTCCCGGGAGCAACCCGGACCGGCGCTGTCGAGAGGAACCTGAACGTGAGCAGTGGCCCATTGATCGTGCAATCAGACAAAACGCTGCTGCTGGAGGTCGATCACCCGGACGCGCTCGCCTGCCGGATGGCGATCGCCCCCTTCGCCGAGCTGGAACGTTCCCCCGAACACGTGCACACCTACCGACTGACGCCACTGGGGCTCTGGAACGCGCGGGCGGCCGGGCACGACGCCGAGGGCGTGGTGGACGCCCTGTTGAAGTACTCCCGCTACCCGGTCCCGCACGCCCTGTTGGTCGACATCGCCGAGACGATGGACCGGTACGGGCGGCTGCAACTGGTCAACCACCCGAGTCACGGGCTGGTGCTGCGGGCGCTCGACCGGATGGTCCTGATCGAGGTGGCGAAGAGCAAGAAACTCGCCGGGATGCTCGGTGCCAAGGTCGACGAGGACACCATGATCGTCCACCCGTCCGAGCGCGGCCGGCTCAAGCAGGGCCTGCTCAAGCTGGGCTGGCCGGCGGAGGACCTGGCCGGCTACGTCGACGGTGAGGCGCACCCGATCGAGCTGGCCGAGGAGGGCAAGGACGTTCCCGCCGACAAGCAGCACCCGGCTCGACACCAGTCGGCCTGGACGCTGCGGTCGTACCAGCGGGAGGCGGTGCAGACCTTCTGGGCCGGCGGGTCGGGCGTCGTGGTGCTTCCCTGTGGGGCGGGCAAGACCCTGGTCGGCGCGGCGGCGATGGCCGAGGCGAAGGCGACCACGCTGATCCTGGTGACGAACACGGTCGCCGGCCGGCAGTGGAAGCGCGAGTTGATCGCCCGTACCTCACTGACCGAGGAGGAGATCGGCGAGTACTCCGGCGAACGCAAGGAGATCCGCCCGGTCACCATCGCGACGTACCAGGTGCTCACCGCGCGCCGCAACGGCGCCTTCACCCACCTGGACCTGTTCGGCGCCCGCGACTGGGGCCTGGTCATCTACGACGAGGTGCACCTGCTGCCGGCGCCGATCTTCCGGTTCACCGCCGATCTCCAGGCCCGTCGCCGGCTGGGGCTGACCGCGACCCTGGTCCGGGAGGACGGCCGCGAGGGCGACGTCTTCTCCCTGATCGGCCCGAAGCGGTACGACGCGCCGTGGAAGGACATCGAGGCGCAGGGCTGGATCGCCCCGGCCGACTGCACCGAGGTACGGGTGACGCTGACCGACGCCGAGCGGATGGCGTACGCGACCGCCGAGCCGGAGGAGCGTTACCGGATGGCGGCCACCGCCCGGACCAAGCTGCCGGTGGTGAAGGCCCTGATCGACCGGCACCGCAACGACCAGGTGTTGGTGATCGGCGGCTACATCGACCAGTTGCACCAGTTGGGCGAGTTCCTAAACGCGCCGATCGTGCAGGGGTCGACCACCAACAAGGAGCGTGAACGGCTCTTCGACGCGTTCCGCTCGGGGGAGATCCCCACCCTGGTCATCTCGAAGGTGGGTAACTTCTCGATCGACCTGCCCGAGGCCGGGATCGCGATCCAGGTCTCCGGCACGTTCGGCTCCCGCCAGGAGGAGGCGCAGCGGCTCGGCCGGGTGCTGCGCCCGAAGGCGGACCGCCGGCAGGCGCATTTCTACACCGTGGTCTCCCGGGACACGATCGACACCGAGTACGCCGCACACCGGCAGCGGTTCCTCGCCGAGCAGGGGTACGCCTACACGATCGTCGACGCCGACGACGTGCTCGGGCCGCCGCTGCCCAGCATCGACTGAGCGGGTTCACTCGTTCGCCGTACCGGTCGCCGTCCGGGCCCTGGCTCGGGCGGCGATCCGGGCGATCTGCGGTTCGTCGCGTTCGACATCACCCAACGGCCGCACCCGCATCTCCCGACCGCCCGTCCGGACCAGCACCGGCGCTGGGAGCCGGGGCAGCAGGCGCACCCGTAGCTCGCCACCGGTCGTCAACCAGCGCAGTGGGCCGCCCTTGCAGTGCCGCGGCGAGCTCGCCGTCGATCAGGTACTCCAGCTCCGGCGACGCCCGCCGCCACAGCACGCCCAACTCGTGGAGCAGCGCCTCGACGACGTCGGGTTCGTCGTTGTTTTCGTCATCGGTTTCGTCGTCCGTGCCGGTGGCGGCGTCGATCGCGGCGTCCAGGTCGGCGTCGCGTTCCTCGACCTCCAACCGCAACTGCTTGCCGAGTGCGTCGAAGAGCCGCTCGACCAGGGTCGCCGTCGGTGCCGAGGTGCCGCGCTCGAAGTGCGAGACGCACTGCTGGGATACATCGGCTCGGACGGCGAGCTTGGCCTGGGTCAGCCCGGCCCCTTCCCGCTCCAGCCGCAGCAGCGAGCCCAACTGCCGGGCGAGGGTGGCGTTCGGCATCGACTGATGGTGACCGGCCCGGCGGTCGCCCGCCACCCACTCACACCCAGCTGTGGACAACCCTGTGGACAACCCAGAATCGTGGACGTGAAGCGACTTCTTCGTACACGTTCTCTCATGTAGCTACACGGAAAAACGTGTACGAGACCTCCGGATATTCTTCGCCGACGGCCGGCAAGACAGCGAGAAAGCAGGGCCGTCAGCGAGGCAGTTTGGGGCCTGGAACGAGCAGTTCCGCCATCAGGTCGCCGTACTCCTGCGCTCGGTCCAGGACCTCGGCGGCGGTGAACTGGCGCACCGCGCCCACCTCCCCCGAGGTAACCGCCTCCACCTCGTCCCAGGTCAGCGGCGCCGACGCGGCGGGCACCGCCCCCGCCCGCAGCGAGTACGGCGCCACCGTCGTCTTCGCCGCGTTGTTCTGGCTCCAGTCGATGAAGATCTTGCCGGGGCGCAGCCGCTTCGCCATCTTCGCGGTGACCAGCTTCGGCTCGCCCCGCTCCAACTCCTCCGCCACTCGCCGCGCATATGCGGAGACCTCGTCCGCCGACTGCTTGCCGGCGATCGGGCAACAGAGCTGCATGCCCTTCTTGCCGGAGGTCTTCGGATAGCTGGCGATCCCGTCCTCGGCCAACCGGTCGCGCATCCGTACCGCCACCACGCAGCACTCCGCCAGGGCGGCCGGGGCACCCGGGTCGAGGTCGACCACCATCAGGTCCGGTCGGGGGTCGCCCTGGCGCCGGGTGCCCACCCGCCACTGTGGGGTGTGCAGCTCCAACGCGGCCAGGTTCGCCAGCCAGACCAGGGTGGGCAGGTCGTCGGCGACCACGTAGTCCAGTTCGTCCCGGCCCTTCGACGAGCCCGGCGCGGGAAGCCGCTCCTGGCGTACCCAGTCGGGGGTGCTGGCCGGGGCGTTCTTCTCGAAGAAGAACGACTCGCCCACCCCGTTCGGGTAACGGATCCTGGTCAGCGGCCGGTCCCGCAGGTGCGGCAGCAGCACCGGAGCGATCCGGGTGTAGTAGTCGATCACCTCGCCCTTGGTGAAACCGACTCCGGGATAGAGCACCTTGTCCAGGTTGGAGACCTCCAGGTTCCGCCCCTCCACCTCGACCCTGACTTTCTCAGCCGGCATCGTCGACATCCTCCGCCGTCTTGTCCGGGCGCAACCGGCGCAACCGCGGAAACCGCAGCCGCCCGTCCGGGGTGCGCTGGCCGTACTTCACCTCGACCACGATCTCGGGACGTACCCAGATCGCGCCCCGGGCATCCTCACGCGGCACCCTTTCCGCGAAGGGCGGCGTCTGGACCTGGAGCGGTTCCAGCACGTCGAGCAGTTCACGTTCGGCCGCCGCCCCGATCCCGCCGCCGACCCGCCCCCGGAAGATCAGTCCACCGTCCGGTGCCGGCACCCCGACCAGCAGCCCGCCGATCCGGCGGGCACCGGGACGCCAGCCGCCGACCACAAAATCGCCGGTCACCTCCAGTTTGACCTTGACCCAGTCCGGTGACCGCACGCCCGGCCGGTAGACCGAGTCGAGCCGCTTGGCGACCACTCCCTCCAGGCCGTGCTCACCCGCTGCCTCGTAGGTCGCCGGGCCGTCCGGGAAGACCGGCGGAGCCGCCCAACGCGCCCCGGCCAACCCCAGGCCGTCGAGGGTCGCCCGGCGCTGCTGGTACGGCTGGCCGGTCAGGTCCACGTCGGCCAGCCGCAACACGTCGAAGATCAGGTACGTCACCGGCATGCTCGCCGCCAGCCGCGCCGCCCGCCCCGGGTCGCGTACGTGCATCCGCTCGGCGAGCGCGGTGAACGAGGGCTGCCCCCGCTCGGTCAGCACCACCACCTCGCCGTCGAGCAGGGCGTTCGGCACCTGCTGGCGCAGTGGCGCCAACTCCGGGTAGGCCGCGGTGATCTCCGTACCGGAGCGGGCGTAGAGCCGGATCACGCCGCCGGCGATCTGGGCGAGCGCGCGTACGCCGTCCCATTTGAACTCGTACCCCCAGCCGGCGCCGCTGGGCAGCTCCCCGGTGGTGGCGAGCATCGGTTTGAGCGGTGCGCCCGGCACGACATCACTCTAGGTCCGCAGGGAAACACTCGCCCCATCTTCCACCAGATGCAATCCTGGTCAATACCGGGGAAAGGAGCGGGGAATGCGGGCTATCTGGCGGGGCGCGGTCTCATTCGGCCTGGTGTCCATCGGGGTAAGGCTCTATTCAGCCACCGAGGAAAAAGACATTCGCTTCCATCAGGTGCACCGGACCGACGGCGGGCGGATCAAGTACAAACGTACCTGCTCGATCGACGGCGAGGAGGTCAGCTACGACGACATCGCCAAGGGGTACGACCTGGGCGGCGGCGAGATGGTGATCCTCACCGACGATGATTTCGCCGAACTGCCGTTGACCACCTCGCACGCGATCGACGTGCTGGAGTTCGTACCGGCCGAGCAGGTGGACCCGATCCTCTACAACAAGGCGTACTTCCTGGAGCCGGACGGCGCCGCGACCAAGCCGTACGTGCTGCTCCGGGACGCGCTGATCGACTCCGACCGGGTCGCGATCGTCAAGGTGGCGCTGCGCCAGCGCGAACAGCTCGCCACCCTGCGGGTCCGGGACGGGGTGCTGCTGCTCAACACGATGCTCTGGCCCGACGAGGTACGTGTCCCCACCTTCAACTTCCTCGACGAGGACATCTCCGTACGCCCGCCGGAGCTGGCGATGGCCAGCTCATTGATCGACTCGATGGCCGGGGAGTTCCAGCCGGATGCGTTCACCGACGACTACCGGGCGGCGTTGCAGGAGGTCATCGACGCGAAGGTGGAGGGGCGTGAGGTGGTGCAGCCGGAGGAGGCGGAGGAGGCCCCGGCGGCGGCCGTCGACCTGATGGCCGCGCTGCGCGCCTCGGTGGACCGGGCGCGGGCCGCGCGGGGCGAGGAACCGTCCGGCGGCGGGGTGGCCAAGGCCACGCCGATCTCGGCCGCGAAATCCGCCCAGCAGGCGGCGAAGGCGGCCAAGGCGACAAAAACTGCCGCAAAGGCGCCAGCGAAGAAGACCGCCCAGAAGAAGGCGGCCGGCACAAAATCGACCGGCGCCACATCCACGGCGGCAAAATCCGCCGGTACGAAATCGGGCGGGGCGAAGTCCACCGGAGCCAAGTCGACCGGTGCGAAGAAGGCCACCCCGGCGAAGAAGAGCACTCGCAAATCCGCCTGAGAATGTGAGCCGCGTACGGGCCGACGGGTCGGCGTGGCCCGTACCACCAGCCGGACCTCACCCGGCGGGAGCGCGTACGTCCGGTGCCCGGTGCACTCGGAACGCCGGCCGCCCGAACCAGGAATGATCACCCGCTCCAGGGTCAAATCGCGGCCGGCCGAGTACCGTATGCAGAGCCTTTCGATCAGAACACCCCCGGGCGAGGCCGCCCGCCCCGACCTCTTCTGCAGGAGCCGACACCCATGAGTGATCAGGTCCAGAGCCGCCCCGCCAACGTGACCGGCGACGAGGCTCCGCTGACCAAGTCCGAGAAGCGCGCCCTGGCCAAGGCCGCCAAGGCGAAGGCCGCGGCCGCGAAGCGCCGCCGTCAGGCACTCGCCGGCGCGCTCGCCGGCCTGGCCGTGATCGCCGTGATCGTCATCGCGTTCATCGCCCTGGACAACACCGGCAAGGACGACCCGGCGGACAACGGTGTCGCCTCGGACCCCGGCGCCAGCGCCCCGGCTGATCCCGCCGCCCCGGCCGATCCCGCCGCCCCCGGCGCGCAGCCGCCGGCGAACGCGGAGTTCCCGCCGCTGCCCGACGGTGCCGACCCGGCACTGGCCCAGAAGCCAGCAGTCGCCAAGGGCACCGGCGAGGTGACCAAGCTGACCCCGACCACCCTGATCGAGGGAACGGGTCCGGCGGCCCAGGCCGGCCAGCAGATCTCCGCGAACTACGTCGGCGTCACCTACGCCGACGGCAAGGAGTTCGACTCCTCCTGGAGCCGGTCCGAGCCGATCACGTTCCAGCTCGGTGTCGGCCAGGTCATCCCGGGCTGGGACCAGGGCCTGGTCGGCGCGAAGGTCGGCAGCCGGATCCAGCTCGACATCCCGGCCGCCCTCGCGTACGGCGAGAACCCGACCAACGGCGCCCCGGGCGGCACGCTGCGCTTCGTGGTCGACGTACTCGGCGTGCAGTAGACGTCGCACCCGGCGTGCGGTAGGCCCCGCGCCACCGAGCACGGAACCCTCGGAACGGCGAATGTCGCAGCTCAGCGCGGCGTTCGCCGTTCCGCATATCCAGCCTCTGTGCCCCCTGCCGGACCTAGGGTCGTTAACAGGATCCCGGGTGCGGACAGGAGCTGAGCCGAGATGAGAGCTGTGGTCTACCACGGGGCGAACAACGTCACCGTGGAGAACGTCGAGGACCCGCGCATCGAGGACCCGAACGACGTCATCCTGAAGATCACCAGCACCGCCATCTGCGGTTCCGACCTGCACATGTACGAGGGTCGGACCAAGGCGCAACCGGGCATGGTCTTCGGCCACGAGAACATGGGCATCGTGACCGAGGTGGGCCCCGGGGTGGCCCGGGTCCGCAAGGGCGACCGGGTCTCGATCCCGTTCAACGTGGCCTGCGGGTTCTGCAAGAACTGCTTCGCCGGCAACACCGGGTTCTGCCTGACGGTCAACCCGAACTTCGCCGGTGGCGCTTACGGCTACGCCGCGATGGGGCCGTACCGAGGTGGGCAGGCGGAGTACCTGCGCGTACCGTTCGCCGACTTCAACTGCCTCGCGCTGCCCCCGGGTGACGAGCTTGAGGACGACTTCGCCATGCTCGCCGACATCTTCCCCACCGGCTACCACGGCACCGCCCTCGCCGACGTGCGACCGGGCGAGTCCGTGGCGGTGATGGGCGGCGGGCCGGTCGGCCTGATGGCCGCGTACTCCGCGATGCTCATCGGCGCGGCCAAGGTCTTCGTGGTCGACCGGGTGCCGGGGCGGCTGCGGCTGGCGGAGTCGATCGGGGCGATCCCGATCGACTTCAGCAAGGGCGATCCGGTGATGCAGATCCTGGACCAGACCAACGGCGACGGCACCGACAAGGGCGTCGACGCGGTGGGCTACCAGGCCCACGGGACCGGCGGGGAGGAACAGCCCGCCCTGGTGCTGAACAGCCTGGTGGAGATCGTCCGGGCGACCGGCCGGATCGGGGTGGTCGGGCTCTACCTGCCGTCGGATCCGGGCGCACCCGACGAGCACTCACGCCACGGCGAACTGCTCTTCAAGGCCGGCAAGTTCTTCGAGAAGGGCCAACGGATGGGGACCGGGCAGGCCAACGTGAAGGCGTACAACCAGCAGTTGCGGGACCTGATCATCGCCGGGCGGGCGAAGCCGGGCTTCGTGGTGAGCAAGCGGCTGTCACTGGAGGAGGCGCCGGACGCGTACGCCCGGTTCGATCGTCGCGAGGACGGCTATTCCAAGGTCGTACTGAAGCCGGCCGCCTGAACCGGCGGTGGATGCCATCAACATCGAGGGGTGCACATGTCCGCTCTGACACTCGCCGACGCGCGTCGGTTGATCGCCGCCGCCGAGGCACGCGCCAACGAGATCGGCCAACCGGAGAACATCGCGGTGGTGGACCACGGGGGCAACCTGCTCGCCCAGGTCCGAATGGACGGCGCCTGGATCGGCAGTATCGACATCAGCGTCAACAAGGCGTGGACCGCACGGGCGTTCGACATCGCGACCAAGGACCTGGCCGGCAACGCACAACCGGGGCAACCGTTCTTCGGCATCCACACCACGAACGGCGGCCGGGTGGTCATCTTCGCGGGCGGTATCCCGCTGCTCCGCGACGGCAAGGTGATCGGCGGGATCGGCGTCAGCGGCGGTGACGACAACCAGGACCAGACCGTCGCCGAGGCCGGCGCCGCCGCGCTCTGACGTCCACCGTCCGCCGATCCCGCTGCCCGCTGCTCGCTGCCCGCTGCTCGCTGCTCGCTGCGGAGTCAACACGACCTTGCCGCCCGCCCCGCACGAGCTGCGTGGCGAGGCCACCCACCATCGGTTACAAGAAACCTTTGAACCAATACACCGGCACGGCCGTCAACCGTGTGTCCTGATCGCGCAATCCATTCAGGTTCGGTGAGGTATCAGAGCTTATTCCGGAGGGACGCGACCCGGACACGTCTTGTAATCATCAGGGACCTTTCCGCCCGTCGGAACCCGATTCCGGCAGCGATCCCTGTCCGCCGTGCACCGGCCACCGACGTCAGCGAGGCAACTTCCGCTGACGTCGGGTCTGTCAGCGGCATCGCTGATCAGCGTCCGGCTGACCGCAGTAGCAAGAAAAGGAAGCACGTATGTCAGATGGGCCTGGACGACCCAGTCACAGGAATTTCCGTCGAGCCGCGCTCATGCTGGGTCTCGCCATGATCTTTCCCGCCGGCACCCTGGGCGCGACCGCGACGGCCGCCACCGCGGCCGACACTCCGGTGGTTGTCACCGGCGGCACCAGCCTCCCCGGTCGTACGGCCACCGCGACCGGGCCGGGTGGCGTGACGTTCGGTTTGAGTGGTGGCACCCTCAACGGCTCCTACCCGGGCAACGGGAGCACGATCTTCAACCTGCCGATGTACCTGGTCACCAGCGGCGACCGAGCGAAGTTCTGGGACAACTACGTCGAGGAACTGGTGACCTCTGGCGTCGACTTCGTCGCCCCCGTCCTGCGCGGGTACGCCCCAGGAAGCGCGGTGCCGAACGGCGGCGGCGACCCTCGGTTGCTGACCGAGCTCGTCGACGCGATCAACCGTCGGGGCGTCGCCGACCGGCTCAAGATCGCCGCGTTCGACGACACTCCGGCTTCGATGACCGACAAGAAGAACCTGGCCGTGCACAAGCGCGGTGGCTACGACCCGCCCTTCGACATCGCCGACGCGGACGGCACCGGCGAGGGCGGTTACAAGTACATCTGGGACAACAATCTGCGTGCCTTCTTCACCGGCGTACCGGACAACCTGCGCTTCAAGATTGACGGAAGGCCGGTGGTCTACGAGTGGTCGCTGAGCGACAGCTTCTTCGTCAATCAGGGCGACGGCAACTCGGCGAGGATGTTGCAGCACGTCCGTGACCGGGCAAAGGCTGAGTTCGGGGTAGACCCGTTCTTCAACCTCGACCGCACCTGGATGGAGCGGGACCCGGCGGTCAGCACCGTCGCGAACGGCTCGAACGCCTGGTTCAACATGCCCAATGGCGGGCGTTCGCTCATCACCTTCAACGGCCGGAGCTACGGCGTGGCCGTGCCCGGCTTCTACGTCGTGCGAGACACCACCAACATGGTGATCGACCCCAACCATGGCCAGGCGTTCGCCAACAACCTGAACACCACCGTGAACAGCGGTGCGGCGGCAACCCTCGTTGAGGGCTTCACCGACTGGGAAGAGAACGCGGCAGTCTGGCGGATGGCCGCCGGGACGTACGCGGAGCGGCGGGTCGACTATCCCAATCAGATGCTGAACGTCCTGCGTCGCTATTCCAGGAACCCGTTCCCGACCGACATGCGGGTCGAGGCGGAGACCGCCGACAGCTACAGCGACAGCACGCCGAGCAATGCGTACGGTGTGTACCGCGCCGGTGACCTCGACGTCCAGGCATCGCTCGACACCGGTGGCGGTTGGAACGTCGGCTCGACCAGCAACGGCGAGTGGTTGCAGTGGCAGGAGATCCCGCTCCAGAACGCGGTCACGTTGAAGGCCCGGGTCTCCACCCCGAACACGGACGCCAAGCTCCGCTTCGTCATCGACGGCGTCGCCGGACCGGCCGTCTCCGTACCGAACACCGGCGGCTGGCAGAACTACCAGACGATCGACGCGGGGGCCTTCTCCCTCGTCGCCGGGAAGCACCACACCGTCCGACTCGAGTTCCTGGGCGGCCCGCTGAACATCAACTTCTGGCAGGCCCTCACGCAGAATCCGCCTGCCGGGGAAAACCCGCCTGTCGGCGGAAACCCACTGCCGACCGGCCCGATCGCACTGCGAGCGGTGATCAACAACAAGTACGTCAGCGCGTCGAGCGCCGGTGCCGGCAACCTGATCGCGGGCGCCGCCGCGATCGGCGTCTGGGAACCGTTCGAGCTGGTTGATCTGGGTGGCGGTAACGTCGCCTTGCGCGCGAAGATCAACAACATGTACGTGAGCGCGGCGGAGGCTGGCGCGAAACCGTTGATCGCGAACCGGGCGGCGGTCGGCGGGTGGGAGACGTTCACGTTGGTCAGGAACTCGGACAACACGGTGAGCCTGCGAGCCAAGGTGAACGGCAGGTACGTGAGCGCCGAGAACTACGGAGCCGACCCGCTGATCGCCAATCGCGACACGATCAGCACCTGGGAGAAGTTCACCCTCACGATTCTCTGATCTCCACGGGTCTCGCAACCCACGTCGGCGGGACCGGTGCCGGTGGCGCAAGCCGCCGGCACCGGTCCCGCCGACTGGTGCTGTCCCCGCGACTGCCACCAGGCACAACAGCCTGAAACCACCCCGGTTCTGATCGGTCGGTGACCAGATCACGGCGCCGGGCGGGTAATTTCGAAAGGATCGCGTAGATGAAGTTCGGTACGCCACTACGTATCGCGGCAGTTGCCCTGCTCGCGGGTGGCTTGGTCGCCGCCGTGCCGCCTGAACCGTCACCGGCGGCGACGACGGATACCGCGTTCAACTCCGGCACCGGAACACTCGACATCGACTACGCCAGTTATCTGTCGAAGCACGACGTCGTCTACAACCGGCCGAACACCAACCCGCTGAGCGGCCTCACGGTCGGTAACGGGCGGACCGGCGCGATGGTCTGGAGCCAGAACGGCCTCTCGATGCAGGTCTCCGGCGTGGACCTCGCCGAACAGTCCGCCTACGCGGCAGGCAACGTCAACCTGTTCAGCGACCCGCAGATGGACACCGGGTACACCACGTTCCAGCAGCGGCTGTCGCTCTATGACGGAACGCTGACCACGAAGTACGACAGCAACCGCACGGTGACCGTGATGGGCGCGCCCAACTCCGAGGTGATGGGCATCCACGTCGAGGACACCCGCCCCGGGGTCACCAGCGTCGGGCTCGACCTGAGCCTCTGGGACCCGAACACGGTGCAGAACATCGCCGACGTGCCGGACCTGAACACCTGGCGCACGTACTCCACCTTCGCCGACACGGCCGGCGTCGGCATCAGCCGGGGCCAGACCGACCCGAACAACTTCGGCTACACCCTGGCCGCCACCGTCGAAGGCGCGAGCTACACCTCGCAGGTCGTGGGCGGCAGGCAGGTACGGCTGAACATCACCCCGACCTCCAGCTACACGATCTGGTTCACCGCGGCCAGCCGGATCAACTCCCCCGGCCTCAACTCGGTCACCCAGGCCCGCAACCAGCTCGCCTCGGTCAAGAACACCGGGTACGGCACCACGCTGAACAACTACCGCAACTGGTGGCACGCGTTCTGGGAGAAGTCGTTCGTCCAGTACTCCAACTCCGCCGGTGACGCCAACTACCTGGAAAACGCCTACTACCTCGCGACGTACATGATCGCCGCCGGTGGCTACGGCAACTACCCGATGCACTTCATCAACGGCGTGTTCCGGGCGACCCAGGACGAGTCAAAGTGGACCAATGCCTATTGGCACTGGAACCAGCGCGCTGTCTACCACTCGTTCTACGCCTCCAACCACGTCGAGCTGAAGGCCGCGAACAACCGGCTCTACAGCCGCAACTTCGACGCGCTGAAGTCGTACACCACCGCCCGGTACGGCAGTGACGGGCTCTGGGTGCCGGAGACGATGGGCTGGGACGGCAACGCCCGCGGCACCGTCAACAGCGATTTCGTCAACGACATCTACTCGACCGGCCCGGAGGCCGCCTACCAGATGTATTTGCAGTACCGGTACACCAACGACGAGGCGTACCTGCGTGATACCGCGTACCCGTTCATGCGGGACGTGGTGAAGTTCTACGAGGACCGGCTCTCGTACGACGCCGCCACCGGTCAGTACTACATGGCGAGTTCCAACGCCCGTGAGACGTACTGGGACGTCCGCAACGCCATCAGCGACCTGGCCGCCGTACGGCTGCTCTTCCCGATCACGATTCAGGTCAGCAACCAACTCGGTCTCGACGCCGGGTTGCGGACCAACTGGCAGACGATCGTGGACAAGCTCGCGCCGTACCAGGTTCAGAACGGCACCTACCTGCCGTACGACCTGCCGACGTCGCAGAACCGCAACGGTGAGAACGTCGCGTTGGAGCTGGTCTGGCCCAACGACCAGACCGGTATCGGCTACCCCGACCAGCAGACCGCGATCAACACCTGGAACACGCGCCCGCACCCGTACGACAACATCTGGGCGAACGACCACGTGCACGCGGCCCGGCTGGGCATGGGTAACGAGGCGTTCCAGGGCATGAAGTTGATGCTGCAGAACTACCAGCACCTTCCCAACGGACTGACCGTCAACGACAACGGCGTCTTCGAATACCTCGGCGTCCACCTGATGGCGATGAACGAGTCGCTGATGCAGTCGTACAACGACAAGATCCGGGTCTTCCCGGCCGTGCCGACCGACTCCAGTTTCGTCGGCAAGTTCACCCTGCTCGCCAAGGACGGTTTCCTGGTCAGTTCGGAGCGTGAGGCCGGCGAGGTCAAGTACGTCGGCATCCGGAGCCAGTACGGCAAGCAGGCCCGGGTGGTTAACCCGTGGAGCGGTCAGCAGGTCCGGGTCCGCCGTACCTCGGACAACGCCATCCTGGCCACCAGTTCGGCCGCCGAGGTCAGCTTCGCCACCGCGGCGAACACCGTCTACGTCGTCGAGCGCACCGCCAAGCCGCTCTCGGGCTACTCGGCCACCACCCTGCGCGGCACGGCCAACCAGGGTGAGAAGACCTTGACGGGTACCGCCGCGACGCTCGGCCTCGACGCGAACCGTTCGATGGTCAACGACACCCTGCTGACCTACGACGACAACTGGCGGATCACCAACAAGCGCGGGGTCGGCGACTACAACGACGACACCCACCACAGCTTGACCGTCGGCGCGACCGCGTCGTACACCTTCATCGGGACCGGCATCGAGTACCTGACCGAACGTAACGGCGACATGGGCAATGTCGACGTCTACATCGACGATGTCTTCCAGGCCAATGTCAACCTGTACGCCACCGGAGGCCGCAAGGTCCAGCAGGTGGTGTTCAGCCGGTACGGGCTGGTCAACGGGGCGCACACGATCCGTATCGTCAACAAGGCCACCACAGTCGGCATGATCGACGCGCTGCGGGTGATCACGGGTACCGGCACGCCGCCCCCGAGCCCGACGCCAACCCCCACGCCGACTCCGACGCCCACACCGACGCCGACGCCGACCAGCACGGTCGTCCTCCGAGCCGTGATCAACAACAGGTACGTCAGCGCGTCGAGCGCCGGTGCCGGCAACCTGATCGCGGGCGCCGCCGCGGTCGGCGTCTGGGAACCGTTCGAGCTGGTTGATCTGGGTGGCGGTAACGTCGCCTTGCGCGCGAAGATCAACAACATGTACGTGAGCGCGGCGGAGGCTGGCGCGAAACCCCTGATCGCGAACCGGGCGGCGGTCGGCGGGTGGGAGACGTTCACGTTGGTCAGGAACTCGGACAACACGGTGAGCCTGCGAGCCAAGGTGAACGGCAGGTACGTGAGCGCCGAGAACTACGGAGCCGACCCGCTGATCGCCAATCGCGACACGATCAGCACCTGGGAGAAGTTCACCCTCATGGCCGGCTGATCCACCGGTGACGGATCCGGTGCGGGCAACCGACGTCACCCGTACCGGATCCGTGCCGTACCGGCGCTCCTCGGGCGGAGCGGCCGGAGACTACGGAGTCAACACGACCTTGCCGCGCACCCCGCCGGCCTCGACCATCCGGTGGGCCTCGGCCGCCCGGGCCAGGGGCAGCGTGGCCGCGACCCGGGTCCGGAGCCGTCCACCGGCGACGTCGACGATCAGCTCGCGCAGCGCTTCCTGGTCGAACTCGATCAGGACGACCTGCTGCCGAACGCCGCGAGCCGGGTCGACCGGCGGGGTGGGCCGGGTGGTGAGCAGGACGCCTCCGTCGGCGACCACCGCCGCGGCCGGCTCGGCCAACGGCACCGCGTCCAGGACCGCCGGCACCGGCCCGATCCCGGCCAGGTCGAGATCCTTCGGTACGACCCGGGCCACCCCGAGGTCGCGTACCCAGTCCTCGTCGTCGCGGCCGGCGACGGCCAGAACCCGGTGCCCGGCACGGACCGCGAGCTGCGCGGCGAAGCCACCCACCCCGCCGCTCGCACCGGTGACCAGCACTGTGGAGGCGGGCGGCAGCGCCATCATCCGCAGCGCCTGCCGTGCGGTGAGCGCGTTCAGTGGGACCGTGGCGGCGGCCGACGGGCTCAGCCCGTCCGGCAGCGGTACGACCCAGCCGGTGTCGGCGGCGATCAGTTCGGCGTACGCGCCGACCGCGCCTCGGGTCCGGTACCACGGCACCATGCCGACGACCCGGTCACCGGGGCGGTACTCGGCCTCGTCGTCACCGACCTGGACCACCTCACCGGCGAAGTCCCAGCCGGGCAGGAACGGCGGTTCGACCGGCCCCCCGGGGATGAGCCCGAGCCGGGCCGCGACGTCCGCCGGGTGTACGACCGCCGCGAGCACCCGGACCAGCACCTGCCCGGGGCCGGGGACCGGGTCCGGTTGCTCAATGAGCTGCAACACCTCTGGACCGCCCTGCGCGGTCACCGCTACCGCCTGCATCGATCGGCCTCCTCAAAGAGTCAGAGGTATCGTCGGCAATCGACGTGGTGATCGCAATATCGGCATGCTCGTCGGCGGACCGGGTGTGCGCACCGGGCTCCACCGCCACCGGATCGTCGGCAGGTGGCCCTCGACCCGGCCCGGTCGAGGGCCCGGCCTCCTACTGGTTCACCAGAAGACTGCCGCAGCCGGCGCAGGCGCCGATCAGGGCGGCGAGGGCCCCGACGATCGTCGTTGCCAGCAGCAGCCATCGTTCCCCACGCGGCGGCAGGTGATGGGGGTGTTCGCTCATTGCCGGGCTTTGCCCCTCTCAGGTCGGGCAGGGTGAAACCCTCACCTGACCAGCAAGCAGAGGGCTGCCGGTCAGGCGAGGGTCTTACATTCATGGGCGTACCGGATGGTCACCCTGGTCAAGAACGAACCCGGATGCCGTCGGTGACGCCTGGGACGAGAGTTCCTCGCGATCGACGCCGGGGTCAGGCGCCCTGACCCTGGTTCTGCATCAGGCCGCCGTCGATGAAGTACGTCGAGCCGGTGACGTAGTCGGAGTCGGGGCTGGCCAGGAAGACCGCCACCCGGGCGACCTCGGAGGGTTCGGCGGCCCGCCGGAACGGGATGCTCTGCACCTGTTCCTCGAGCACCTTCGGGTTGTCGATCGCCTCCTGGTTGAAGGGCGTGAGAACCATTCCGGGGCCGATGTTGTTCACGTTGATCTTGAGCGGGGCGACCTCCAAGGCGAGGCTGTTGGTCAGGTTACGCAGCGCGCCCTTGCTCACGTCGTAGTCGGTGCCGCCGACCCGGGGCGTCTCCTGGTGCACCGAGGTGATGTTGATGATCTTGCCGTTTCCGCCCATCTCCTTGCGGTGCTGGACGAACCGCCGGCAGCAGAAGAACGCGCCGTAGACGTTGGTCCGGATCTCGGTGTCCCAGGTGTCGGTGTCCAACTCGGAGACCGGGATGCCGGAGGAGTCGACGCCCGCGTCGTTCATCAGCACGTCCAGGTCGGGAAACTCGATCAGCGCCTGGTCGAACATCGCCTCGACCTGGTCCTCCTGGGTGATGTCCGCCCGCACGATGGTCGCGCGCTGGCCGGCCTGCTCGACCATGTCCCGGGTGTGCATCGCACCCTCGTGGTCGTGCAGGTAGTGGACCACCACGTCGGCGCCCTCCCGGGCGAACTCGATCGCCGTGGCCTGACCGATGCCCGAGTCCGAACCGGTGATGAGGGCCTGCCGGCCATCGAGTCGTCCGCTCATTTTCTCTCCCCCTCGGTCGATGTGTAGACGCCGGCAGGCACGCCGCCGGGCGCGTTCTCGGTGAGATGCCAGGCCCCGTTGATCAGGGCCATGTGCGAGAGAGCCTGCGGAAAGTTGCCCAACGGGCCGGCACCGCGCGGGTCGAACTGCTCGGCGAACAGGCCCAGGTCGTTGGCGCGGCCGGCGACGGACTCGAAGAGCCGCGTGGCCCGGTCGTGCTCGCCGGCCAGGGCGAGGCAGCTCGCCAGCCAGAACGAACAGGGGAAGAAGGTCGCCGGGTCGCCGTCCCAGCGCCGGACCAGCCCGTCCTCGGTCAGGTCCTGCTCGATCCGCTCGATCGTCGCCCACATCCGTGGATCGTTCGCGGGCAGGAAGCCCGCGATCGGCACGACGAGCAGCGAGGCGTCCAGCCGGTCGGACCCGAAGGCCCCCGTGTACGCGCCGACCTCGGCGTTCCAGCCCTGCTCCAGAACCGCGCGACGGACCTCGTCCCGGGCACCCGCCCACCGTGCGACATCGTGCGCACCACCGATCCGGCCACCGAACCGGACCGCCCGGTCCAGCGCCATCCAGCAGCCGACCTTCGACGAGATGTAGTGCCGCTCCGCGTCACGCGCCTCCCACATGCCGGCGTCCGGCAGGTGCCAGGTGGCCGCCGCCTGGTCCGCCAACGAGTGCAGCAGCCGACAGACCGACTCCTGCATCGGGTCGAGGTAGTCCCGCAGCAGCCAGGCCGCGTCGACCACCTCACCGAGTACGTCCGACTGACGTTGCCGCCACGCTTCGTTGCCGACCAGCACCGGCTGGCTGTCGGCGTACCCGGCGAGGGTGTCGAGTGCGCGTTCGGTGAGGTCCCGCTCCCCCTCCGGCCCGTACATGATCGGCACTGGTTCCATGGTGACCCGACCGACCGACTTGGCCACCCAGTCGAAGAGCCGGCCCGCCTCGTCGGGGCAGGCCGCCACCCAGAGTGCCCGCATGGTCAGGGAGAAGTCGCGCAGCCAGGCGTACCGGTAGTCGTAGCTGCGGTCCCCGCCGATCTGCTCCGGCAGCGAGGTGGTCAACGCGGCGATGACGGCACCGCTGGGAGCGTAGGTCAGTCCCTGGAGCACCAGCGAGTTGTGCCGGACCAGGTCGCGGTAGCGGCCCCGGTAGTCGTGGTGGGCCAGCCAGGAACGCCAGCCCTCGGCGGTGTCGGCCAGTGCCGCCGGCACGTCCGGACCGGCCGCCTGCCCGTCACCGGCGTCGTAGGTCGGCGAGTGCGCCACCGCGAAACACTCCCGCTGGCCGGCGACGACGGTGAAGCGGGCCGAGGCGTCGATGTGGTCGCGGTGGACCGGCACGCTCGCGGTGAGGGTGAGTGTGGTGGCCCCGGCCGTCGTGGTGACCCGCTGACCTTCCACCGTCAGGTACGCCGTCACCCGGCCGTACTCGAAGCGGGGCGCGAAGGACATCGTCAGCGGGACGCTTCCGGAGAGCCCTTCGACCGTACGCAGCAGCAGGCCGGGGGAACGCCGTCCGATCTGGTGGCCCCGCGCACCGGGCTCGAACGCGAGCGCGTCGGTGACAGCCACGCTGCCCCCGTCGGTGTGGAAGACCGTACGGAGCACCAGGGTGTCGTCGAGATAGGCCCGCTCGACCGAGAAATCCTCTTCTGGGCGGATTGACCAGTGCCCGCCGTTGTCGTCCAGCAGACGGGCGAAGACCGACGGCCCGTCGAACCGCGTCGGGCACCACCAGTCCACCGACCCGTCCCGTCCGACCAGCGCACCGGTACGACCGTCGGCCAGGAACCCGTAGTCCCCGATCCGGTTGCCGGTCACCGGACCACCCTCCGGTCCGTCGCGTCCCCGGTGCCCGTTCCGTCGTACGTTCCGCCGTACGTTCCGCCGTACGTTCTGTCGTACGTTCCGCCGTGCGTTTCGAGCGTGCAGAGCAACGTCACAACCCCTCCCCGAAGCCCCGAAGGAACTCGGGTACCCGGCCGCCGCACCGCTAACCCGGCGAGTGGGCGTCCCACCTCGGTCCACGTCCCGGCAAACCGAGAACAGCAACAAAGCAGGCCATAAGCAGGAAAAATGGGGGCATCCGCGCCAGCCAGGGAGGCCCCATGAAGGCAGCCGTCTACACCCGCACCGGTGAACCGGGGGTGTTGGAACTGGTCGACCAGCCGGTCCCCGAACCCGACTCGGGTGAGGTACTGGTCCGGATGGCGCTCTCCGGCGTCAACCCCACCGATGTCCAGTTCCGGGCCGGCAAGGCCGGCCCACCGCCGTACGGCTGGCAGATCCCGGGTCAGGACGGGGCGGGCGTGATCGAGGCGACCGGTCAGGGTGTCGACTCGACCCTGGTCGGCGAACGGGTCTGGGTCTGGGAGGCCGCCTCCGGACGCCCCTGGGGTACGGCTGCCGAGTACACCCTGGTGCCGTCCCGCCAGATCGTGCTGCTCGGTTCGGTGCCCTTCGAGATGGGCGCCGCCCTCGGCATTCCGTTCCTGACCGCGCACCGGTGCCTGACGGTCGGGGAACTCATGCCACGCCACCTCGACCTGGGCAGCCTCGCCGACCGCGTGGTGCTGGTCCAGGGCGGCGCGGGTGCGGTCGGCAACGCGGCGATCCAGCTCGCCCGCTGGGCGGACGCGACCGTCATCGCGACGGTCAGTACGTCGGAGAAGGCTCAGCTCGCCGCCGCCGCCGGCGCCTCACACGTGATCAACTATCGGCAGCAGGACGTGGTCGCCGAGGTGAAGAAGATCGCGCCGCACGGGGTGGACACCATCGTCGAGGTGTCCGGCGACCAGAACGCGGCGGTCGACGCCCAGGTGATCGGGCACGCCGGTGTCGTCTCCGTCTACTCGTTCCGGGGCGAGGAACTGACGCTGCCGGTGATGCGACTGATGCCGCCGAACGCCCGCTGGCAGTTCGTCACGGTCTACCAGGTGCCGGCGGCGGCGAAGGCCCAGGCCGTGCAGGACGTGGCCACGGCGGCGGCACAGGGCGGCATCCGGGTCGGCGCGGACGCCGGACTGCCCCTGCACTACTACCCCCTCGCCGAAGCCGCCGACGCCCACACGGCGGTGGAGCACTCGGCGGTCGGCAAGGTCCTGATCAGCACGTCCCAGGAACAACCGGCGTAACGACCGCCGGTACGTGTCCGAGGCAGTGTCGCCGGGGTCAGCCGCTGCGGCGGTTGCCCCACTGGCGCGGTCCCTGGACGGAACCACGGCCTCCGGACGCCTTCCCCTTGCCCTGCGGCTGCTGCTGTCGGGTGGCACCCTTGCCCTGGGCGCGCCGGGCGGCCCGGTTCAGGAAGCTGGGCTCGGCGTCCTCGCCCGGCTCCTCGCCCTCGGCCGGTTCGGTGCCCTCGGTCAGCTCAGCCTCGATCGGGTCGTCGGTCTTGTCGTGCCCAGCCTTTTCCGGCATGGCTCACTCCCTGAAGCTGGTGGGTACGGGTCACACGACAACGCCGGACCCCGCACTGGAAAACCAGTGCAGCTTACGGCCCGGCGCCGACGAGGACGCAACGGACCGCCATTTCGACCCCGGGTGCGACCTCCGGCCGAGTCACCGGAAGGGGGCGGGAACATATGGTAGATCGTCGATTAATTTCCCGTTGGCCCTCTTTCGGGCGTAGGCATTCACTGCCGAGGATGGATCACGACCCGCACACCCCCGTGGGATCCCCCGGCACTGGAGGCCACCATGACCGTCACCGCCCCGCTCCCCCCGGCTGTCCGGTCGCGACCGCAGCGACTCCTCGCCAGCTTCGCCCTGCTCACCGCCATGATCGCCGCGATGCTGGTCGGACCCGCCGTGGTCGCACCGTCACACACCAGCTCCGCGTCGGCGGCCGTCTACAGCTCGTGCACCATCTCCCGATGCGCCGACGCGCGTACCGCCCGCAGCGGCTGGGCGAGCCGCAACTTCCCCACCACCCGAGGCTGGGTCTCGTGGAGCGGCGGGCTCTCCAACTACGCCGGGGGTCAGCACATGAACTACGAGGGCCAGCTGCCGACGAATGCCACCTACTACGAATACGACGTCTACCCCCGTCGGCAGGGCGCCGCCCGGGACGCGTACCGGATCGTGGTCAACAAGGCCACCGGCGCGACCTGGTTCACCCCGAACCACTACGCCGACTTCTACCGGCTCTGACCGAGTCCGTCGTACCGTCGGGCCGGGCCGGGACGAGCTCGGCCCGGCCCGACGGACCACCGGCTGACCAGAGGATCATGATGTCTGAAGCGGGCGAACGTCACCTGCCGCCGTGGCTGACCGTGTCCACCGACCCGGCACCACCCGCCGATGCGCTGGTCGTCAGCGGGACCGAGAACCGCAGCCGGGCCGGGTTGTTCACCGACTGGGCGACGGCGCTGTCGTTCCCCGACTACTTCGGCCACAACTGGGACGCGCTGCTGGACTGCCTGCGCGACCTCGTGACGCGGGGGCCACGGACGCTGGTGGTGACCGACGCCGCCGACCTGCTCGCCGACGAGCCGCCCGCGCAGCTCGCCACCCTGCTGGCCGTACTCGCCTCGGCGGCGCAGGAGTCGGATCAGGGGCTGCGGGTGGTCCTGCACACCCCGACGGCGACCGCGCCCGTACTGCACCGGCGGCTCGCCGCCGCGCTGCACTGAACCGGCCGGGGCACCACGGGTTACGGCAGCTCCATGGTCTGCACGATGAAGATCTCGGCCAGCGCGGCGTCCAGGTAGTCGGCGAGCGGACGACCGGTGACCGCGAGCAGGTCGGCGACGAGCAGCGGCGCGTGCCGGGCCATCGCCGCCGGTTCGACCGGTGGCGCCTCCTCCTCCGACGGGTGTACGCCGAGCGCGGCGGTGAGGAGCAGCACCAGCACGGTCGGGTCCAGTTCCGGGAACCAGCCGAGGGCATCACCGGCGCACCGCTTCAGCACCACCTGCAGGTCGTCGCTGTCCAGCCCGTCGGGGTGCCCCTCTTCGAGCAGCATCCGGACCACCCCGCCGAGCACCAGCCCGACCTGCTCCGGATTCCGCGCGGCCAACTCCGTCGCGGCCCGTTCGTACGCCGCCGCGTCGCCGGCCGCAGCCGCCGCCACCGCCTCCTCCGCGACGCGCCTGATCCGCCTCACCACCCCACTCGACTCCATGCCGCCCATTCAACTCGCCGTGGTCGTCAATGGCCCCTCCAGGGGCAGTAGGTGGCCACGGTGTGGCGGCATCACGGGGGTTGTCCACAGGTTGGGGGACGGGGGTGGCGGTGCGGGGGTGGGATCGACAGGGTGGGCGGATGCTGCGCCGTGATGCCGTACCGGGCCTGCGACCGCCGCCGGCGCCCGATGCCGACCCGTTGACCCACCTGCTGCACCGACAGTCGGACGTACTCGACCGGCGTCAGGCCCTGCGACATCTTTCTCCCAAGGCGGTACGGCACCGGGTCGCCTCCGGCCGGTGGCAACTCGCCGGGCGCGGGGTGTACGTCGCCCACACCGGGCCACTCACCCGTGAGCAGCTCCGATGGGTGGCGGTGCTCGGCGTGCGGCGGGCGGTCCTCGGTGGGCTCTCCGCGTTGGAGTTACTCGGACTGCGGGGATACCGAAGCGAAGCCCTCCATGTGCTGATTCCCGCCGGCCGCAAGGATCTCGACCCGCCGTACGGGGTGGTGGTGCACCGAACCCGACATTTGCTTCCGGCGGACGTGCACCGACTCGGCTTGCCGCCGTGCACTATGCCCGCCCGTTCACTGGTCGACGCCGCACGGTGGGCTGCCACCGACAATCAGGCGCGGGCCATTGTCGCCGCTGGGTTCCAGCAGCGACTGGTCAATTCCGCCGATCTGGATCCGGTATTGGCTCGAATGCCCAACGTGCGTCGTCGGCGTCTGATCATCAACGCTGCTACCGATGCCCGCGACGGCGCCGCGTCGGTCCCGGAGTCGGATTTCCTGCGGCTCTGCCGGCGAGCCGACCTGCCTACGCCGAGCCGGCAGGTACGGCGTACAGACGCCCGGGGGCGGCGGCGCTATCTCGACGTCTACTTCGACGAATGGCGGGTGCACGTGGAGATCGACGGCGGCCAGCACCTGGAGGTGGGCCACTGGTGGGCGGACATGCGACGGCAGAACGACCTGTGGATCTCCGGCGTACGGATCCTGCGTTTCCCCGCCTGGGTGGTCCGGGACCGCCCCGCCGAAGTCATTGCCCAGCTCCGCGCCGCCCTTCAGGCTGCCGGCTGGCGCCCTTAACCCTGGGCTGTGGCCATCCGTTGCCCCTCTGGGGGCAGTAGACGACCACAGCCTGGTCCGCGAGGCGGGTCAGGAGTCGAGGTACTGGACGGCGAGGGTGTTGGCGGCGTGGGTGGAGCGGATCCGCTTCTTGTCGAACTTGCCGACGCTGGTCTTGGGGACCTCGGCGATGAAGGTCCACCGTTCCGGGAGCTGCCACTTCGCGACCCGCTCGGCGAGGAAGTCGCGCAGTTCGGTCGCGGACGCGGTGGCACCCTCCCGCAGTACCACGGCGGCGAGCGGGCGCTCGTCCCAGCGGTCGTCCGGCACCCCGACCACGCAGGCTTCGCGTACCGCCGGGTGGGCCATCAGGTGGTTCTCCAACTCCACGGAGGAGATCCACTCCCCGCCGGACTTGATCACATCCTTGGCCCGGTCGGTGAGGACCAGGTAACCGTCCGGGGAGAGGGTGCCGACGTCGCCCGTACGCAGCCAACCGTCCCGGAACTTCTCCGGGTCGGGCTCGTCCTCTCCGACGTACCGGGAGGTGACCCAGGGTCCCCGGACCTCCACCTCCCCGACGGCCTCACCGTCGGCGGGCATCAGCTCGCCGTTCGGGCCGACGATCCGGGCCTGGACCGCGGCCGGCAACCGGCCCTGGGTGTAGCGGTAGCGCCACTGTTCGTCACCGGTGACGCCGGCCGGCGGGCGGGCGACCGTACCGAGGGGCGACATCTCGGTCATGCCCCAGGCGTGGATCACGTCGATGCCGTGCCGCTCGGCGAACGCGTGCATCAGCGCGGGCGGGCAGGCCGATCCGCCGATGATCACCTCTTGCAGCGAGGAGGTGTCGACCGGGTTGGCGTCCAGGTGGCCGAGCAGGTCGTTCCAGATGGTCGGCACCGCGCCGGCCAGGGTCGGGCGCTCGGTGGCGATCATCTGGGCGATCGGCGCACCCTGGAGGAAACGGTCCGGCATGATCAGCGACGCGCCGGACATCATCGCCGCGTACGGGATGCCCCAGCTCATGGCGTGGAACATCGGCACGATGGCGAGCTCACGGGTGGTCGGGCCGAGCCCGAAGCCCTCCGCCATGCAGATCTGCATCGAGTGCAGCCAGATCGACCGGTGCGAGTAGGCGACGCCCTTCGGGTGCCCGGTCGTGCCGGAGGTGTAGCAGAGCGCGGCCGCGTCCCGCTCGTCCAGCTCGGGCCAGTCGTACCGCTCGGGCTTGCCCCGCAGCAGGTCGTCCCAGTGGTGTACGGCAACCGTCCGGCCACCGGCCGCCGCCGCCTCGACCAGCGGCGCCGGGTCGCCCCCGCCGACGACCACCAGGTGCTCGACCGTGGTGAGCTCCGGCAGCACCCGGGCGAGCAGTGGGATCAGTGTGCTGTCGACCAGGATCACCCGGTCGGACGCGTGGTTGGCGATGTACGCGACCTGGTCGGGGAAGAGCCGCAGGTTGAGGGTGTGCAGCACGGCGCCCATGCTCGGTACGGCGAGGTAGGCGACCAGGTGCTCGTTGTTGTTCCACATGAAGGTGGCGACCCGCTGGTCCCCGGTCACCCCGAGGTCGTCGCGGAGCGCGTACGCGAGCTGGGCCGAGGCGACTCCGACCTCGGCGTACGTCATCCGGCGGCTCGGCCCGCCGGGAGCGTCGGCGCCGACCCAGGTGACCACCTCGGAGCTGCCGTGCACCGTGCTGCCGTGTTCGAGGATCCGGGAGACCTGGAGGGGCAAATCCATCATGGTGCTACGCATGCGAAACAAAGTAGTGGCCCAATTCACATTTTGGAAACCCTCGCGTGACCCGAACCGATCATCCGCTAGAACCGGCCGGGTCGGGCGTTGGTCCAGTCTTACCGGCCCCCCACGCAGCCGCCGCCACCGGGCGGTCCACTGTCCTAGAGTGATCGGATGAGCAGCATTTCGTGGGCCGAATCGTACCTTGGCCAGCTCCGGACCCTGGCCGGTGACCGGACTCTGATGTTCGTCGGCGCCCGGGGTGTGGTCCGGGACGCGGCCGGTCAGGTCCTGCTGATCGAACGTTCGGACAACGGCGACTGGGCGATGCCGGCCGGCGCGATGGAGCTGGGCGAGTCGATCAGCGACTGCGTGGCCCGCGAGGTGTGGGAGGAGACCGGGCTACGGGCGGAGGAGGTCACCCCGTTCGCCTTCTACACCGGCCCGGAGCGCACCTTCACCAACATGTACGGCGACACGTACCAGCTTTTCGTGGTCGCGTTCCGGATCGACGTCTGGTCCGGCGAGCTGCTGACCGTCACCGACGAGACGACCAACGCCGGCTTCTTCCCGCCCCGGGCCCTGCCCACCCCGACCTCCGCCACGGTGTTCGAGACCCTGGACGACCTGGCCGTGTTCGAGCGCACCGGCCAGCTCATCCTCAAGTAGGTAGCGCGGGGCCGCGACCGGGCGTCAGATCATCGTCTGCGCGTTCGACTCCATGTCGATCGCCGCCTCGTCGTGGGTCTCGTCCTCCAGCGACTTGCCGGACCGGTTGTTCGGCGCGGGTCCGCGCAGTTCCTCGTTCGGCACCAGCAGGCTGACCACGAGGCCGACGATGGCGATCAGCCCGGCGACGAGGAAGACCAGGTGCAGCGCGCTCACGAAGCTCTCCTGCACGGCCAGCCGGAGCGGACCGGGCAACGCCATGATCTTCGCCGGCTCGTTGATCGAGAAGGTGCTCGGGTCGAGCGGCGCCTGCTGCTGCGGCGGAAGTTCGCGCAGCGCCATCGGGAGCCGGTCGGTCAGCCCGCCGGTCAACCGGGTGGAGAGCAGGGTGCCGAGGATCGCCACCCCGAACGATCCGCCCAGTGACCGGAAGAACGTGATCGCCGACGTACCGGCGCCGAGGTCGCGTATCTCGACCGAATTCTGTACGGCGAGGATCAGCGCCTGCATGCTCAGGCCGAGCCCGATGCCGATGATCACCATGTAGAGGAACGCCAGCCAGAGCGTGGTGTCGACCTGCAACTGGGTGAAGAGCAGCAGGCCGAGCACGAGCATCGCCGCACCCGCGACCGGGAACCACTTGTACCGGCCGATCCGGCTGATCGCCCGGCCGGAGAGGACCGAGGTGACGATGATGCCGGCCATCATCGGCAGCATCAGCAGACCACTGTTGGTCGGTGACGCCCCCTTGACCAACTGCAGGTAGAGCGGCACGAAGATGATCGACCCGAACATCACCAGGCCGAGGACGAAGCCGGCGGTGTTGGCGAGTGCGAACGTACGCCGTCGGAAGAGCCCGATCGGCAGGATCGGCTCCTCGACCCGGGTCTCCTGGATCAGGAAGAGGGCGGTCAGCAGCGCGCCGACGGCAAAGAGCCCCAGGATGAGCGGCGAGGCCCAGGCGTACTCGTTTCCGCCCCAGCTCAGCGCGAGCAGGATCGCACTCACCCCGGCGACCAGAAGCAACGCGCCGAGCCAGTCGATCGCGTGCCGGCGCCGCTTGAACGGGATGAGTCGCATGACGTAGAAGCAGACGATGATCGCGACGATCGCCAACGGTACGTTGATGTAGAAGATCCAGCGCCAGTTGTGCTCGGCGAAGTAGCCGCCGAGCAGCGGGCCGGCAACCGAGGCGATGCCGAAGACCGCGCCGAAGAGCCCCTGGTAGCGACCACGTTCCCGGGGTGTCACCACGTCCGAGATGATGGTGAAGGCGAGCGTCAGCAGACCGCCCGCGCCGAGCCCCTGGATGGCCCGCGTGATGATCAACTGGGTCATGTCCTGGGAGATCCCGGCCAGCACCGAACCGACCAGGAACGTCCCGATCGAGAAGAGGAAGACCGGGCGGCGTCCGAACAGGTCGGCCGTCTTGCCGTAGAGCGGGGTCGAGGCGGTCGACGCCAGCAGGTACGCCGTCACCACCCACGAATAGTGGTTGATCCCACCCAGTTCGCCGACGATCGTCGGCAGGGCCGTACCCACGATCGTCTGGTCCAGCGCGGCCAGCAGCATGCCCAGCATCAGGCCGGTCATCAGCAGCCGAATCTGCTGGCGACTCAGTGCCGGTCGGGCGTTCTCGGCGGTGGTCATCGTGCTTTCTCCCCCTGCCGCCACCGAACATGCCTGGTTACGGGCGGGGAAACCCACTCGACGCGACCAACCCGATCCGGCACCATCCGCAGGTGACCACCACCCTGCTCCGGCGTCTGGCGTTGGACCTCACGCCACTGCGTACCTCCCGGGACTTCCGGTTGGTCTTCTCCGCCGCCGGGATCTCCGGGTTCGGGTCGTTCATCACGTACGTCACCGTCCCGTACCAGGTGTACGAGATGACGCACGACCCACTCCTGGTCGGCCTGCTCGGGGTGGTCGAACTCGTACCCCTGCTCGTGATGGGTTTCGTCGGCGGCGCCCTCGCCGACTACCTCGACCGTCGCCGGCTGGTCCTCGGCGGCGAGGTCGGGCTCACCGCACTCTGCGCGGTGCTGCTGCTCAACGCGCTCTCCGACCAGCCGCACCTGTGGCTGCTCTACCTGGTCGCCGGGCTGACCGCGGCGGTCGACGGGCTGCAACGACCGGCCCTGGAGGGCCTCACACCGCGCCTGGTCACCCCGGCCGAGATCCCCGCCGCGAGCGCGCTCAACTCGCTGCGCATGCAGGTCGCGCAGCTCGCCGGGCCGGCCCTGGCCGGGGTGCTGATCGCCTCGGTCGACCTGGTCTGGGTGTACGCGATCGACCTCGCCACCTTCGCCGTCTCGCTCGCCTGCCTGGCGGTGGTCCGCGCGGTCCCGCCACCACCCGCCGCCGACCGCCCGTCGGTACGTTCGGTGCTGACCGGCCTGCGCTACGCCCGCAGCCGCCCCGAACTGCTCGGCACCTACCTGGTCGACATCAACGCGATGTTCTTCGGGATGCCGCAGGCGCTCTATCCGTTCATGGCCGGCAAACTCGGCGGCCCGGCCGTGCTCGGGCTGCTCTACGCCGCCCCGGCGGTCGGGTCGCTGCTCGCCACCCTCGGCTCCGGCTGGACCCGGCAGGTGCACCGGCACGGGCTGATGGTGGTGCTGGCGGCCGGGGCGTGGGGGCTGGCGATCCTGGCCTTCGGGTTGGTCGACTCGCTCTGGTTGGCGCTGGTCCTGCTCGCCCTGGCCGGCGCCGCCGACATGGTCTCCGGACTGTTCCGGATGATCATCTGGAACCAGACCATCCCCGACCACCTACGCGGGCGGTTGGCCGGCATCGAGATGCTGTCCTACTCGACCGGGCCGCTGCTCGGCCAGCTCCGCTCCGGGCTGGCCGCCCGCTGGCTCGGGGTGAACGGTTCGATCGTCTCCGGCGGCCTGCTCTGCGTGGTCGGCACGGTCGCCCTCGCCGCCGCGCTGCCGCAGTTCCTCCGCTACGACGGCCGCGACGGCCTGGCCCGCAAGGAGGCCGAGGACGCCGCCTGGGCCGCCGCCGCGGCCACCCCCGCCACCAGCCCGGGATAACCCCGAACGGGGACGCAGACGCCCAGAACCACCTGGCGCCGGTGGCGGTCCGGTTTGGCCCCGGCGACAGCGGGGACCCGCCGGTATGGCGATCGGAGCAGAGGAAGATCGGCGACTCGCCGACGTGGTGGAGAGCTGGGTCGGGCGTGGCGTGCTGGTGGTCGGCGACGCGATGCTCGACGAGTGGCGGTTCGCCGATTCCGACCGGCTCTGCCGCGAGGCACCCGCCCCCGTACTCACCCTGCGACGGCGGATCACCGCAGCCGGTGGCGCGGCGAACACCGCGGTCAACCTGAGCGCGCTCGGCGGCCGGGCCGCACTGGTGGCACCGGTCGGCGCCGACGTGGCCGGCGACGAACTACACGACTGCCTCGACCGGGCCGGAGTCTGGGACCGTACGGTCTCCCAGAGCGGCCGCAGCACCCCGGTCAAACGAAGGCTGCTCGCCGCCGACCAGATCCTGGTACGCGAGGACGAGGGCGACCGGGACGACCGGCTCTGCGTCGACGGGGTGCAACGGCTGCTCGCCGCGCTGGCCAGCGCCACCGAGGAACTCCGCGAGGTCGCCGGGCACCCGCCCACGCTGGTGATCTGCGACTACGGCCTCGGCGCGCTACCCGAACCGATCCGCGGCTGGCTGGTCGAGCACCGCGACCTCTTCGGCACGGTCGCCCTCGACGCGCACGACCTGGCCTACTGGCGCGGGCTCGCCCCGACCGTGGTGACGCCGAGCTTCGCCGAGGCCACCCGACTGCTCAACGCACCCGCCACCGGGCCGCAGCCCCAGCCGGATCCGGATCCGACGGACGTGTCCGGACTGGACACACCCACGGTGGTGACCACGACGGCCGTACCGCCGCTGCCGGAACGGCCGCGCGGCTTCACCGAGGACCGGGTCGCCAGTGGTACCGACCGGGCCGGCATGGCCCGCGCCCACCTCGCCGAGCTCCGGGAACGTACCGGCGCGGACGTGGTCGCGGTGACCCTGGACACCGACGGCGCGGTGGTCGGCGGCGCCGACGGTGAACCCCGACGCAGCCACGCCACCCCGGTCCCGGCCAGCCACGCGGTCGGCGCCGGCGACGCGTACCTGGCCGCGATGACCCTGGCACTGGCGGCGGGAGCACCCCTGCCGACCGCCGCCCAGCTCGCCCAACTCGCCGCCACCACCACCGTCGCGGGGACCGGCACCTGTGTCTGCGTACGCGAGGATCTGCTCTCCGCTCTCGGCTCGACCGGTGCGGCCACGCGCCCGCCAGCGGTGGTCGACCACGGCGGGCTGGACGCGCTGATCGCCGGGCACCGCCGCGAGGGGCGGTCGGTGGTCTTCACCAACGGCTGCTTCGACGTGCTGCACCGGGGGCACGTCCGCTACCTCGACCAGGCCCGCGCGCTCGGCGACGTGCTGGTGGTGGCGGTCAACTCGGACGACAGCGTACGGCGACTCAAGGGCGCCGACCGGCCGGTGAACCCGGTCGAGGACCGGGTGGCGGTGCTCGCCGCGCTCGCCTGCGTCGACCACGTGGTGGTCTTCGAGGAGGACTCACCGGCCGCCCTGATCGAAACCGTCCGACCGGACGTGTACGTCAAGGGCGGCGACTACCCGCCCGAGATGGTGCCCGAGGCCCCGCTGGTACGTCGCCTCGGCGGCCAGGTCCGCACCCTCGGTTACGTACCCGACCGCTCCACCTCCGCCATCATCGAGAAGATCCGCGCCCAGTCGACGGAAGGAAGGGCCCCTAGTACAACGCATAGCGATAACAGGGGGCCCTTCCTCACCGGTAGCCCGTCGTGAGTCCGCCGCCCGTCGTGAACCGGCCGCTGGCCTCGGACGACGCGGCGGAGTTCCGTACCGACCGGCTGCTGGACGTCCTCATCCCGACCCGGAACCGGCCGGCCGAACTCGCCGTCACCCTCGCCGGGCTGGCCGCCCAGAACGGGCCGGCGGGTTTCGGAGTGGTGGTCAGCGACCAGTCCGGGGGCGGCCCGCCGTGGAGCCAGCCAGCGGTCGCGACGACCGTACGCGTACTGCGCCACCGGGGACACCCGGTGCTGCTGACCCGGCGGCTGCCCCGGCGCGGGCTGGCCGAACACCGGGCGTACCTGCTCGACCAGTCACGCGCCCGGTACGTCCTCTTCCTCGACGACGACGTCTGGCTCGAACCCGACGCGGTCGACCGGCTCGTCACCGCGATCCAGGAACTCGGCTGCGGCTTCGTCGGCAACGCGGTGCACGGCCTCTCCTACCTCGACGACGTACGACCGGAGACCCACCGGCACTACGAGGAGTGGGACGGTCAGCCGACCCCGGAGGAGGTCCGACCCGGCACGCCGGAGTGGGACCGGGCCCGGATCCACCCCGCCGCCAACCTGCTGCACGTCACCGAGACGGTCGGGCTGAGGCCCGGCCAGTGGCGGGCGTACAAGGTCTCCTGGATCGGCGGTTGTGTGCTCTACGACCGGGCCCGGCTGCACGACTCGGGCGGCTTCGACTTCTGGCACCGGCTGCCGGAGAAACACCAGGGCGAGGATGTCGCCGCGCAACTCGCGGTGATGGCCCGGTACGGCGGCGCCGGCATCCTGCCCAGCGGCGCCTACCACCTGGAGGCACCGACCACGGTCACCGACCGGGAGGTCGAGGCGTGGGAGATCGTCCTCGCCGACCAGCCCGACGACGACACCACCGTGACCCTGGAGCCCGCGCCCCACTCGTTGGAACCCCAGGCCACGTCGCTGGAAACCCAGGCCGCCCTCGAACCCACCTGAGGTAAGGAAGGGCCCCTTGTTATCGCTATACGTTGTACCAGGGGCCCTTCCTAACAGCGCGCTCACGCCGGCTGCGCCAGGTCGGTGACCGCCTCCAGGACCTCGACCACGGGTACGTCGGTGACGAACGAGACGCGGTGCGGGCAGTCCTCGCCGGAACGGGCCGGATAGATCCCCCGGCTGCAGTCGACCCCACACTCCGGGCAGTTGATGGTCCACGAGCCGATCGGGCGGTGCCGGGCCCGCAACGGCGTGGCGCAGTTGATCAGGTTGCCGACCCAGAAGATGCCGACGGTCGGCGTACCGACGGCCGCCGCCACGTGCACCGGGCCGGTGTCGTTCGCGACCACCACCGCGCACCCGGTGTAGAAACCGAGCAGCCCGCCGAGGGACAGCTCCCCGGCGAGCGAACGTACCGGCGCGCGGGCGGCGGTCACCACCTGGTCGGCCAGGTCCCGTTCCTGCGCGGTGCCGGTGACGAAAACCTCGTACCCGTCGGCGACCAGGCGCTCGGCCACCTCGGCGAACCGCTCCGCCGGCCAGCGGCGGCGCGGGTCACTGGCGCCCGGGTGCAGCGCGATCCGGGGCCGGTCCGGGGCCGGGTCACCGACCACCGAGTGGGCCTGCGCCAGGTCGGCCGGGGTGACGTGCAGCCGGGGACTCACCGTGGCCGGGCTCGCCCCGACCAGTCCGGCGACCTCCAGATAGCGGAAGACCTCCGGCTGGTAGAAGACGTACCGCATCCACCGGTCGAGCTCCGGTGCGCCTTCGGCCCGCAGACCGGCGGTGATCCGGGCGCCCAGGGCGGCGACGACCGGGTTCGAGTTCGCCCCGCCCCCGTGCATCTGGAGGGCGAGGTCGAACCGCTCCCGGCGGGCGGCGTCGAGGAACTCGGCCATGGTCGGCGTTTCCGGCTCGTTCGGACCGGCGGCCCGGATCCCGTCGGCCGGCGGCACGACCAGCACCCGGTCCACCGGTCCGGGCCGCTGGGCGAGCAGGTCCGCGTGCCACGGTGCCCCGATCAGGACCAGTTCGGCGTCCGGGTAACCGGCCCGCAGCGCGTCCAGGGCGGGCAGCGCGAAAATAAAATCACCAAGGGCATTGGCCCGGAGTACGGCGATCCGCTCGACGTCCGGCACCAGGTCGCGTACCCGGCCGACCATCTCCCCGTACGCCGCTCAGCCGAACTGGCGGCGGGTGGGCTGCCCCGTCCCGGCCTCCGGCTGGTGCAGTTCCCGGTCGGCGGCCGGATCGCCCAGCGGAGTGGGTGCGCCGCCACCGCTGGCGCGGGCCGAGCTGCCGGCGGTCAGCGCCGCCTCACCGACCCGACGTGCGGCGGCACCGGCCGAGATGGCGGGTCCGCCGTCGACCCGTCCGTCGTCGGGGTTACCGACGACCGGAGCGGTGGGGGCGCGACCTGTCGTGGGGCGGGCCGTCGCATAACGGCGACCGATCGTGATCGTACGGCGGCCCGAGCGCCCCGCCTTCGGTAACGCCACCGTGAGCAGCCCGTGGTCCATCACCGCGTCGATCCGGTCCAGATCCGCCTCGCCGGGCAGGCGTACCCGGTGTTCGAAGGCGCGTTCCCGGGAACCGGTGCCGGGCATCCCGGCCCGGTCGGCGTTGACCTCCTCCTCGGAGCGGGCCCGTACGCAGAGGTCCCGGCCGTCGATTTCGAGCGCGACCTCCTCGGGGGCGACCCCGGGAAGCCGGGCGACGACGTACCAGCCGTCCTCGCTCTCGACGAGTTCCACCGCCGGGGGCGGGCCGCCGACCCCGGCCAGGGCCGAGTTGACCATCCGGCCGAGTTCTTCACGGAAGGCCCGGAACCCGGAGACCGCACGGAGCCCGGTCGACGTTCCGATCTCGGTCACCGCTTCCCGGCTCCGGTCGAGTCCCGCCTGCACGGTTTCACTCATCGGGCGTCTCCCATCCGGCCCATTCCGTCCGCCGGGGCCGGGCTCAGCGAACTGGGGGCGTTCAGGTTGGCGTTGGTGTCGACGCCGACACCGAGCCGGTCGACCAGTTCACCGCCGAACCAGGCGCCGAGACCGACACAGCCGAGGGCCACCACCTCGATGGCGAACAGCGCGCCACCGGCCCCGCGATCGTCGGCTGCCATCCGTACCGCCCAGATCGCGGCGAAGAGCAGGATCACCGCAGTGTTGACCGCCGCGTGACTGATCCCGATCCGCTTGGCCCGGGTGCCGCCCGGGATGGCGAGCAGGTCGACCGCGCCGACCGCGGCCGCGAGTACGCCACCGATCAGCCCGATCAGGATGTTCCAGTACGCCACCTCGCCCAGGGACTCGGGCCCACCGACCATGTCGGCGAAGTCGAAGATCACTGCGGTCACGAAGAGCGCGACCGGGAACATGACCAGCATCGGGTGCACTGGATGACCCAGTGACTTGATCCGGCTTTCCATGGCCGCCTCCCAGGCTCCAGCGGGCGTTCCCGCGCTGGGCCCGTACCCGTCCGGCGACCCTGGCAAACCTGAACTGCTGTGCCAAAACCCGCCCCACCCCGGTCCGGTGCAATCCGCATCGGCTCGGTCAGGACGGGTGGCGGTGCAGGCGTCGGAGGGCGAGCGCCAGCTGGAGCCGCAACCGGCCCTGCGGCTCCCGCACACTCCAGCCGAGCCAGTGCTCCGCGTGCTCGACACGGTCCTGCAGCGTCGAATGATGCAGGCGCAGCACGGTCGCCGCCGCGCGCATGCTGATGGTCGACGCCACCGCGTGCAGCGTGGTCAGGACCCAGGGCGCCGCGTTCGCCGCGTGTTCCAGCGCCCGCACGTCCGGCACCCCGGCCGGGTCGGGGACGAGTGCGAGCACGGCCAGCCCGCCCAGCTCCTCGAAGTGCACCAACGTCTCGCCGGGGTCCTCGTCGGTACCTTCGGCGGCGAAGCGCAACGCCGTCCGGGCCGCCTGGTGGGACTCGGGCAGGTCGAGCAGCGGCACCGCCGGACCGATCCCGGCCCGGGTGGTGGGTGGCGGTGTGCCGGCCGCCGCCAGCCGGGACTCGCCCGAGCCCAGAGCGACCGCGTACGCCGTGCCGTCCACGGGCAGTCCCAGCCGGCGGGCCGCATGCAGGCGTACGTCGGCGGGCGCGGACGCGTCGACGACCAGCTCGACCGCCGCCGGGTCGGTGGCGGGGGCCCGGCCACGGGTGCGGTCCAGCACGGAGCCGGCCGCGCCCGCCGCCCGTTCCAGCACCATCGCGTCCACCGGACCGGGCGGCCCGACGCGTTCCAGCCGCAGCATCGCCGTGCCGACCGGCTGGCCGGGCCAGCTCTCGTCCGCCGGGCCGGGCAGCGGGGCGGCGATCCCGTCCGGCAGCATCCGGATGTGCACCCGGCGGGCGTCGTCGTCCAGCCGGGCCGGGCATCCGGCCAGCACGGCGGCCCCACGGACGATGCTCTGCAGACCGGCGCGTCCCTCGACCAGGCCGTCGAAGTAGGCGATGACCTGCAACGCGGCACCCGCCTCCGCATCCAGCGCGGCGAGCCGGACGGCCAGGTCTCTCATCAGTTGAGGCTATGCGTTGAGCAACCGGTTGAGCCACGCAACCCGGGCTCGCTTGGCGTCCTGGGAGATCTGAGCGGTCGGCACAGTCACGTCGAAACCGTGGAAGGCGCCCGGCCAGACGTGCAGTTCGGCCTGCCCGCCGGCCTGCCAGATCCGGCTCGCGTACGCGATGTCCTCGTCCCGGAAGGTCTCGGCGCTGCCCACCTCGATGAAGGTGGGCGGCAGCCCGGATAGGTCCTCGGCCCGGGCCGGTGCGGCGTACGGCGAGACGTCCGGCCCGCCCGCCGCGTCGCCGAGCAGCGCTCCCCAGCCTGTCTGGTTGGCGGTGTGGTCCCACATCCCCAGGCCGGCCATCTGCAGCGCGGACGGGGTGTTGTTGCGGTCGTCCAGCATCGGGTAGAGCAGCATCTGCCCGAGCAGGCCGGGGCCGCCCCGGTCGCGGGCCATCAGGGCGACCGCCGCGGCCAGTCCGCCACCGGCGCTGCCTCCGGCGACGATCAGCCGGTCCGGGTCGAACCCGAGTTCGCCGGCGTGTTCGGCGGTCCAGCGCAGTCCGGCGTAACAGTCGTTGACCGGTCCGGGGTGCGGGGTCTCCGGGGCGAGCCGGTATTCGACCGAGACCACGACGAGGTCGAACTCCTCCGCCCAGTCGAGCAAAATTTCCCGCACGCCGCTGCGGTTGTCGCCGAAGATCATGCCGCCGCCGTGGATGTGGTACAGGCATCCCAGGGTGCCGGTGGGGGCGGTGGGCCGGAGGATCAGCAGCGACATGTCCGGGTCCCCGTCCAGGCCGGGTACGGCCCGCTCCTCGATCTCGAACCGGCCGTCGCGCCGCAGTTCGTCGTCGGTGGCTCGTGGCCCGGCGCTGAGGTCGCGCATTGCTGGGATCATGTCCGGCGTCACCGCTGAGGGGAGGAAGTCGGCCATGGCCGCCAGCGCGGCGCCGAGTTCCGGGTCGAACGGCGGCGGGGGAGCCTTGAAGGTGGTCATGCGTTGCCTCCGATGGACAGCGATCACGGGAGTGATCGCTGTGACCAGCATGGCGGCCTGGATCGGTGTGATCGAGCGCCAGGTGGCGGGAACTCCCCGCCAGGTGGCGGGTGACCGACCGCAGCTTCGACAGCGTGCGCCAGCGCCGGACGCGGACAGACAGCGACCGACGCCCGATGTGTCCCGTCCCGTCTGACCTGAGCGCCTACGGGCGTTATCGGAGGTTTTCGAGGGCGATTGAGGTCGCATAGACAAATACGAGGCCCTGACCAGCGTTCCCGCTGGTCAGGGCCTCGTCCCTGGAGCCGCCTGACGGAATCGAACCGTCGACCTACGCATTACGAGTGCGTCGCTCTAGCCGACTGAGCTAAGGCGGCAACGCCCGTCGAGTGTACGGTACGCGCCGCCGACCCCTCACACGGGTTTCCCCCTACGGTCGTCGGGTTGGGGTTGCGCTGCCCACCACTGGGGCCACCCGGGCGGCGGCGGTCGCACCCACAAGTCCGCCAGCCACCGCCGGGCCAAGGCCGCGCGGACAGCCGTGACACGGCACGAGATACATCGTTGCCCCCAAATATTTCCATCTCTAAGATCTTTTCTGGCTCGCCGGCCGCCACCGACGACCGGCGGCATTTCTTTCGATCGGTTCACGGGAGGGGCTTTCCCCATGTCTGGATCAGGAAGAACAAGGCGGGCAGTGGCACTCGTCGCCACGATGGTCGCGGTGGCCCTCGGCGTAGGGGCGCAGAGCGCGACGGCATCCCCCGCCCCCAGCTCCAGCGGAAGCGGGAACGCGATCGACCAGGGGCAACTGGGATTCGTCCCGGTCCCGGCGGCCGACGCCAGAAAGGCCGGCATCGCCGTCGCCGACCCTGAGGTCTTCTACCTCAAGGACGGGCGCGATTTTCGTTGCCTCGACGCGGACCGCGACACCGCCAACGGCAACGGCACCAAGGTCCAGCTCTGGGACTGCCAGTACGGCGCGAAGTTGCAGATGTGGCGGGTGAAGGTGCATTGGACCGGCGCGGGGCAGCAGTACCGCGTCATCTCGAACATCGAAACCGGGCGGTGCCTCGACGGAGACACGTCCTACATCGGAAATGGCGGCAAGGTCCAGTTGTGGGACTGCCAGCCGGGGGCCGACGCGCAGGCGTGGTGGACGCTGCCGAACACCTCGAACCTTTACAACCACCACAGTGGCAAGTGCCTGGACGCGGATGCCGCAACAAGCGGTCAAAACGGCACGAAGATCCACGTATGGAACTGTGAGGCAGGGACACCGGTGGGCCAGACGTGGTTCTACTCCTTCGCCAACTACCAGCTCCCCAGCTGACCAACCTCCGGCAAACAACAGTGCTCCAGCGTCGCCGCCCCGGCGCCCACCCAGGAAGCGATTGGGCGGCGACGCTTTGGAGCTATCCGGCGGAATCCGTCCGGAACGTCCGCCATCGGACAGCGTCCGGCCCGGGTCAACGCTAGGCTCCCGTCGCGTGAGCGACGAACAGGCAGCGGCACCGGCAGCGAGCGCGAACGCGACCGGAGCCGCCGACGTACGACCAGCTCCGCTGCCCCGACCACGCAGCCTCGACCCACAGGAACTCGGCTTCACCCCGGCCGCTCCCGTGCCCTGGCTGGCGCCACTGCTGCTGATCAGCACCGGTGTGCGTACGCTGCTGGCCCTGCTCTTCGGCGCCTATCTGGACAAACGCGAGTTGCAGAACGCGCTGCCCGGCGGGGTCTACCAGGAGCCGGGCACCGATGGCGAGCTGTGGATGGACTTCGTGGCCGACCTGGGCGACGGGTTCAACGCCACGTACTCGGTGGCGTACCTGCTGGCGCAACCGGAACTGGTGCTGGAGGACCGGCGGCTGCCTCGGGGGCAGATGCTGATGATGGGCGGCGACCAGGTCTACCCGACGGCGAGCAGTGGGGCGTACGAGAACCGGTTCAAGGGCCCATACCAGGCGGCTCTGCCCTGCCCGCCCGCTGACGGTCCCGCCCCGACGCTCTACGCCATCCCCGGCAACCACGACTGGTACGACGGCCTGACCGCGTTCCTGCGCCTGTTCGCCCGTTCCCGCGACAGCGACATCGGTGGGTGGCGTACCCCGCAGTCCCGCTCCTACTTCGCCGTGCGGTTGCCGTCGGACTGGTGGCTCTTCGCCCTGGACGAGCAGTCCGGGACGTACCTGGACGATCCGCAGTTGCGCTATTTCGAGGAGGCCGCCGCCCAGCTCGGCCCCGAGTCCAAGGTGATCGTCTCGGTGCCGGCGCCGACCTGGGTCAAGGCGGTGGACAACCCCAAGGCGTACGAGTCCGTCGACTACTTCGTCCGTACCGTGCTCGCCCCGACCGGCGCCCGGGTCCCGCTGGTCCTCTCCGGCGACCTGCACCACTACGCCCGCTACGCCGGCCCGGAGCGGCAGCTCATCCACTGTGGAGGCGGAGGGGCGTACCTCTACCCCACCCACCACCTGCCGGAGCGGATCGAGGTGCCGCCCCGGGACACCGTCGCCCGGCGGGCGAGCGAGAGCCGGGAGTACGACCTCGTCGGCCGCTATCCCGAGCCGGCCCGCTCCCGGCGCTACGGCTGGGGCATCTTCGGCCGGCTACCGTTCCGCAACCCGGGGTTCGTGACCCTGCTCGGCGCCCTGCACGTCCTGCTGATGCTGCCCATCGCCGGGGTGGCGACCCAACGGGCCAGCTCCACCGACCAGGGCCTGTTCAGCATTCCGCTGGTCATCATGCTGGTCGTCGTGCTGGTCGGTGCGGCGTTCTTCGCCAAGCCACCGACGGCGAGCGGCAAACGGCAGATCCGGCACTACCTGCTCGGCGTCGGTCACGGTGTCGGCCACATCGCTCTCGGTGCGGGCGGTGCCTGGGTGTGGCTCCAGCTCCCGTTCCAGGACTGGCCGTGGCCACTGCCGGGGGCAACCGCCGCGTTGTTCTACGGTCCGGTCGCCGGGCTGGTCGCAAGCCAGCTCACCGCCGCGTACCTGCTGATCGCGGGCGCGTTCGGGGTGAACGTCAACGAACTCTTCGCCGGGCAGGGGATCGAGGACGCGAAGAGTTTCCTGCGCCTGCACTTCGCCGCCGGCGGCACGTTGACCATCTATCCGGTTGCGGTCGACACGGTGTCCCGCCAGTGGCGGGTGGGGCCGGACGACCGACCGGACAGTTCGTGGCTGGTCCCGGCGCAGCCGCTGCGCGCCCGGCTCGCCGAGCCACCGATCACCCTGCGCTGAGCCACCCGACGCATTCACAAACCATCGCTTGCGCAAACAAGGGTTTGCATTAGGGTGGGGACATGCCCTCCTCACTCGTGGCACCCGGCCCGGATCTCGACTCGATGTTCGCCGCTCTCGGAGACCCGGTCCGTCGCGCCCTGGTGGCTCGTCTTACGCGCAGTGACGCGACGGTGGGAGAGCTCGCTCAACCATTCGGCCTGACCCCACAGGCGATTTCCCACCACGTCGGTGTCCTACGACGCTGCGGCCTGATCGAACAGCGACGGGAGGGCACCAGGCGCCCCTGCCGGCTGAGGGTCGACCAGCTCTCGCTGCTCGGCACCTGGATCGACGACCAGCGCCGCGCCTGGGACGACCGGCTCGACGCCCTCGAACAGCACCTCACCGAGGATGGGGCAGCCCGTTGACCAGAGCGAAGCTCCGTGGCGACGAACTGATCGCCGAGCGCCATCTCTCGGCGGAACCCGAACGCGTCTGGGCCGCCTTCATCCAGCCGGCGAGCATCGCGGCGTTCTGGGGCGGCTCGCACGCCACCGTGCCCGCTGAGTCCGTGACCGTCGACCTGCGTCCCGGCGGAGAGTTCGCGCTCGACACCCGCGCGCCGGACGGCGCGACCCGCCGGCTCCGGTTCGTCTACGTGAGCATCGCCGCACCGCACGAGCTGGTCTTCGACGAACCCGTCACCGGCCTCCGTACGACCGTCACCATCTCTCCCGCGGACGACGGCACGAACCTCACCGTCCACCAGCGTCGGCTCCCCCGTGAGCTGCGGACGGATCAGGCAGCCGACGGGCTCACCTCGATCCTCGACGCCCTCGACGCACACCTACGACACCAGGCCACACCAGAACAGGGAGCGCCATGACCCAGACGACCCAACGCGACCTCGTCGCGGAATACTTCGCCGGATTCCGGACGAGTGACCACCCGCGCATCCTCGCGACCCTCACCGACGACGTCGAGTGGGTGATCCACGGCCATCGGACCACCCACGGCAAAGCGGAGTTCGACGGGGAGATCGAGAATCCGGCGTTCACCGGCAGCCCTCAGCTCGACGTCCAGCGTGTCCACGAGGACGGCCCGGTCGTCGTCACCACGGGCGAGGGCCACGGCGTCAGCGTCGAGCACGGGCCGTTCCGCTTCGCCTTCAACGACCTGTTCACTTTCCGCGACGGGCTCATCGCCCGCGTCGACTCCTACGTCGTCCCGCTGCCCTGAGGCAGCCGGCGACTCGGTTCGTGGCCGCCGAACCCCGGCTGGAGTGTTCGCTAGGACGTCGTCATCGGGTGCGACGCGATCGCGATCAAGTCGGCGACGACTACATCGAGCGGTCGGCTGGCATCCAGCTCGTGCGTGCAGGTCGCTCTGAGCAGCGGCTCAACCTGGGCGAGGTCATCCAGGATCATCGCTCGTTCCACCGGAGTCTTGCCGTACTCGTTTGTCGTTCTGCGCGCGACCCGGTCAAGGATCACGTCAGCAGGGGCGCTGAGCAGGACGACCGCGTCGAAACGGTGATAGAACCTCGACTGGTTCCTGACGCACCCCTGAACGAAGAGTGAGCGACCGTCATCGGAATCCAGCAGCCCGGTGATCCTTTCCTCGACCCAGAGCCACTCCCCGCGGTGCACCTGGTCAGAGGGCTCGACATACTCGCGATACTCGCGCCAGCCCGGATCATCGGTGTCCACGACGCGATAACCGCGTCGGCCAAGTTCGGCGAGCGCCGACGACTTGCCCGTTCCCGACATGCCGGTTACCAGGATCTTCGACATCGGGGCAACGCTACCGGCCCGAACCACACCCCAACTCCACCAGGTCGACATACCGAACCCCGGCTGGAGTCCCAGCCCCGGATACGGCAAAGCCCCGACCATCCGGTCGGGGCTTTGTGCGGTTCGAGGAGTGTGCCGGACGGACTACCGCTTCGCCAGGTTGACGAAGTCGCGCCACGCCTGCGGCTCGAAGGTCAGCGTCGGGCCGGACTGGTCCTTGCTGTCGCGGACGAGGACGCGACCGGGGAGGTTGTCGGCAACCTCCACACAGTCCCCGCCGTTCTGGCCGCTACGGCTGGACTTGCGCCAGGTCGGCCACTGAGTCGTCATGATCATTCACCAACCTCAGGAGGAGGTCCGTTGACTGGTCGCACGGTAGCGCGACCGCCGCTATAGCCTGCCACGTCCGGTCCAGGCCGGTCACACGAGATGAATCCACCACCACTCGATCTTCATCGAAGATGATTGACCCGGTGGCGGTGGACACGGTGTCCCGTCAGTGGCGGGTGGGACCGGACGACCGACCGGACAGTCCGTGGCTGGTCCCGGCGCAGCCGCTGCGCCTCCGGCTCGCCGAGCCACCGATCACCCTGCGCTGAGCAGCTCGACGGATCCACAAGATACGGCGAAGCCCCGGCCGAATGGTCGGGGCTTCGCAGCGTTTCGGGAGGGGTGTGTCGGGACGGGCTATCCGCGCTTCGCCAGGTTGACGAAGTCGCGCCACGCCTCCGGTTGGAAGGTCAGCGTCGGGCCGGACTGGTCCTTGCTGTCGCGGACGAGGACGCGACCGGGGAGGTTGTCGGCGACCTCCACGCAGTTTCCGCCGTTCTGGCCACTACGACTGGACTTGCGCCAGGTCGGCCACTGAGTCGTCATGATCATTCACCAACCTCAGAATAAGGTCTCTTGACTGGCCACACGGAAGCGCGACCGCACCTATAGCCTGCCACGTCCGGTCCAGGCCGGTCACGCGGGTTGGCTCCGGTACCACTCGATCTTCATAGAAGTCCCCCAGCAGACCAACCATGTTTCCGGCCTCGATGGTGGCCAAAGCGAAGGTACCGCTAAGGCCCGCGTGCAACCCGGCGGAGTCGGGGATGACGTGCACGAAGATGTTCGGCCTGGCGCCAATGTCCGCCAATTGCAGCAGTTGGTCCTTGGCGATCTTCGGAGGCCCGCACCGGAGGGTGGCGGCATCGAGGAAGAAGACGCAGGTGGGGCGATCCTTCCGGTCGAGGATCGCGAGTTGCCGCTCCATCCGGAGGGCGACCCGGCTCTCCACCTCCTCGTCGGAGAGCAGCCCCGTGCTGGCGAACACTGCTCGGGCGTAAGCCTCAGTCTGCAACAGGCCGGGAAGCAGACTCGCCTGGAAGTAGCGCAGGGTTGTCGCCGTCTCCTCAACGCCCTGCCAGGGGAGGAACCAGCTCGGCGGGGTCGGCCGGCGGTTCTTCCGAGCCTCGGCCGATGCTTTCTGGATCTCGTCCCCGGTGCCGAAATGATCGTCCAGAGCTTTGGCGGTGTCGGACTGCGGGACCAGCCGGTTCGTCTCGAACGCCGCGATCAAGGAATTGCTGACCTGGATCGCGTCGGCCACCTGGTCCTGGGTGATCACGCGCTCTGCGCGTAGCTGCTTGAGTCGTGCCGGAAGGTTATTCACCCGTATTTCCTCCTTATAAGAGGCCACGCCCCACATAAAGAGACGCATCCGAGATGGTGCGTCCTTAGTGTTCGGTGAACATATTCCTTTAATGCACGTCGATAGTCCAGGGTGGAGAGGAAGCGCTTTCGTTCGAATCCACCGGCAAGGACGGGCGGAAGTTGCGCGGGGCCGTCCCGCCTTCCCGAACGGGACGGCCCCGCATTCCAAACACCGAAAGGAATGCGATGTTCGTCGTCCAGATCTGGTGGGACCTCATCCTGCGCCTGCTCGCGCCGAGTCCGCCCCCGCCACCCCCGGCACCGCCGCCGCCACCTCTCCCGTCCTGGGCGAACGAGCCAACGGCGGTGCACCGGCAGCACGTCATCACGTACGGCCAGCGACTCGGCTACGACCTCGCCCGGCGCAACGGATACCGGAGATGACCGGGCGACCGTTGGTGAGTCCGGGCGACATCGTCGACGCCGAAGCGGGCGACTACCACCGCGAAAGTGTGCCCCTGCACCAGGACAACATGGGGGATCTCCACCTGCGGGTGACGCACGTGCCGATGGACGCCGGGGCGTACGACACCGAGTGGGTCACCCTGCGCGGCGTCGAAAAGCCGACGGGCAAGCCCGAGCAGCCCGAGGCCGAATACGTGATCCGGCGCCGGGTGCTGCTCGACCGGGAACCGGCCGCACCGCGAGGGCCGGTCTGGTGATGGAACCGAAGCCGGTCGCCAGCCGGCAACTCCACCTGCCGCTACGCCCGGTCTGGTGCTGCCGGATCTGCGCCCAACCGTGGCCGTGCGCGGACGCCCGGCTCGACCTGACGGTGAGCTTCCGCCACCAACGGATCGCGTTGATGCTCTATCTCGGGACGCAGTTCGTCGACGCGATCTCGGACCTGCACGTCTACGACTCGGCCCTCGGGCCACCGCCGGACGTACGGGCCATCTTCGACCGCATCATGTGCTGGATGCCGCCCGACCGCCCCTCGGCGTGAGCCAAGCGCTGCTACGCGTAGCGCTCCTCGTGGGCCTGACGGGAGCCGCAGACCGACGCCCGGCTGCACGACGTACGCGAACCGTCGGCGTCCATCCGTACCACCACCGAGTCGCGCGGCACGCTGTGCGCCACCACCCGGCCCGCCCCGTCCGGGGTGTCGACCCGTGCCCCGACCGCCGGGGCGGTGGCCTGAAATTGTTGGTATAGCGGATGTTCGTACTTCAAACAACACATCAACCGGCCGCAGGCACCGGAGATGCGCAGCGGGTTGAGTGGCAGGTCCTGGTCCTTGGCCATCCGGATGGTGACCGGTTCAAAGTCGGTCAGGAAAGTGGCGCAGCACAGGTCCCGCCCGCAGGAGCCGATGCCGCCCTGGACCCGGGCCGAGTCACGGGCGGAAAGCTGACGCAGCTCCACCCGGCAGTGCAGGGTGGCGCCGAGGTCACGGACCAGCGCCCGGAAATCCACCCGGTGCGGTGCGGTGAAGTAGATCGTCGTACGGGACCCGGAGGAGGTGCCGCCCGGTGCTTCGAGCACGTGGTCGACGGCGATCACCTTCATCGGCAGACCGTGCTCGCGGATCAGGCGCTTGGCGGCGACCTTCGCCTCCGCCTTGCGCTTGCGCTGGAGTTCGTCGCGGCGCAACTCCGGGTCACCGGCGAGCCCCGCCAACCGGGGGAATCCGCTGGTGTCCTCGCTGACCCACTGGGCCGCCCAGACACACTCGGCGACCTCGGGCCCGTCGTCGGTGGGGACCAGCACCCGGTCCCCGACGGCCGGGCGGAAGTCGCCCGGATCCAGGTAGTACAGGCGCCCGTACCGGGTGAAGCTCACCGCACACAGCATCCCCATCCGCCCACCCTACGTCCAAAACACCGCAGACTCCCCCACCGGATTTCCGGGGACGGGGCCGACGGTCAGCGGGCGACCCGGGTGGTGGTGTCGAACCGGCCGGTACCGGCCCCGGCCGGGGCACGGTAGGGCAGTTCGGCGAGCACCTCCGACCACTGGTGCAGCAGCGCCCGCGCCTGTTCCTCCGCCTCGGCCACGGTCGCCAGCACCCGGGCGCCGATCTCGGCGGCGGCAGGTCCGGCCGGACCAGGGTCACCGCTGCGGCCGGCGGTGACCACCGCCACCGCCTCCGCCGAGCCGAGCACCTCGGCGAGGGTGCGGGCCAGCGCGTAACGGGTGCGGACCATCCAGTCGGCGACCGCGTCCGCGTAACTCGCGGTCGCGTCGAGCCGCCCGGTCAGACTCTCCGGCCGGTCCCCGTCGAGGTACGCGACCAGCGCGTCCCGGTGCGCCGCGTACGCCTGCGCCCCGGCACCCTGCCACGGGTCGTCGCCGGTCAGGCGCTGCCGCGCGTGGTCGTACTCGCCGACCTGGGCGCGTACGGCGTGCCCGGCGGCGGCGAACGGCGCCGGCCGGAGCACGAGCACCTCGCCGAGTACGGCCCCGGGCAGGGCGCGCAGCCGGCGCAGCAGTGGCCAGATCCGGTGGTCGTCCGGCGCCCCGGCGCCCGCGAGCAGGTCGTCGACCCGGCCGAGCAGGTCGGCGGCGGGCCCGGCGAGATGGTCCAGCGGATCCATCACACCTCCTGCGCGTGCCGGCGGCGGGCGGCGTCGTCGGTGTCGGTGTAGCCCTCGGCGACCAGGCGCAGGTTGGCGGCGAGGTCGGCGATCCGGTCGGCGGCGGTGACGGCTTCGCGGGCGCGGGCGCCGGTGGCGGCCGACCACTGCCCGGTCAACGCCCCGGTGGTCTCGGTGAACCGGCCCGTACCGGCTGCGTCCGGCACCCGGTCCGACCCACTGGCGGCGGCCAGGCCACGGCCGGCACCGGTGAGCGTGGCAGCCGCTTCGTCCAGCCGGTCGGCGAGTTCACGCAGACTCTCCACTCAGGCCTCCGTCAGCCGCCGGTACGCGCCGAACGTCTCGGTGTGCAACTTCTCCCGGGCCCACCGGGCGGCGTCGGCTGCGGCGGTCACCGCCGCCCGTACCGAGCGGGCCAGGTCGGCGTTGGCCCGCTGCTGCGCGGGAGCCAGGAAACGTACGTCGGTGATCGTGCCGTCGGCGGTCACCACCACCTCGACCAGCCCGTCCGGTGACCGGACACTTACCTCGACCGTCCGCACCGCCTGGTCGAACTCGGCCTGCAACGACTCGATCCGGCGGTAGCGTTCGACCGCTTCCTCGATCCAGGCCTCGTCGATCTCCCGCGACATCGATGAGCTCCTCCCGGCATCCATTCACCGAATGTGCCGTCCCAGTTGCACCAAGCACCGCACCGTACCGGTTGGTCGATGGAAACGGAACCCCGCACGGGGGCACCGGAACGGGCCGGGAGGGGTGTGGTCAGCCGCGCCAGAGCGCGAGCATCATCGCCTCGACGGCGATGCGGGGCTTGACGTTCGTCTCGATCGCGGTACGGCACGCGAGCACCGCCTCCAGCCGGCGCAGCGCCGCCTCCGGTGCCCACTTCCCGGCCGCCGCCTCGGCCAGCGGTGCCGTGTCGGTGTGCACCGGCGCGACCGGGGCGCGCAGCGTCACCGCGAGCACGTCCCGGTAGAAGCCGGCCAGGTCGACCAGGGCCCGGTCCAGCGCGTCCCGCTGGGCCCGGGTCGCCCGCGACTTCTGCCGACGTTCAAGGTCCTTGATCTGCCCGGCGGAACCCCGGGCGGCGCCGGCGGCCCCCTTGCCGGTGCCACCGGCACCGAGCGCGGTCTGCAACGCGGCCCGCTCACTCGCGTCCACATCGGCCACCGCCGCCTCGGCCTCCGCCTCCGCAGACTCGATCAGCGTGGCGGCGGCGTCGAAGCAGGCCCCGACCCCGGTCAGTCGCCGGGGCACGGCCAGTACGGCGTCCCGCCGCTTACGTGCCTCCGGGTCGCGGGCCAGCCGCCGGGCCCGACCGACGTGTCCCTGTGCCGCCGCCGCCGCCCAGCCGGCCAGGTCCGGGGCGATCCCGTCCCGTTCGGTGAGCACGGCCGCCACCGCCTCGGCGGCGGGCTGGCGCAACGGCACCAGCCGGCACCGGGACCGGATGGTCACCGAGATGTCGTCCGGGTGGGTGGACGGGGTGCAGAGCAGGAAGACCGTCCGGGGCGGGGGTTCCTCGATCGCCTTGAGCAGGGCGTTGCCGGCGGCCTCGGTGAGCCGGTCGGCATCGGAGATCACCAGCACCTGCCAGCGGCCACCGGACGGGGTGCTCGCCGCCCGAAGCACCAGGGCACGCATCTCGCCGACGCCGATGGAGAGTCCCTCGGGGACCACGAACCGTACATCTGCGTTGGTGCCGGCCAGGGTGGTGTGGCAGCCGGCGCACTCGCCGCAGCCGGTGCCGTACTCGCACTGCAACGCGGCGGCGAAGGCGCGGGCGGCAACGGACCGACCGGAGCCGGGCGGGCCGGTGAAGATCCAGGCGTGGGTCATCGCGCTGCCGGTGACGTCGCCCGGCTCCGTACCGGCCTCGGCGTTACGGACCAGTTGTGCCGCCGAGGCGGCGGCGCGGCGCAGGGTCTCGGTCGCCTCGGCCTGGCCGACCAGGTCGGCGAAGACGTTCGTCATCAGGACCGCCGTTCCAGTTCGAGGCCGCCCGAGTCGTCACCGGCGGTAGTCTTCGGCTCCGCCGAGAGGTCGATGGGCTTCGCCGGACCAGGGTGCACGACGGCATCCGGTTCACCGAGCATGCCGCCGACCCGGGCGGCGATCGCGGCGGCGATCTGGTCGACCGGTCCGGAACCGTCGAGCACCAGGTAGCGCTTCGGGTCGGCCGCCGCCAGGTCGAGGAAGGCGTCCCGGACCCGGTCGTGGAAGTCGAGCGATTCGGCCTCCAGCCGGTCCTTGCCCGCTCCCCGGGAGGTGACCCGGAGCAGCCCGGCCCGTGGGTCGACGTCGAGGAGCACCACCAGGTCCGGCTTGAGGCCGCCGGTGGCCCAGGCGGAGAGCCAGGAGACCTCGTCGACCGGGAGCGTACGACCGGCGCCCTGGTAGGCCAGGGACGAGTCGACGTACCGGTCGCTGATCACCACCGCCCCCCGGGCGAGTGCCGGCCGGACCACGGTGGCGACGTGATGTGCCCGGTCGGCGGCGTAGAGCAGCGCCTCGGCGCGGGGGGAGAGCGGGGCCGTACCGGCGGTGGTGCTCTCCAGGACCAGGGAGCGGATCCGTACGCCCACGTCGGTCGCGCCCGGCTCCCGGGTCACCACCACCTCCCGGCCCTCCTGGCGCAGGGTTTCGGCGAGCGCGGCGAGCTGGGTGGACTTGCCGGCCCCCTCGCCTCCTTCGAAGACCACGAACGCCCCGGTCGAGGTGAACGGTTCGGCCGGCGAGAGCGGGCGTCCCCGGATCGAGCCCCAGAGATCCGGCAGGACCGGTACGCCGGGCTTGTCGTCCATCTGGCGGAACGCGTTGACGCCAGCGAAGATCCCGGCGATCCCGGCGACGAGCAGCAGCAGTCGGGTGGAGGAGACGGAGATACCGAGGTCGGCGATCCGCAGTTCGCGGGAGCCACCGACACCGACCAGCAGACTGCTGACCGAGATGGCGAGGATCAGCACCAGCCGGGTGCCGGTCTGGACGACCGCGAAGACCCGGCCGCGTACCTCGTCGGCGACCTCGCCGCCGAGCAGCGTGGTGCCGGAGAGGAAGGCCATCCCGGCACCGGCGCCGACCAGCACCGCGCCGAGGATCGCCATCGACAGGTGGATGGAGCCGGCGAGGAACAGCACCGAGGCGCTGGCCAGGACGATGCTCATGCCGAACCAGCGCCGCCGGGACATCTCCCGGACGATCATCGGGCCGAGCCCGATGCCGACCGAGAGGCCGATGAAGATCGAGCCGAAGAGCAGGTAGAACGCGGCCTCGCCGGCACTGAGCGACTTGGTGAAGAAGTTCGCCGTGCCGATCACCACGCCGCCGCCGGCGAACGCGCCGAAGATGCCGAGGACCAGGCCCCGGATCAGCGGGGTCTTGCCGATGAACCGCCAGCCCTCGACGAACTGCCGGAGCATGCTCTGCCGTTCGCCCCGCTCGCCCTCCTCGCCCTCCTCGCGCCCGAGGCTTCGCCCGCTGATCTCCCGGATCCCGAAGAAGACCACCAGAGCGGTGGCGAGCCGGCTCAGTGAGTTGAAGTAGAGCGCCAACTGGGTCGGGTCGTTCCAGCCCTGCGGTGGCCCGCCGGAAACGGCGCGCACGCTGCGGTCCAGGACCGCGATGCTGATCGCGGCGAGCACCGGGGTCACCCCGTAGGTGGTGATCAGGGTGAGCTGGTTCGCCACCTCCAACCGGGTACGCGGGATCAGGTTCGGGACCGCCGCCTCCTTGGCCGGGATCCAGATCAGCGTGATCGCCTCGATCAGGAAGGTGGCCACCGCCGCCCAACCGACCACCAGTCCGCCGCCGATGTTGAGCAGCGCGGCGAGCGGGATCGAGGCGAAGAGCACGAAGCGGAGCAGGTCGCAGACGACCATGGTGAGGCGCCGGTCGAACCGGTCCGCCAGCACCCCGGCCACCGGGCCGAGCAGCAGCGCCGGCAGCAGCCGCACCGCGATCACACCACCGAACGCCAGGCCCTTCGCGGTGTCCCCGCTGACCTGGGTGGCGGCGAAGATCGACGTGGCGAGCAGGCCGAGCCAGTCGCCGAACGAGGCGGCGCCGAGGACCAGCCAGAGCCGACGGAAGGGCCGGATCCGCAGCACCGTGCGGAGCGCCTGGTAGCCCGTACGGTCGACCGGGGCGGAGGCTGACGAGGAGGTCGCGCCCGGCTCGGCGGTCGATTCCGGGTCCGGTGTCGCTCCCGGCTCGCCGCCGCGATTGGTGTCGATGGCCGTACCTCCCCGTGCCGGCCCAGGGCTGGGCTCCCCCGGGACACACTCTAATCGCGGCGCTCACCGCTCCCACCCCGACATTCCCCTGATCCCGGGGTCGGGACGGTCGGGACGACCCGACACGAACCACCAATACGCGAAGGTGTTTCGCATTGACGGGGGGCCAGTTAGCGTGCACATGTGCACACCGACGTACCAACCGACCGAGACGCCCTGCGCGACCGCCTGGACCGGGCGACCGCGCACCTCGATCCGCCGTTCGCGGCGATCGACCTGACCGCGTTCGACGCGAACGCCGACGCGCTCTCCGCGCGGGCGGCGGGCAAGCCGGTCCGGGTGGCGAGCAAATCGGTCCGCTGCCGCGACCTGCTCACCCGGGCGCTGGCCCGACCGGGCTGGCAGGGAGTGATGGCGTACACCGTGCGCGAGGCGAGCTGGCTGGTCCGCGCGGGTGTCAGCAACGACGTGCTGGTGGCGTACCCGAGCGCGGACCGGGCCGGGCTGGCCGAACTCGCCGCCGACGCCGAACTGGCGGCGGCGGTGACCCTGATGGTGGACAGTCCGGACCAGCTCGACCTGATCGACACGGTCGCCGCACCGGACCGGCGCGCACCGATCCGGGTCTGCCTGGACCTCGACGCCTCGTGGCGGCCGGCCCGGGGGCGGCTGCACATCGGGGTACGCCGCTCGCCGGTGCACTCGGCCGCCGACGCCGGCGCGCTCGCCGCCCGGGTCGTCGCCCGGCGCGGGTTCCGGCTGGTCGGGCTCATGTCGTACGAGGCGCAGATAGCCGGGCTCGGTGACGCGCCACCGGGGCAGGCGCTGCGGGGCGTGGCGATCCGGGCACTCCAGCGCCGGTCGTACCCGGAGTTGACGGCACGTCGTGGTGCGGCGGTGGCCGCCGTACGCGAACACGCCGAGCTTGACTTCGTCAACGGTGGCGGCACCGGCAGTGTGGCCGCGACCAGCGCGGACCCGGCCGTGACCGAGGTCACCGCCGGTTCTGGCCTGTACGGGCCCACCCTCTTCGACACCTACCGCGCGTGGCGCCCGGTCCCGGCCGCCTTCTTCGCCCTCGCCGTGGTTCGGCGCCCGGCACCCGGTCTGGCGACCGTGCTCGGCGGCGGTTGGATCGCCTCCGGGCCGGCCGAACCGAGCCGGCTGCCGCAGCCCTGGCTGCCACCGGGGCTGAAGCTGATCGGCTCGGAGGGGGCCGGCGAGGTGCAGACCCCGCTCGCCGGTACGGCGGCGGAGGCACTGACCGTCGGCGACCGGGTCTGGTTCCGGCACGCCAAGGCCGGCGAGCTGAGCGAACACGTCAACGAGCTGCACCTGATCGAGGGGGATCGGGTGGTGGCGACGGTGCCGAGCTACCGGGGCGAGGGTCAGGCGTTCCTCTGACCCCGCCACCGGACCGGGCTGACCGGCCGTCCGCCCCTTCGAGCTGATCCGACCGGGCTGACCGGACCGCGCCTCAGCCTGCCGCGCTGGGCGCCGGGTCCCCCACCGCCGTGGCGGTGGCCGAAGCGGCCGCGACGACCCCGACGACCGGCGGCTGAGCGCCACCGGCGACGGTGCCGACCTGTCGGTGCAGGTATTCGCGGATCAGCGCCTTCGCCTCGATCAGCACCCGCTCGTCGCCGTCCTGGTCCCGCCGGAAGGCGAGCTTGATCAGAGCGTCGGCGGCCTCGACCGCGATCTCCAGCGCGAAGCGCAGCGGTGGGCCGTCGGCGATCCCGAACTGTTCGACCAGCACCCGGGCGAGCTGTTCGGCGATCACCCCGTTGTTGTCCCGCTGGTCGTCGAGGAGGTGCACGTCGACCACGTCGCCGAAGTGCAGCGTACGGAAGCCGGGCACCAGCCGGTGCATGGCGATGTACTCGTCGATCCCGGCGTCGACCCCGTCCCACCAGTGGGCGAGGTCGCCCTGGGAGAACCGGTCGGCGAGGCGTTCGAGATACGCCTCCATGTTGCGCAGCGTGAGCGCCTGGACGATCGCCCGCTTGTCCGGGAAGAACTGGTAGACCGAACCGATCGCCACCTCGGCCCGCTCGGCGAGCAGGGTCGTCGTCAGACCCTCGTAGCCGACCTCGTCGACCAGTTCGGCACAGGCGTCAAGCATGCGCTGGACCCTGGCAACACTACGGCCCTGCACCGGGACGCGGCGTAGTGGACCACTCGTGGCGGTTGATGTGGACACGCGTCGCCACTCCCCCTTCGACGGATGAGATGTGTCTGCACGTCGCGAGTTCGAAACGTTACCTGGATTAACGATCGGACCTGGTGTGCGATGTTTACTCATCGCATCGAAGCCTGATATGAATGCTACTCATATTCGGCTCTGGAGGCTGCATGGCCAGCACCCCATCGCCGTACGGCGCGGTGTCGCCGCCCGGCGCGACGCCCCCGTCCACCACGCCCGCCCCGGGCTGGACGAACTGGGCCGGCAACCAGCGCGCCACCGCCAGCACCGTGCTGCGACCGTCGACCGTGGAACAACTGGCCGACGCGGTACGGGTCGCGGCCTCGGCCGGACGTCGGATCAAGGCGGTCGGCAGCGGTCACTCCTTCACCGACATCGCCGGTGCCACCGACCTCCGGATCGAGCTGGGTGACCTGGGCGGCCCGATCCGGATCGACCAGGAGCAGCGGCTGGCCACCGTACCGGCCGGGCTCGAACTGCGCGCCCTCAACGCGCTGCTGGCCAGCCACGGCCTGGCCATGCCGAACCTCGGCGACATCGACGCCCAGACGGTCGCCGGCGCCCTCTCCACCGGCACCCACGGCACCGGCGCCGGATACGGCTGCCTCTCCACCTTCGTCGAAGACCTGACCCTGGTCACCGGGGCCGGCGAGATACGGCACTGCTCCGCCACCACCGACCCCGAACTGTTCGCCGCCGCCCGGGTCGGGCTGGGCGCGCTCGGGATCATCACCGAGGTCACCCTCCGTTGCGTGGACGCCTTCGTGCTCCGGGCCGACGAACGGCCGGCACCGCTGGCCACGGTCCTCGCCGACCTGCCCGACCTGATCGACCGGAACGACCACTTCGAGTTCTACTGGTTCCCGTACACCGACCGGGTGCAGGTCAAGACGAACAACCGGGTGCCACTCGACGACCGGCCACTGCCCCGGTTCCGGGGATGGTTGGACGACGAGTTCCTGGCCAACACGGTCTTCGCCGGTGCCTGCCGACTCGGCCGGGCGGTGCCGGGCCTGGTCCGGCCGATCAGCGCGATCTCCGCCCGCGCACTCACCGCCCGCACCTACACCGGTCGCTCGGACCAGGTCTTCTGCACCCCGCGCCGGGTCCGGTTCACCGAGATGGAGTACGGGCTGCCCCGCGCCGCCCTGCCCGAGGCGCTGACCGCGCTGCGCCGGGTGGTCGACGGGCTGCCGTTCAAGGTGCAGTTCCCGGTCGAGGTCCGGTTCACTGCACCGGACGACATCTGGCTCTCCCACGGCTACCAGCGGGAGTCGGCGTACCTGGCGATCCACCAGTACGTCGGCGCGCCGTACGAGCCGTACTTCCAGGCGTTCGAGCGGGAGGCGATCGGCCTGGGTGGCCGCCCGCACTGGGGCAAGCTGCACTACCGGGACGCGGCGTCGCTGCGTGCGGTCTACCCGAGGTTCGACGACTTCGTGGCCGTACGGGACCGCCTCGATCCGGGGCGGGTCTTCGCCAACGCCTACACCGAACGGGTCCTCGGCGGCTGAGGTTCCCTGGCGGCGGCACTCAGCCGGTCGGGGCGAGCACCTTCAGACCGTCCTGGTCGGCGCCCCGGGCGGTCAGATAGCCGGTGATCCGCTGGTACGCCCCCTGGTAGACCTTCCGCCGGTCCGCCGCCAGGGCCGGATTCGCGAGAGCGGCGGCGAGATCCACCAGTCGGATATCCGGACTTATATCGGTCCAGATAGGGATCGCGGCAGCCTCGGTGATTTTCCACTCTTTCGGGGCCATTTCCGTGAAGGTGATCCTGGCCATCACACCCTCGCGATTATCGTTGACCGGATCGGCATGCCGGGCGATCTGGTTACCCATGCCATAAACGACCCATTTATCGTCAAATTCCTCGAACGGTTGCACCACGTGTGCATGGTGCCCGAGGACCAGGTTGATATCGGGCGACTCGATCAGCGGTTTCACCCAGTCCAACTGATCGGCGTCCGGAAGATGCTGGTATTCCGTACCCCAGTGCAGGCTGAGCACGACGATCTCGGCACCGGCCGCGCGCAGCTTCTTCGCCGCGGCCAGGATCTTCGCCGGCTCGATCAGGTTGGCCATCCAGAGCTTGCCGGCCGGGCGCTCCAGCCCGTTGAAGTTCAACGTGTACGACAGGTGCCCGACCTTCACCCCGGCCGCCTCGTAGATCCTCGGCGTGTTCGCCTCGGCCGCGTCACGGGCACTGCCCGCGTGGCCGAGCCCGGCCGCGTCGAGCGCGTCCAGGGTGCGCTTCACGCCCTGCGCGCCCTGGTCCATGGTGTGGTTCGAAGCGGTGGAGCAGGCGTCGAAGCCCGCCCGGCGCAACCCGTCGACCACCTGCGGCGGCGCACTGAACCGGGGATAACCCTCGAACGGGCCGGCGGCCGGTGCCAGCGGGGTCTCCAGGTGGCAGATCGCCAGGTCGGCGCCGCTGATCGCCGGCGCCACCCGCTCGAACATCGGGAAGAAGTCGTAGCCGCCGGCCTGGCCGGTCCGGGCCGCATCCCGCTTCGCCTGCTCCGTCACCTCGGGATGGATGAGCACGTCACCCGCGCCCAGCACGGTGAGCAGCCGGCGCCCCTGCGCGTCGAGTCGCGTCCCCGGCGGCGCCCCCGCGGTGCCACCGCCCGGCGGTTGACTCCCGGACGGCTCACCGCCCGACGGGTCCACCCAGGAGGAGCTTCGAGGGGATTCGCCCCACCAGTCCGCCCGATAACCAATTCCGCCGATAACAATCAGCGCCCCCGCCAGTACGACCGAAAACAACAGCATTGTCTGGCGGTGGCCGCTCCATATCCCCCGTCGCGCCACCGGTGGAGCGTAAAGCATGGCGCCGGATCGGAAAATCCGATCCGGCGCTCATTCCCCCGAACAGTTACTCGGAACGGTCGGTCACCTTCGCCGGGGCCGCCTTTTTGGTCGCTTTGGTAGCGGTAGTGGATTTCGCGGCGGTGGCTTTCTTCGGCGCGGCCTTGCGCGGGGCCGCCTTCTTCGCCGCCGTCTTCTTCGCCGCGGTCGGCTCCGCCGCCCCGGCCGCCTTCTTCGCCGGGGCCTTCTTCGCCGCCGCCTTCTTCTTCGGCGCCGGCCCCTTGGCCCGCTTCTCGGCGAGCATCTCGGAAGCCTCTTCGAGGGTCAGCGCCTCCGGGGTCTGACCCCGTCGCAGCGACGCGTTGAACTCCCCGTCGGTCACGTACGGACCGAACCGGCCATCCTTGATCACCAACGGCTTCTCGGTCAGCGGGTCGGCACCCATCTCCCGCAACGGCGGCGCGGCGGCGCGACGCTGCCGGGCCTTCGGCGCCGCCAGCAGCGCCAACGCCTCCTCCAGCGTCACCGTGAAGATCTTGTCCTCGGAGTCCAGCGAGCGGAACTCGTCGCCCTGCTTGACGTACGGGCCGTAGCGACCGGCGGCGGCCAGCACCTCCGCCCCGTCCGGCGCGAGCCCGACCACACGCGGCAGGCTGAGCAGCCGGAGCGCCTCGGTGAGCGAGATGTCGTCCGGCGACTGCGACTTCAGCAGCGACGACTTCCGGTCACCACTGGAGACGTACGGGCCGAAGCGGCCGGACTTGAGCAGGATCGGCTCGCCCGTTTCCGGGTGCTCGCCGAGCTTGCGTTCGCCGCCACCGCCGAGGAAGAACTCGTTGACCTTCTCCGGGGTCAGCTCGTCCGGCGCGACCCCCTCCGGAAGCGACACCCGGTCACCGGCCGGACCGCCGTCCTCGGTCGTACCGGCCTCGCCCTCACCCTCGGGGGCGGGCGCCGTCGGCGCCTGCACCTCCGGACCAGGCAGGGTGCGCTGGAGGTACGGCCCGTAACGGCCGACCCGGACCACCACGTCGCGTCCCTCGTCGTCCCGGAACAGCGGGATCGAGTTGACGCTGCGCGCGTCGATCTCGCTCAGGTTCTCGGTGACCATCTTCTTCAGCCCACCGGAGCGGGCCACCGAGTCGTTCCCGGCCACGTCGCTGCCGAAGTAGAACGAGGTGAGGAAGTCGACCGCCGCGTGGTCACCACCGGCGATCTCGTCCAGCTCGTTCTCCATCGCGGCAGTGAAGTTGTAGTCGACCAGGCGCGGATAGTGCCCTTCGAGGAGCCCGACCACCGCGAACGCCAGGAAGGACGGGATCAGCGCCTGACCGCGCTTGAAGACGTACCCCCGGTCCTGGATGGTCTGCATGATCGAGGCGTACGTCGACGGCCGCCCGATACCCAGCTCCTCCAGCGCCTTGACCAGCGACGCCTCGGTGTAACGGGCCGGCGGTTGGGTGGTGTGCCCGGTCGCGGCCAGCTCGTCGGCGGTCAGCGGCTGGTCCTTGACCAGGGTCGGCAGCCGCCGCTCGGCATCCTCGGCCTCGGCGTTCTCGTCGTCGGAGGACTCGACGTACGCCCGCAGGAAGCCCGGGTCGGTGATGGTCTTGCCGGTGGCGCCGAAGTCGGCCTCCTCACCGGCCTCGGTGACCGCGCGGATGCGCACCGAGACGCTGGAGCCGACCGCGTCGGTCATCTGCGACGCGATCGTCCGGCGCCAGATCAGCTCGTAGAGCCGGAACTCCTCACCGGAGAGTTCGTTGGCCAGCTCACCCGGGGTGCGGAAGTGATCGCCAGCGGGGCGGATCGCCTCGTGCGCCTCCTGCGCGTTCTTCACCTTGCCGGTGTAGCGGCGCGGCTCCGGCGGCACGTTCCGCTCGCCGTACAGCTCGGCGATCTGCCGGCGGGCCGCGGCGATCGCGGTCTCCGACAGGTTCACCGAGTCGGTACGCATATAGGTGATGTAGCCGTTCTCGTACAGCCGCTGCGCGGTGCGCATCGTCTGCTGGGACGAGAAACGGAGCTTGCGGGCCGCCTCCTGCTGGAGGGTCGAGGTGATGAAGGGCGCGTACGGGCGGCGCCGGTAGGGCTTCTCCTCGACCCGGGTGACCGTGAACGGCCGCCCGTCGAGGCGGGCGGCGAGCCCACGGGCACCGTCACCGTCGAGGTGGGTCACCCCGGCGCCCGGCTTCACCTTGCCGGTGGTCGGTTCGAAGTCCCGACCGGTGGCGATCCGGTCGCCGTTGAGCCCGATCAGGGTGGCGTGGAACGTACGCGGTCCCTCACCTGCGTCACGTACCGCGAGAGTGGCGAGGATGTCCCAGTACTCGGCGGTGCGGAACGCCATCCGCTGCCGCTCCCGTTCGACCACGATCCGGGTGGCCACCGACTGGACCCGGCCGGCCGACAGTCTCGGCATGACCTTCTTCCAGAGCACCGGCGAGACCTCGTAGCCGTACAGCCGGTCGAGGATGCGGCGGGCCTCCTGGGCGTCCACCAGGTCGCGGTCGATCTCGCGGGGGTTGGCCACCGCCGCCTGGATCGCCGGCCGGGTGATCTCGTGGAAGACCATCCGCTTGACCGGGACCCGGGGCTTGAGGGTCTCGACCAGGTGCCAGGCGATCGCCTCGCCCTCGCGGTCCTCATCGGTGGCGAGGTAGACCTCGTCCACCTCCTTGGCCAACTTGGTCAACTTGGCGATCTGCTGCTTGCGGTCGGCGGAGACGACGTAGAGCGCGGTGAACCCGTGGTCGACGTCGACGCCGAGCCGGGCCCACGGTTCCTTCTTGTATTTGGCGGGCACGTCGGCGGCGTTGCGTGGCAGGTCACGGACGTGCCCCAGGCTGGCCTCAACGATGTAACCCGGGCCGAGATAGCCCGAGATCGTCTTGGCCTTCGCCGGTGACTCGACGATGACCAGACGGGTGCTCTTGGCGTTACTCGGCACGTCTCTCCCCGACCTCACTCACGACTACTCGCCCTGCGGACCACCGTGGTCCGCCTTACCGCCAGACCGCCGCCGATGGGTCGGCTCGCTGGACGTCCAACGTAACGCGCTGCGCGCCGCGAGGGTTGCGCGGGCCGTGAAGAGCCCTCTCACGCTGCGCGAACGCCGACCCCGGAAGCCGCCTGGGTGGTGCATCCCGGACGGCGACACCGTACACCTAGGATGAATCGGTCTGGATCCATCGGCCACGACGATCTTTCTCTGATGCCTCGCGGTGGGTCGATTATCTCCCATATCTCCGGTTCCCTGTCCGCTATCGGACAGTCGACCGGATTGTGCCTGATTCAGGGCTGAGAATGGCTAAAAGATCCGAAATAGGAACCAAATCGCCTAACCGGCTGAAGTCGGCCAACTCGCCGCAGGCGCCGCCGCCGGCCGCTCACCCACCAGCTCCATCAGCCGGGCCAACCGACGCCGGCCGGTGATCCGGTACGCCGGACCAGCCGCCCGAGGGGGCAACAGTACGGCCGGCAGCCCCACCGCGGCGAGCGCGGCACCCACCGGCTCCCAACAGTTCTCCTCGGCGTCGCCGAGCCGGAGCAGAAAACCCGCCGGCTCCGGGCTGCCCGCAGCGGCCACCCAGAGCCGCAGCCGTCGACCGTTCAGGTACAACCCGGCCGGCGGCCGCTTCGCCCCACCCCGCAACCAGCTCCGGGCGAGCGGGGCGAGCGTCGTCGCGTACGCCGTCCGCACCTCGTGCCGCTGGTCCCCGGTCCCCTCCCAACTCACCGGAAGACCCCGTGTCGCCAGCTCCGCCGCCAGTACGTGCACCCGCCACGCGGAGTCGACGACCACCGAGACCCTGGCCGTGCCACCCATCCGGACCACCTGCCCCGGCCCCACGAGCAGGCCGGTGAGGTCGGCCGGCGACGGCTCGGTCGCCTCCACCCCGAAGAGCGACAGCTGCCGGACCGGGGCAACCCCGGCCGGTGGCACCGTCTCCTCCGTCACCCCCGACCCGGTTGGCACCGGCTCGGTCGCCACCGGCCCCGCTCCCGACGCCACCGGCTCCGCTCCCGGCGCCGCAGGTGGCGGCACCGGCGGCGGATCCGCCGAAGGCGTGGTCAGCGACACTCCGGGACCTCGGCGAAGGCCCGCTTCAACTCCGGCGAGTTGAGCTTGCTGGTGTCCAGCTCGCTGGCGTCGTACTCCTTGTTCAGGGTGTCGACCGCGGCCTTGACCCCGTCGTAGAACGGCCCGGACTGGCCGGTGTCCAACGCCTCGATCGACCGTTTGGCCCGGCCGTACGCGTCCCGGACCTGGGTCAACGACGTGACGAAGCCCTCCGAGACCACCTCGCCCCGCGACACGTCGGGCACGCCCGCCTCGACCACGCCCCGCCGCGCCGCCTCGCTCGCCTGCTCCGCGCCGGCCATCATCCGGACCAGGTTCTCCTTCGCCTGCGCCGGCGTGGTCTGCGCCGTCATCTGCTGCTGCGCGCTGCTGGTCAACGTATCGATCTCGACCCGCCACGGGTCCAACGCGTCGCAGACCGAGGCGGCCCAGGCCGGCGCGGGCGGCCCCCCACCACATCCACCTATCAGCATCACGAGGGTGCACAGGACCACGGGGAGAATCCCGGCGGCCGGCGCGCGGGGCGTACGCATGCGTTGCAGCGTACGGGTAGGGAGGGACGCCACGCTGGCACAGCCATACCCCCTTCACGTTTGGTGGAAGGAAGGGCCCCTTGTTAACGCATAGCGTTAACAAGGGGCCCTTCCTTCCACAGGGGCGGTCAGGCGGTGATGGTCTCCGGGCGGGGCTCGGAGCTGGCACCGGGGCCCGATTCGTCATCCGACATGGCGACCGGCTTGCGCTTGCTGTAGATCACCGCAGCCACCACGATCGCGACGGCGACCAGCGCGACCGTGATCCGCAACGGAGTGTTCCGGTCAGCGCCCACGCTCCACGCGACCACAGCCGGCGCGATCAGCAACGAGACCAGGTTCATCACCTTGATCAGCGGGTTGATCGCCGGACCGGCGGTGTCCTTGAAGGGGTCACCGACGGTGTCACCGATGATGGTCGCCTCGTGCGCGCTGGAGCCCTTGCCACCGTGCGCACCGTCCTCGACCAGCTTCTTGGCGTTGTCCCAGGCACCACCGGAGTTGGCCAGGAAAACCGCCATCAGGGTGCCGGCGCCGATCGCACCCGCCAGGTAGGACGCCAACGCGCCCGGCCCGAGGCCGAAACCGACCGCGATCGGGGCGAGGACCGCCAACAGGCCCGGGGTGACCAGCTCCCGCTGGGCGTCCCGGGTGCAGATGTCGACGACCTTGCCGTACTCGGGGCGCTGGGTCCGGTCCATGATCCCGGGCAGGTCGCGGAACTGGCGGCGTACCTCCAGCACCACCGCACCGGCCGAACGGGAGACCGCGTTGATGGCCAACCCCGAGAAGAGGAAGACCACCGCCGCACCGATGATCAGGCCGACCAGGTTGCGCGGGTTCGCCACGTTGAGCGCGGCGAGGATCTCGCCGGCCACGTCATTCACCCCGGCGTCGGCGTACGCCGCCCGCAGGGTGTCGGTGTACGACCCGAAGAGCGCGGTCGCGGCGAGTACCGCCGTGGCGATCGCGATTCCCTTGGTGATCGCCTTGGTGGTGTTGCCGACCGCGTCCAGTTCGGTGAGGGTACGGCCACCCTGCTCGTCGATGTCGCCGGACATCTCGGCGATCCCCTGGGCGTTGTCGGAGATCGGGCCGAAGGTGTCCATCGCCACGATCACGCCGACGGTGGTGAGCAGGCCGGTCCCGGCGAGCGCCACGGCGAACAGGGAGAGCGTGATCGAGCTGCCGCCGAGCAGGAACGCGCCGAAGACCCCACCCGCGATGAGCAGCGCGGAGTAGACGGCCGACTCCAGCCCGATGCTGATGCCGGCGAGTACGACGGTCGCCGGGCCGGTCAGCGAGCTCTTGCCGATGTCCTGCACCGGCCGCTTGTTGGTTTCGGTGAAGTAGCCGGTCAGCGCCTGGATCGCGGCGGCGAGCACGATGCCGATGGCAACCGCGCCGATGGCGAACCACTGCGGCCCGAGCGGCAGTTCGCCCTCCACGCCGAGCTGGGTACGCCAGCCGTCGCCGAGCAGTTCGCTCCAGGTCGGCTTGAGGTACACGAAGGACATCGCCGCGACCAGGATCGCCGAGAGCACCGCGGAGGCGTAGAACGCCCGGTTGATCGCGGTCAGCCCGGAGCGGTCCGAGGCGCGCAGCCGGGTGATGAAGACCCCGACGATCGCCACGATCACCCCGATGGTGGAGACGATCAGCGGGAAGACCAGCCCGGTCTCACCGAACGCGGCCCGGCCGAGGATCAGTGCGGCGACCAGCGTGACCGCGTACGACTCGAACAGGTCGGCGGCCATGCCCGCGCAGTCGCCGACGTTGTCCCCGACGTTGTCGGCGATGGTCGCCGCGTTACGCGGGTCGTCCTCCGGAATGCCCTGCTCGACCTTGCCGACCAGGTCGGCGCCGACGTCGGCGGCCTTGGTGAAGATGCCGCCGCCGACCCGCATGAACATGGCCAGCAGGGCGGCACCGAAGCCGAAGCCCTCCAGCACGGTCGGCGCGTCGGCCCGGAACAGCACGACGACCATCGCCGCGCCGAACAGGCCGAGGCCGACGGTGAGGAAGCCGACCACGCCACCGGTCCGGAAGGCGATCTGCATGGCCTTTTCCCGGCCGCCCTGATGCTCCCGGGCAGCGGCGGCCACCCGCAGGTTGGCGCGGGTGGCCAGCGCCATGCCGGCGCCACCGATGAAGGCGCTGAACACGGCGCCGACGACGAAGAACGCCGAGCGGCCGATCTTCACCAGCGTCTCGCTGCCGTCGGTCTGGTGCACCGGCAGCAGGAAGAGCAGGACCACCGCGAGTACGACGAAGATGGCGAGGGTTCTGAACTGCCGGAAGAGGTACGCCGAGGCGCCCTCCTGGACCGCTGCCGCGATCTCCTGCATGTTTGGGGTGCCCCTACCGGTCGCCAGGACCGCTTTGGTCAAGGTGGCGGCGAAGCCGAGCGCCACCAACGCGATAACCGCGGCGATGATGACGTACGACAGGTTCGCACCGCTGAGGGACAACCCGCCGCTTTCGGCGGCGAAGGTCGTGGACATCTATGTCCTCCTGTACCCAACACTCGCGCCGGCCGGCGGACGAACCGGTCCGGCGTCTCCACGCGTGGAGCGACGGTTCGCAAGCGTCTCCGCCGGGCCAAGGCTTCAGCTCAGCGGTGATCACCCGGTCACGCGAGCGCGAGACCAGGGCACTTGCTGATAACCCCGGGTACTCTAGCCGCCCACAGTGTTGGAGGTCACAGTTACCGCCCGCCGTGTCGCAATGATCTTCGTCGCTGTGTTAGCGGAGTTGATCTGTTATGGAGGATCACAGCGGCCACAGAACGGCCGACCGGACACGCGGATCGGGCCCGACGGTCAGCGGCCGACCGGCCAGACCATCCGAACCTCGGTGCCGATTCCCTCATCCACGGGGCGCACCTGAAGATCTTCGACAAATCCGGCGAGCAGGGCGAAGCCCACGCCGACGGTGAGCGCCTCGTCGGTCAACGACTCATCGGCCAGTTCGTCCGGGGGAAGCGCGGCCAGACCCAGTCCGGCCTCGATCGGCGCCCGGTCGGTCACCCGGACGGTGTAGGGGCCGCCGTCGGACATCTCCACCTGCACCAGGTCGGTCAGGCCGTACTGGCGGTGCAGGGCCACCGCCCGGGTGCACGCCTCACCGATGGCGAGCCGTACCTCGTCGAGCAACTCCTCGGCGACCCCGGCCCGGCGGGCGACCGCGACCCCGACGAGGCGCGCGGTGCGGACATGCACCGGCGCCGGGGAGAAGGACAAACGGACGGTGGACATCAGGCGGTGGGGTTCGCCGCGCCCGGCGCGGTCGCCGCTTCGATCGACGGGTAGAGCGGGAACACCTGGTCGAGCGCGGTGATCCGGAAGATCTTGAGCAGTGGTTCCTTGTCACAGACCAGACCGAAGCTGCCACCGACCGCACGCAGCCGCTTCAGCGCCCCGACCAGCACGCCCAGGCCGGTGGAGTCGAGGAAGTCCACCCGCCCCAGGTCGACCACGACCTGCCGGGCACCTCCGTCGACCATCTCGACCAGCCGTTCCCGGAGTCGGGGGGCGGTGTAGACGTCCACCTCGCCACCGACCTCCAGCACCGCGTGCTCGGCGATGGTACGGGTCGTCAGCGACAGCTCCATCCGTCCTCCTCGGCTACCTCTCCGGCTGATACCGGCCCGGCTGGAAGGCTCCTGCCAGGAATGCTCATGGGCATCTAACCATCGTCCGCCCGGCGCCGCACCGAGCCGAAGCGTCGCCTACCTGACCCGCGCCCCTCCACCTGACCCGACTCCGGCTCCCGGGACCACCCGCTCCGGAGCCCCCGACTTTCCGATTTCGGCTGGTCGGTGCAAGAGTGCAGGGCGTGACCACCTCAGCCACAGTATCGGCAGAGGCCGAGCAGCCCGGACCCCCCGGTGGTCCGACGCCGACTCCGGCCGAGCTGCTGCATCGGCTGCGCGCGCGTACCCGGCACGATCCGGTCACCCATGTCGAGCGGGTGCCGGCCAGCGCCGGGCAGGCGGTGCCGTGGCCCGGCTGGGTGCCCGAGCCGCTGCGGGCGGCGCTCGTCGGGCGCGGCGTGGTCGCACCGTGGCAGCACCAGGCCGAGGCGGCCGACCTGGCGTACGGCGGCCAGCACGTGATCGTCGCCACCGGCACCGGGTCGGGCAAGTCGCTGGCGTACCAGTTGCCGGCGCTGGCCACCCTGCTCACCGACCCTCGCGCGACGGTGCTCTACCTGGCCCCGACCAAGGCGCTCGCCGCCGACCAGTTGCGCGCCGTCGCCGCCCTGGACCTCGACGGGGTACGCCCGGCCAGTTACGACGGCGACACCCCGCGCGCCGAGCGGGAGTGGATCCGCAAGCACTCCCGGTTCGTCCTGACCAACCCGGACATGCTGCACCACGGCATCCTGCCCGGACACGCGAACTGGGCGACCTTCCTGCGCCGGCTCTCCTTCGTCGTGGTCGACGAGTGCCACACGTACCGGGGCGTCTTCGGCTCGCACGTGTCGCACGTACTGCGCCGACTGCGCCGGCAGACCGCGCGGTACGGCCGGACCGTCGCCGGGGTGCCGCAGTCGCCGGTGTTCGTACTCGCCTCGGCGACCTCGGGAGACCCGGCGAACGCCGCCGAACGGCTGACCGGGCTGCCAGTGACGGCAGTCACCGAGGACACGTCACCCCGGGGCGGGGTGACGTTCGCCCTCTGGGAGCCGCCGCTGCTGCCGCCTCCGCCGGACGCGGTCGACGTCACCGAGGCCGAACCGGTCCGTCGCTCCGCTCTGCGGGAGACCGCCGACCTGCTCAGCGACACCGTCGCCGCCGGGGTGCGTACCCTCGCCTTCGTCCGGTCCCGGCGCGGCGCCGAGGTGGTGGCGAGCAGCGCCCGGCGGTCACTGGACGAGGCCGTGCCCGGCCTCGGCAAGCGGGTCGCCGCCTACCGGGCCGGTTACCTGCGCGAGGACCGGCGCAAACTGGAACGTGCGCTGCTGCACGGGGACCTGCTCGGGCTCGCCTCGACCAACGCGCTGGAACTCGGGGTCGACCTGGTCGGGCTGGACGCGGTGCTGATCTGCGGCTGGCCGGGAACCCGGGCCTCGCTCTGGCAGCAGGCCGGGCGGGCGGGACGTTCCGGCGGCGAGGCGCTGGCCGTACTGGTGGCCCGGGACGACCCACTCGACACCTACCTGGTACACCATCCGGAGGCGTTGTTCGGGCGGCCGGTCGAGGCGACCGTGCTCGACCCGGCGAACCCGTACGTGCTCGGCCCGCAGTTGTGCTGCGCCGCCGCCGAGGCCCCGCTCACCGAGGCCGACCTGCCACTGTTCGGTCGGGGTGCGGCGGAGGCGGTGGAGGCCCTGGTCGAGGCGGGTGCGTTGCGTCGACGCCCGACGGGTTGGTACTGGCGGCACACCGGGCGGCCGGACGTGGACCTGCGCGGCACCGGCGGTACGCCGATCGCGGTGGTCGAGTCGGCCACCGGCCGGCTGCTCGGCACCGTCGACCCGGGCTCGTCCCACTTCATGCTGCACACCGGGGCGGTCTACCTGCACCAGGGCGTCTCGTACGTGGTCGACGACCTGGACCTGGCGGACGCCTGCGCGCTGGTGCACGCCGAGGAGCCGGACTGGTCCACCCACGCCCGTGACGTCACCTCGCTGGGGGTGGTGTCGGTCCGCTCCTACCGGGACGCCGGGCCGGTCGGGCTCTTCCTCGGCGAGGTCGACGTGACCAGCCAGGTGGTGTCGTACCAGCGGCGGCGGCTCGCCACCGGCGAGGTGATCGACACCCGGCCGCTGGACCTGCCGGCCCGGGAGCTGCGTACGGTCGCGGTCTGGTTCACCGTGTCACTGAACGCGCTGGTGGGGGCCGGGGTGGAGGTGGCCGACGTACCGGGTGCGCTGCACGCGGCCGAGCACGCCGCGATCGGCCTGCTACCGCTGATCGCGACCTGCGACCGGTGGGACATCGGCGGGCTCTCCACCGGGATCCATCCGGACACCGGGGCGCCTACGGTCTTCGTCTACGACGGACACCCGGGCGGAGCGGGTTTCGCCGAGCGGGCCTATCACGCGGCCACCGAGTGGTTGCGGGCGACGCGGGACGCGATCAGCGAGTGCGGCTGCGAGTCCGGTTGCCCGTCCTGTGTGCAGTCGCCGAAGTGCGGTAACGGCAACAACCCGTTGGCCAAGGCGGAGGCGGTGAAGGTGCTGGACGTGGTGCTGGCGAACCTCTCCAAGGATTCCGACTGATTCATCTACATGGATCGGGGTGTGGCTGGGTACGCTGATGGGAGCGCTTCCACAGCCGTCGGAGGAGAAGAGAGTGGCCGACACCATCGCCGAGACCGTCGACCTGCTCTACGGCGTCGACCAGGACAACCTCACCGTGGAGCAGCAGATCTCGCTCGGGCAGGCGTACGCCGCCCTGGCCCAGGCCGAGCAACTGCACCGGCTCAACGAGCAACTGCACAGCATCCACCAGCTCCTCAGCGCCTCGGCGCTGCGCGCCGCTGTCGACGGCTCCGGGCGCTGACCCCGCCCCACCTCCGCTAGCGCTGTGGTCGTTCAGTACCACTGGAGGGGCAGTAAACGACCACAGCGTCCGACCAGTCTGGACTCCGGTCAGGCTCGGATGGGGCCGGCTCGGGCGGTAGCTCGGGCGACCCGGGTCAGTCCGGGTAGCGGATGGGCCGTCAGCTCGACCACGAGTTGCAGGTCGAGGCCGTCCACCGCACAGTCGACGATCCGGCCACCGTTGGCGGAGACCAGGTCGGCGGCGCGGGCACAGGCCACCGCCGGGCCTTCGAGCGTACGGGCGGCGCCGGCCAGGGCACCGAAGTCGGCCGCCACCCTCGCCTGGTGTTTCGCCACCCGGGCCGCGCCGACGGCCGCCCCGGCCATTCCAGCCATGACCAGCGTCAACCCCACTGCGAGCAGCCACAGCGACGCGCTCCCCCGGTCCCGTGCCACTCTCCTCCGCCCGCTCACGACAACGGCTCCGGCCGGCTTCGGTCCGCTCACGACAACGGCTCCGGTTCACCCGGTTCGACCGCCGCCACCGCTGTCGCGGTGACGGTCAGCCGGGGCAGTCGGGTGCCGAAGGCGCGGATCGGTGCGCGTACGGTCGCGACCGCCCGCTCGCCCACGACGGTGACCGAGACGGTGGCCCCCGGCGGGGCCGACCCGGCACCGGCCGGCACCCCGGGTTCGCCCCGGGAGGCGGCGAGCGCCGCCTCCCGGGCCGCGTCCACACACTGCGCCTTGACGGTCACCGCACCGACGGCGGTGAGCCCGGCGAGAAGCAGCAGCACCAGCGCCGGCAGACCGGCCGCCAACTCAGCGGTGAACGAACCCCGGTCGTGGTCGGCCCACCGGCGCCGGATCACTTCAGCGCCCGGTCGATGACGGCGGTCAGGGCGGACTGGACGTTGCCGGAGGAGAGAACCTTCAGCAGGATCCCGGCGAACGCGACGGCGGCGAGCGTGCCGACGGCGTACTCGGCGGTGTTCATCCCGGCGTCGCCGCGCAGCCGGGCCCTCAGTTTGCGGATCACGATGATTTCCCTTCCTCGTACGGATCTCAGAGCACGTCACCGAGTACGGCGACGATCACCGGCACCAGACCGGCGAGAATGAAGGCGGGCAGGAAGCAGAGCCCGAGCGGCAGCACGATCAGCACCCCGGCCCGGCGAGCCGCCGCCTCGACCGTGGTGGCCCGGTCTGCGCGCAGGTCGTCGGCGAGTCGGGTGAGCGCACCGGCGAGCGCGGCACCGCTGGCCGACGTACGGACGGCAGCGGCGGTGAGCCGGTCGGCACCGGTGACCGAGCCGAGGTGCGCCCACGCCTCCTCCGACTCACCGCCGAGTCGCAGCGTCCGTCCGACCCGGTGCAGCCGTTCGCCGAACGGCCCACCGAGCGCCTCGGCGACCGACAGCACCGCCCGGTCGACCGGTGCTCCGGCGCGCAGGGCCGCGGCCAGCAGGTCCGCGCCGAGAGGCAGGTCGGCGACCTCCCGCAGTCGAAGTCGCCGGGCCCGCGCCGGCTCGAAGCGTCGGAGCAGCCGGTCCAGCAGGACACCGGCCAGCACCCCGGCCAGCGGGCCGGTCCAGCCACCGAGCACCACCGCGACGGCCACACCGCCGAGCACGGCACCGGCCCGGACCGGATCGGGGCGCCACCGCCTACCGACTGTGGTCGCGCCGGGCCGCGCACCGGCGAGGTCCAGTCGGTGCAGCCGGTGTCGGGGGGCCTGGCCAGCGGGTCGGCCGACGGCGAGCGCCACGCCGGCCACGGTCAGAGCGAGCACGATCAGGGTCTGCGACCACATCAGGTCGCCCGCTGGGCGCTTGTGCTGAGCCGGTCCGCCCAGGCCAGTCCCGCGAGTTGCAGCACGATGGCACCGGCCGCGCAGGCCGCGCCGATCGGCGTACGCAACAGCACGGCGAGCGGGTCGACACCGATGCCGTAGCCGAGCGCGATCCCGCCCAGGGGCAACCCGGCGAGCAGCATCGCGGTCGCCCGTGCCCCGGCAGCCTGCGCGGCGGCAGCGGCCAGACCACGGTCCATCGCCCTGGCGTCGGCCTCGATCCGCTCCAACAGGTCGGCGAGGGGTGCACCGGTCTGCTCGGCGAGCCGCACCGACGCCCGGACCAGCTCGTCGATCCGTTCCGCCGGACCGGCCACCTTGCCACCGGCAGGATCCGTCGTGGCGGGAGCGACGGGGGCGACCGGCAGGCCGGCCCGCAGGTCGGCGGCGAGTCCGCTGAGGCTGTCGAGTTGGCGGCGGCGGGCCTGCTCGGTGGTTCGCACGATCTGTCGGCGCAGCACCGCCCTCGCGGCGAGCCCGCCGTACGCCAGTCCCGCTGCCGCCGCGACCGGCCCGCCGAGCAGCGCGCCGATGGCCGCGACCAGCCCGGCCACGGCGAGGACGAGCCGTTTCGGGCCGCGCTCGAGCCAATGCCGAGCGGACCCGCGCCACCCGGGCACGACCCTCCGGCCGATTCCGGACCGCCGCCCGTGCCCTGCCCGCCGTCGCCCCAACGCCGGGCCGCTGGCGAGCGCTCGCCACCTCGCCCGGTTGCCCGCCGGAGACCAGGCGGTCAACGCGGCGGCACCGATCAGGCAGACGATGGCGAGCCACCACTCGCCGATCACGACGGCCTGCCCCCCGTGGGCAGCGGCGCCGGCCCGCTGAGCACCGCCGGCACCGGGACTCCCCGGTCGGTGAGCAGCCGGGCCAGGGCAGCCGCCGCCGGTCCCGGACCGCCCGTACGACGCCAGGCCGGTACGACGGTGACCAGCCGATCCGGGCCGCTCGGCAGTAGCAGGCAGACCGCTTCCAGCACCCGTCCCGTCCCGGTTCGGCGCACCTGGAGCAGGACCTGGAGTGCGGCGATGACCTGCGCGTGCAGGGCTGCCCGGGGCAGACCGCCGAGCAGGCCGAGCGCCTCCAACCGGGCCGGTACGTCGGCCGGGGCGTTCGCGTGCAGGGTGCCGGCCCCGCCGTCGTGCCCGGTGTTCAGGGCGGCGAGCAGGTCGACCACTTCGGCGCCCCGGCATTCGCCGACCACGATCCGGTCCGGTCGCATCCGCAGTGCCTGGCGGACCAGGTCACTGAGGCCGACCGACCCGGTTCCCTCCACGTTCGCCGTACGCGCCTGGAGACCGACCACGTGCGGGTGCACCGGGCGCAGTTCGGCGGCGTCCTCGACCAGCACTATCCGTTCGGTCGGCGGCACCAGGCCGAGCAGTGTGTTGAGCAGCGTTGTCTTGCCGGAACCGGTGCCGCCCACCACCAGGTACGCCAGGCGTGCGGCGACCACGGCGGCGAGCAGCGGTGCGGCCGGCCGGGGCACGGTGCCGTGCTGGACCAGTTCGTCCAGGGTGAACGGCCGTTGCCGGAAGGTACGCAGCGACAGGTACGGCCCGTCGGTCGCCACCGGTGGCAGTACGGCGTGCAGCCGGGTGCCGTCCGGCAGCCGCCCGTCGACGTACGGGGAGCCTTCGTCGAGCCGTCGACCACAACCGGCGGCGAGTCGCTGGGCGAGTCGGCGTACGTCGTCGGGACTGCCGAGGGTGAGCGTGGACCGTTGCAGGCCGTGCCCCCGGTCGACCCAGACCCGCACCCCGTTGACCAGCACGTCGGTGACGTCGGTGTCGGCTAGCAGCGGGGCGAGCGGGCCGGCACCGACAAGGTCGTCGTGCACCTGACCGGCCATTCGGAGCACGGTCGTGTCGCCGAGGACGGCCGCTCCCGGCTCGTCGCGTACGGCTGCCACCACCGCGGCCGGGGTGATCGCCGTACCGTCGGTGGCGAACCGGCGGCGGACCTGCCCGGCCAGGTCGGCGCCGTTCGCCCGGCCGGTCATGCCGCGCCCCGCGTCGACCCGCCGTCGAACTCGGCGAGGAGGCGTTGGCAGAGGGTGGCGAGCGGGCCGCGTCCGGTTGCCGCCGGGGCTTCGCCCCGCTCCAGCCCTCGGCTGAGCCCCGGCTCCGGCCGCAACGTTCCGGCCAGCGGCAGGTGCAGCGCCCCGGCGATCTCCCGTGCCTTCAGCCGGCCGGGTGCCGGCCCGCGCACAATCACCGCGAGGTCGGCGCAGTGCGGGTCGACGGCGGCGACCACCCGCGCCGCCGCGGCGACCGCGCGCAGTTCGGCGGGGACCACGACATACACCTGGTCGGCGGCCTGTAGCGCGATCACGGCCGGGTCGTCGAGTTGTCGGGGCAGGTCGACGACGACCAGGTCACGGCCGCGTCGGGCGGCGTCCATGGTGGCCGCCATCGCCTCGGCCGGCAGGCTGAACAGGTCGCCCCGGTCCCAGGAGAGCATGACCAGGTCGCCTCGGCTGGGTAGGGCCCGGACCAGGGCGGGTGCGTCGACCCGGCCGTCGGCCTCGGTGAGTGCGGGCCAGCGCAGCCCTTCGAGCTGTTCCCAACCGAGGACCAGGTCCAGTCCGCCGCCGAGCGGATCGGCGTCGACCAGCAGGGTCCGCAGCCCGCCGCGTACGGCGGTGACGGCGAGTCCGCCGGCCAGCACGCTCGCACCGGCGCCGCCCCGGCCGCCGACCACGGCCACCACCCGCCCGAGGCCGGTGCCGGATGCTCCGGCCACGCCGTCGGCGAAGCGGTCCACCAGCCACGGTTCGGCGGCCGGCAGCATCGCGACGTGCTCGGCGCCGATCAGCTCGGCGATGTCCCAGCCGGGGTCACCGGGCCCGGACCGGCCGACCAGTACCACCCGGGGGCGGCGCGGCAGCCGCGCCCGCAGGCAGGACTGGGCCTGGTCGGTGCCGACCAGGATCAGGGGCGCGGCGCCCCACCGGGAGCGGGCGGCGGCGGGGTCGGCGACCACCTCGACCTCGGTGCCACCGGCCGCGGCGAGCCGAAGCAGGTCGTCGAGGAGGTCGCCGTCGGAGGTCAGCACGAGCGGTCGACGCGGTCCAGGGTGGACAGGGGTACGGGGTGGCATCGCGGTCTCCAGCGGCGGCGTCGGTACGGGGTGACCGACCCACCCTGGAACGGCCGGAACCTCGTCTCCACCGCATCCCGCACAGGCTGTGGACAACCGGCGGTCCTGTGGATAACCGGAGCAGCCGAAACCGGATCTGCTATGTGAACCCGCCCGAGGCGCACGAAAACGGGCACCTCATCGGCCTCGGGCCATCGATCAGCTCGCGATATTCGCCCCCGATTCGGGTAGCCACCAAGGAGAGCAGCCGCTACCGCAGCAGTCCCTGCTGTGTGAGGAGGAGCGACCATGGCTCAGGCAGTGAGTACGGTCGTACTGGAGCCCGCCGCGCGGGAGCTGGCCAGGATGACGTCCCAGCCACCGTTCATGTACCAGATTCCGCCGCACGAGGGCCGGGCCAAGCTCACCGACCTGCAGTCGACCAACATCGCCAAGCCCGCGGTGGAGTCGGAGAACCTGATGGTTCCCGGCGGCCCCTCCGGCCAGGTCCCGGTACGGATCGTGCGCCCGGCCCGCAGCGGCGGACCGGATGGAAAGGGAGGGCTCGGCGACCGTGTACGGGGCCTCGCCCAGGACATGATGCGGCCCCGGAGCAGCCAGCAGGGCATGCCGGTGGTGCTCTACATCCACGGCGGCGGCTGGGTCTTCGGTGACTCGTTCACCCACGACCGTCTGATCCGCGAGATCGCCACCCAGGCGAACGTGGCGGTGGTCTTCCCCGAATACAGCCGCTCCCCCGAGGCCAGGTTCCCGGTCGCGTTGGAGGAGTGTTACGCGGTCGCGCAGTGGATCACCGAGCAGGGGCCGGAGTTCGACCTCGACCCGGCCCGGATCGCGATCGCCGCCGACTCCGTCGGCGGCAACATCGCCGCGGTGGTCACGCTGCTGGCGAAACAGCGCGGCGGGCCGCAGTTCCGCCACCAGGTGCTCTGGTACCCGGTGACCGACGCGAACTTCGACACCGACAGCTACCGGCAGTTCGCCAGCGGCTTCTACCTGAGCCGGGACGAGATGATGTGGTTCTGGGACCAGTACCTGCCGGACCACAGCAAGCGGAACGACCCGATGGCCGCACCGCTGCGGGCCAGCGTCGACCAACTCCACGGGCTGCCACCCGCGCTGATCGTCACCGAGGAGGCCGACCCGCTACGTGACGAGGGCGAGGCGTACGCGGCCAAGCTGCGCCAGGCCGGCGTACCGGTCGCCCAGGTCCGCTACCAGGGCATGATCCACGACTTCGTCATGCTCGACACGCTGGCCAGGACCAGCGCCGCCCGTGCCGCCACCGCCCAGGGCGCGCAGACACTGCGTACCGCCCTGCACGACGGCCCGTAAGCCGCTCGGATACACGGGCGCCGCCCCGGTCCGCCGACGACCGGGGCGGCGCCCCGCCGTACCCGGATAAGCGACGACCCCCGTCGGGGGGAGACGGGGGTCGTCTGGGGTTCGGCTCCGGGGGGGTCGAGCCGAACCCGCTCAGCGGTCACGGGGGGTGCAACCGCCGAGAGCTGAGCGAACACGCGATATGAGAATGTGTCGGGATACAAGCATGCCTGAGCAGACCGGTATACGTCGAGTGGCGCATCCTCCACGCACTGCAAAACCACGGCGCCCCGGCGTGATCACGATCACCGTCGGTGCCCCCGGAGGACAGAGTGTCCGGGGCCACAACCGACCGGGTGACCCCGCGCACCCGCCGACCATAGACCATCCGGCTAGACTTGCGCGCCGTGGGCCGAAGTGCCGCTTTTTTCGATCTGGACAAGACCGTCATCGCGAAATCGAGCGCCCTGGCGTTCGGTAAGCCGTTCTACCGGGACGGCCTGATCTCGCGCAGAGACGTGGTCAAGTCCGCGTACGCGCAGCTGATGTTCCGGCTGGGTGGGATGAACGACCAGACGATGGCGCGTACCCGGGACTACCTGGCCGCTCTCTGCAAGGGCTGGCCGGTGGAACAGGTCCGCCAGATCGTCGCCGAGACACTGCACGAACTGATCAACCCCTACGTGTACGCCGAAGCCGCCGCCCTGATCGAGGAGCACCAGGCGGCCGGCCGGGACGTGGTGCTGGTCAGCGCCTCGGGCGAGGAGATGGTCCGACCGATCGGCGAACTGCTCGGCGTGACCGACGTGATCGCCACCCGGATGAGCGTCCAGGACGGGCGCTACAGCGGCGAGGTGGAGTTCTACGCGGCCGGCCCAGCGAAGGTCGACGGCGTACGGGAGCTGGCGCAGGCGCGCGGTTACGACCTCGCCGAGTCGTACGCGTACTCCGACTCGATCAGCGACCGCCCGCTGCTCGAGTGCGTGGGGCACCCCACCGCCGTCAACCCGGACCGGGCGCTGCGCAAACTCGCCACCGAGAACGGCTGGCCGGTGCTGGAGTTCCGGCACCCGATCCCGCTCGGCCGGCGCCTACGGGAGCGTCCGGCGGTGCCGGTGGCCGCCGCCGCGCTCGGCGTCGGGGTCGGGGTCGCCATCGGCATCGCCTGGTACGGTCGCCACCGCCGGACCCGTACCCCCTCCGCGCAGAAGAGCACCTGAGCCCGGTTCCCGATTCGGGTCAGGCTGCGGCGAGCACCTCGTCGCCGACCAGGGTGACCTGCTCGGCACCGACCTCCACCGCGGTCGCGTAGTGGCGCAACCAGGAACGGACCCCGTCCGGGGTGCCGGTGGCGAAGGCGCCGGCGGCACCCACGTACTCCGGGGACCGCTCCTCGTGGCCGACGTCAACCGCGACCAGGCCACGCGGGTCGAACCCGGTGGAGATCAGGGTGAGCCGGGCGGCGGCCCGGGCCACCACCCCGGACGGGCCGGCGAACGGCCGCAGGGCGAGCAGTTCGCCGTGCACCACGGCGGCGAGCACCAGTGGCGAGACCTTCGTCCCGCCGGTCAGCAGCCCGGCCAGTGCGTCGAGCCGGGCACCGGTCGCCGGGTCGGCCACCGGCCGGCCGAGTTCCTGCTCGGGCAGCGCCCCCCGGGCGGCGAGTACGTGCACCTTCGCGAGGACCTGCCGGGGTGCCCGGGTCCAGAGGTCGGCAAGTCCCGGCAGCGCCCCGGCGACCCGGAGCGCGCCCTGTAGCACCGGGTCGGTGACGGTGCCGGCCCGGACCGCTTCGCGCTCGTATTCGTACCCCTCCAGGGCGGCGCTGGCCACCGCGGACCGGAGGCTGATCTCGGCCGCGACCTGGCCGCCGTGCCGGCGCAACGCGCGGTGCCGCAGCGCCTGGTCGACCCGCTCGCGGGCCCGGTCGACGGCGGGTCCGACCTCGGCGAGGGCGAGCAGCGGGGCGAGCGGGTCAGTGGTCACGAAGCCCACGCTAGCGACCCGTACCACCGCCGGCCGAGGCAGCCGGCCCGAACGCCCCGACGGGGGCGGACCGGCCGGCGCGCGACGGCGTTCACTCGGCGCGCCGGACCGGCCAGCGACCCGGCCAGCGCTCGCACCACCGGTGACAGCGCCGTTAACCTCCTACCGAGACGCATCTCACGCGACCATGAGGAGCCCCACCGATGAGCGAGCAGATGAGCGAGCACCGCGCATGAGCGAGACTTTGGCGAACCTGTTGCAGGAGACGCGGGAGTTCCCGCCCCCGGCGGAGCTGGCCGCCGCCGCCAACGTCACCGCCGACGCGTACGCCGAGGCCGCCGACGACCGTCTCGGTTTCTGGGCGGAGCAGGCCCGCCGGCTGGACTGGGCCAAGCCGTGGGACCAGGTCCTGGACTGGTCGAACCCGCCGTTCGCCAAGTGGTTCGTCGGCGGGGAACTCAACGTCGCCTACAACTGCCTCGACCGGCACGTGGCCGCCGGCCGGGGCGACAAGGTCGCCATCCACTGGGAGGGCGAGCCCGGCGACACCCGCACCCTCACCTACTCCGACCTGCACAAGCTGACCTGCCAGGCGGCGAACGCCCTGACCGGTCTCGGCGTCACCGCCGGTGACCGGGTGGCGATCTACCTGCCGATGATCCCGGAGGCCGCGGCGGCGATGCTCGCCTGCGCCCGGATCGGCGCCACCCACAGCGTCGTCTTCGGCGGTTTCTCCGCCGACGCGCTGAGCAACCGGATCCAGGACGCCAGCGCCAAGGTCGTGATCACCGCCGACGGCGGTTACCGGCGCGGCAAGCCGTCGGCGCTCAAGCCGACCGTGGACGAGGCGGTCGCCGTCTCCCCGAGCATCGAGCACGTGCTGGTGGTACGGCGGACCGGGCAGGAGGTGGCCTGGACCGACAAGGACCACTGGTGGCACGAGACCGTGGAGACCGCGTCGACCGAGCACACCGCCGCCGCCTTCGACGCCGAGCACCCGCTCTTCATCCTCTACACCAGCGGGACGACCGCCCGCCCGAAGGGCATCCTGCACACCACCGGCGGCTACCTGACCCAGGCGTCGTACACCCATCACGCGGTCTTCGACCTGAAGCCGGAATCCGACGTCTACTGGTGCACCGCCGACATCGGCTGGGTCACCGGGCACTCGTACATCGTGTACGGACCGCTCTCCAACGGCGCCACCCAGGTCATGTACGAGGGCACCCCGGACACCCCGCACCGGGGCCGGTTCTGGGAGATCGTCGACAAGTACAAGGTGAGCATCCTCTACACCGCGCCGACCCTGATCCGCACCATGATGAAGTGGGGCGACGACATCCCGCAGGGCTACGACCTGTCGTCGCTGCGGGTGCTCGGCAGCGTCGGTGAGCCGATCAACCCCGAGGCCTGGATGTGGTACAGGGAGCACGTCGGTCGGAACAACGCGCCGATCGTCGACACCTGGTGGCAGACCGAGACCGGCGCCATCATGATTTCGCCGCTGCCCGGGGTGACCGCCACCAAGCCGGGAAGCGCGATGTCGCCGCTGCCCGGGATCAGCGCCGACGTGGTCGACGACCAGGGTGAGTCGGTGCCGAACGGCGGCGGTGGTTACCTGGTGCTGCGCGAGCCGTGGCCGTCGATGCTGCGCACCATCTGGGGCGACGACGAGCGTTTCATCGACACGTACTGGTCCCGGTTCGCCGGCATGTACTTTGCCGGGGACGGCGCGAAGAAGGACGCCGACGGGCATGTGTGGCTGCTCGGCCGGGTCGACGACGTCATGCTCGTATCCGGGCACAACATCTCCACCACCGAGGTCGAGTCGGCGCTGGTCTCGCACCCGTCGGTGGCCGAGGCGGCGGTGGTCGGCGCGACCGACCCGACGACCGGGCAGGCGATCGTCGCGTTCACCATTCCCCGGGGCAACGTCGACACCTCCGGTGCGGCCGGTGAGCAACTCATCACCGAACTGCGTAACCACGTCGCCCGTACGCTCGGGCCGATCGCCAAGCCCCGGCAGATCATGCTCGTACCGGAGCTGCCGAAGACCCGGTCCGGGAAGATCATGCGGCGGTTGCTGCGCGACGTGGCCGAGAACCGTTCGCTCGGCGACGTCACCACCCTCCAGGATTCGTCGGTGATGGAACTGATCTCCTCCGGGCTCCAGTCCGGCAAGTCCGACGAGGACTGACCAGCGGCGATACCACCCGAAGGGCGCGGCTCCACCCGGAGCCGCGCCCTTCGTCGTACGTCGCGAACCAGCACCATCGAAAATGATCGCTGTCAAGTTACTCGATTTTCCGGAAGTGAACATTCCGACGACTTGCCATACCTGGTCCGAGTCCGGCTAAACACTGGCGTCCCACTCCATCGTCGCTCGTGACATCGGTGCATCTATCTGCAAAGGTAGTGACGATCATGAGTGACAGGTGCGGCGCCCTGCGTCGAGTTCCTGTCACATTCCACGAAGGGAGGAGGACCCTTTGAGGAGAGATGTCTCCGCAGGGATGGCGAGCGTCGCCGCCGTCGTACTGGCGGCTGGTTTCGTTTCCGTTCCGGCGTACGGCGCCCCCAAGCCGTCGCCCACGTCATCCGCGCGGGTCACCGGTGTCGACCAGGACCCCACCTCGGTACACCGCGAGGACAACCTGCCCCACCCGCTCGGTGACCAGCAGGACGCGCTGCGCCGCGAGGCGATCGCCGACCTGCTCTCCGGCAAGTCCGCCCCGCAGCAGCGCAACGGCTCCGAGGTGGTCCGGGTCAAGGGCAACCGCTGGGTCGAGGTGAAGAAGAAGCCGGCCAAGGTCGACCCGATCTTCTCCATCCTGGTCGAGTTCGGCGACCAGGTGAACCCCCAGTACGGCGGCACCGTCGGCCCGAAGCACAACGAGATCGCACCGCGCGACCGGAACTGGGACGGCAGCGCCACCGACGACAACTCCACCATCTGGCAGGAGGACTTCAACCGCCAGAGCTACCTGGACCTGATGTACTCCACGAAGAAGGAGTCGATGGCCTCCTTCTACCTGGACCAGTCCGGTGGCAAGTACACCGTCGGCGGCGACGTCAGCGACTGGGTCACGGTGCCGTACAACGAGGCCCGCTACGGCAGCAACAACGTCGTCGAGACCGAGGGCGAGACCTACTGGCCCTTCGTCGAGGACACCGCCCAGGCGTGGTACGAATCGCAGCTCGCCGCCGGCAAGACCAAGGCTCAGATCACCCAGTACCTCAAGCAGTTCGACATCTGGGACCGGTACGACTTCGACGGTGACGGCGACTTCAACGAGCCGGACGGCTACGTCGACCACTTCCAGGCGATCCACGCCGGTGAGGGCGAAGAGGCCGGCGGCGGTGCGCAGGGCGCGGACGCGATCTGGTCGCACCGCTGGTACGCGTACCCGACCCGGATGGGTGACACCGGCCCCTCGTACAACGAGCGGGGCGGCGTGCCGCTGGGTGACTCGGGCCTCTGGATCGGTGACTACACCACCGAGCCGGAGAACGGCGGCCTGGGCGTCTTCGCGCACGAGTTCGGCCACGACCTCGGTCTGCCGGACCTGTACGACGTCACCAACCGCACCGAGAACGGCACCGGCTTCTGGTCGCTCATGTCCGGCGGCTCGTGGCTGAACAAGGGCGGCGACAACATCGGTTCGACCCCGGGCTACATGGGCCCGTGGGAGAAGATGTTCCTCGGCTGGCTCGACTACAAGGTGGTCAACCAGGGATCCGGGACGAAGTACGAGATCCTCGGCCCGGCGGGTGACAACAACGGGCCGCTGCCGCAGGCCGTGGTGGTCAACCTGCCGAGCAAGCGCAAGTACGTCGAGTACAACACCCCCACCTCCGGCCAGTACGAGTGGTGGACCGGCAGCGCCGACGACCTGGACATCAAGCTGACCCGGGACCTCGACCTGACCGGCGCCACCACCGCCTCGCTGGACGCCAAGGGCTGGTACGACATCGAGGAGGGCTTCGACTTCCTCTTCGCCCAGGTGTCCGTCGACGGTGGACAGAACTGGGTGCAGGTCGGTGACCGGATCGACGCGAACTCCGGCGGTTGGCAGGACCTGAGCTGGGACCTCTCCCCGTGGGCCGGGCAGACGGTCAAGTTCCGGTTCCGTTACTACAGCGACGGCGGCTACCACCTGGCCGGCGCCTTCCTCGACGACCTGAAGCTGGTCAAGAACGGCGCCGTGGCCTGGAGCGACGATGTCGAGTCGGGCGACAACGGCTGGACCTCCGCCGGTTGGAGCCGGTTCACCGGCACCGTCGACGAGCAGGTGCCGAACTTCTACATCGCGGAGAACCGGCAGTACGTCGGGTACGACAAGGGACTCAAGACCGGTCCGTACAACTACGGTTGGACCGACACCAAGCCGAAGTGGGTCGAGCGGTTCCCGTACCAGGACGGTCTGCTGATCTGGCAGGTCGACTACAGCCAGGATGACAACAACACCTCGACCCACCCGGGTCAGGGCCTGGTGCTGCCGATCGACGCCCGTCCGACCCCGATCGCGTGGCCGGGTACGTGTGCGGTGACGCCGTACAACCCGCAGGGGCTCTGCCTGCTCGCCAACCGGCGGCAGCCGTTCGACGCGACGTTCGGCCGGCAGAAGACCGACGCGATCACCCTGCACCGGCTCGGGGTTCCGTTGCAGGTGCCGTCGCGTCCGGGCATCCCCACGTTCGACGACTCGGACCCGAACCGCTACTGGTCCGCGGCGAACCCGGCCAACTCCGTCAAGGTTGCCGGTACCGGCACCAAGATCGAGGTTGTGCTGGAACTGGGTCTGCCGCTCGGTACCAGCCTGATCAAGGTAAGCACGCCTCGGCGCTGACACCGACAGGTGAGTGACAGGGGCCGGTGCCGCCTACGCGGCACCGGCCCCTTCCGTCGGTGTGGTTCCCCTTGTCGACCGGGTCAGCGGGCCAACATGAGCCAGTCGTACTCGTGCCCGCAGGGCGGACCGGGGGCGATACCGAAGCGCAGGTTGTCGAGGTCGAGCAGGACCGAGAAGACCGTCTCCGACCGGTCCGCCAGCGCGTCCCGCTCGTCCACGTGCCGGCAGATCGCGTGCGGGAAGCTGGCGTGGTCACCGAAGAGGTCCGCCAGGTCGTTCTCGGTGACCTTCCGCGCCTGGGCGGCGCCGTCGAGCAGTCGGCGGGCACGGGCCGAGCGGAACATCGACGACCCGCCGTAGTCCTTCATCGTGTCGTAAACCGGCAGCCTGGACTCCAGGTGGTTGGCGTGTGTCAGGACCCCGTCGACCGGGTGCAACCAGCCCGCGTCGCCGGGTACGAGTTCCAGGTCGATCAGCTCACCACCGGCCTCGCCGGCCTGCCCGAGCAGCAGGTTGATGGAGCTGTTCCGGTTGCCCCGGCAGGCCGCCTTCAACGCGCCGGCCAGGCTGTCCGCCTCCAGCGCCGCCCGCAGCAGTACGTGGTACGGAACCCCGGGCGCCGTGCCATCGCCGGGCAGCCCGTCCCGGTCGCAGCCGAGCATGTTGACGCAGACACCGACACCGGCCGAGTTGAGCCCGGTCTTGGCGAGCATTCCCGCCTCGGCCAGGGCGAGTACGGTCAGCCCCCGCTCGTCGCGGGTGGCGAGCAGCACCATCGCCTCCCGCTGGTCCGGATGCCAGTCCCAGTTCTGCCCGAGCAGCAGGTTGCCGCTGGCGGTGTGGGTGCCGAGTACGCCTGCCACGGTGCAGCCGCCGTCCCGCCCGTCCGGCACGGTCCCGGCCGGTCGGGTGCCGCCGGTCGGGGCGGCCTGGGGGCCGGTGGGGGTGGCGCCGAAGAGGAGTTCGGTCCGGGCGTTGAGCGCGTAGATCTCGCCCACCCCGACCCCCGCCCCCTCGGCCACACCGTCGAGCATCTGGGCCACCCGGGGGTGGTGTGTGGCCGTGGTACGCCGGAACGCCTCACCAGCGGCGCGCACGGTGGCGAGGTCGAGTCCCGCCTCGGTCCGGAACCGGCGCAGGTAGAGATCCAGGTTGGTGGCAATGGGCTGACGGGCGGCGACGCCGTAGTCGAACCCGCAGCGCTCCGGTGTGCCCTCCACCCGGATCACCGGCACCGGCAGGTGGGCGAAGGTCCCATCATCGGCGGAAATCATGTTCCGCACCATATCCGCATCCGTCGAAGACGTTCATCGGAGATTCCGCCGTGGTTTCGGTGACATCCCTGACGATACCCGTAACTGTGCCGCCGTAAGGGACGACGACGCAGGTCCTGGGCCTAGGCTGTGCTGCATGAGCGATCAGCGAAGCGGTGGCCGGCAGCCTGCCGTCGACGAATCCCGCGTGCTGGTGGACGGCCCGTGGACGCATCGCTTCGTCGGCGCGAACGGCAGCAGATTCCACGTGGTCGAGGCGGGCAGCGGACCGCTGGTGCTCTTCCTGCACGGCTTTCCGGAGTTCTGGTGGGCCTGGCACGACATGCTGCCCGCTGTCGCGGACGCCGGCTACCGGGCGGTCGCGGTGGACATGCGCGGTTACGGCGCGAGCGACAAGCCACCCCGGGGGTACGACGGCTACACGCTCGCGGCCGACGTCGCCGGGCTGATCCGAGGGCTCGGCGAGCGTTCCGCCGTCCTGGTCGGTTCCGGTTTCGGTGGCATGATCGGTTGGACCACGGCCGCCTTCCATCCGGGTCTGGTTCGGCGGCTGGTGGTGCTCGGCGCACCGCATCCGCTCCGGCTGCGTACGGCGATCTTCGCTGACCCGCGTGGGCAGTTCCTTGCCGCCACGCCCACCCTCAAGTTCCAGATCCCGCGCTACGAACACATCCTGACCAGGGACAACGCTGCCCTGGTCGGGCATTTCCTGGCCAGCTGGGGTGGCGAGCGGTGGGTGGGCAGCGAGTCGTTCGAGGCGTACTCGGCGCGGTGTCGGGAGGCGATGCAGATTCCCCAGGCGTCGTTCTGCGCGCTGGAGGGATACCGCTGGGCGTTCCGGTCGGTGCTGCGGTTGCAGGGCTACCGGTTCGTGAAGCTGATGCAGAATCCGCTGGTCACCCCGACGCTCCAGTTGCACGGGGCCGAGGACCGGGGGGTGTTGCCGCGTACCGCCCAGGGTTCCGGGCGGTACGTGACCGCGCCGTACGAGTGGCGGTTGCTGGACGGGGTGGGGCACTTCCCGCACCTGGAGACGCCGGACCTGGTGCTCGGCGAGATCCTGCGTTGGGCGAAGTCCTGACCGACGAGGCGATCATTCCTCAATCGAGTCGTGTACCAGCAGGCAAGTAGGGACATTTATCAATTCGTTATCCGCTCATTGAGCGGATGACCTCCGCGTCGCCCCCATTCCGATCGAGGAAAGTTCATTACTGTGAACTAAATCACGATGGGGTAACGCCACCAGTCAATCTCTGGTCTACTTCCGGGCATCAATATTCGTCACACTCCACAAGGGAGGTGAGCCCGATGAGGCCTCCGTCCTGGTGAATCGACCATCGAGAGCGACAGGGCGGCCCGTCACAATTGGGCCGCCCTGTCATTCACACTACGGCGCCACCGACGCCGGCAGACGAGGGTGTTGAAACCAGTGGGTCAACAACGGTCAGCTCCCCCCGATGAACAAGACCGCCCTTTCCCCCGGCGGCGGTCTCTGGCACCACGGGTGTTACAGGGCAGGTCCTTCCAGAAACTGTGGGGCGCCGCCACCCTGTCCGCCTTCGGCGATTCAATCTCCTCCACCGCACTGCCACTCACCGCGATCCTCGTACTGGACGCGAATGTCGTCGAGAGCGCGATACTTTCCGCTCTGATCTGGGTGCCCAGCCTGCTCCTGTCCGTTCCGGCGGGCGCCTGGGTGGACCGGTCCGGTAACCGCCGACTGGTCATGGTGGCGGCCAACATCGGGAGGTTCGTCGCCCTGGGCAGCGTGCCACTGGGCGTCGCCCTCGACGCACTCAGCATGACGCAGCTGTACACCGTGATGTTCGCCCTCGGCGCATGCTCGGTGCTCTCGGCAGTCAGCGAAACCGGCATCTTCGCCGCCGTCATTCCCCCCGACCAGTACGTCGAGGGCCAAGCGACGATACACGGCAGCCATGCCACCGCGATGCTGGCCGGCCCGGCCGCTGGCGGTTATCTCGTCCAAGCCTTCAGCGCCCCGCTGGCGATAATGATCGACGCGGTGTCCGCACTGATATCCGCACTTCTCCTGTCTCGGATCCGCATTGTCGAAGTCCGGGCGTCCGCGACAGAGAAGGTTCGCGATTCTCTCCACTCCGGTGCCACCTTCATCTGGAGGACACCGTTCATCAGGACGGCGCTCACCGTGACCGCAACGGTGAACTTCTTCAACCTGATGTTCAACGCGGTCCTCATGTGGTATTTCGTCAATCACCTCGACATGTCCGGTGGAGCCGTCGGACTCGTCCTCAGCGCCCAGGCAGTCGGGGCAATTGTCGGCGCATCGTTCGCGCCGCGACTGTCTGCCCACATAGGGCTCGGACGGACACTCCTCACGGGGTGCCTCCTGTTCAACGCGCCCCTCATCCTGGTCCCATTCGTCAACAGAGCGGATGTCACCGGTGTCGCCCTGCTCCTGCTGGCTGCCATCGGTTCCGGGTACGGCGCCGCGACCCAGGACATCTCGGTCGGCTCGGTCTTCGCCCTGGTCGTTCCAGAGGCGATGCGTTCCCGGGTTCGTGGGGCGTACCAGATGGTGAGCTTCGGTATACGTCCGCTCGGCGCACTCGCCGGCGCGGCGGTCAGTACCGTGATCGGCGCGCATTCGACCCTGCTGGTGGGCGCCGTCGGTGGGTCGCTCGCCTTTCTCTGGCTCCTACCGTCGCCGCTGCTGAACTTCCGCGCCCCGGAACGGGTGCTCGATGACGCCTGACCGCCGCTGTAACGTACCGACTAGCCGAGCAGGGCGCGGTACTGCGGCGAGGCGAGGAAACGGCGTACGACGGGACCGCTGACCGGTGTCATCGGCAGGTCGACGATCTCTTCCGGGGAGAGGAACACCATCGCCGCCCCCTCACCGAGGACGACCTCGTCCTGTCGGGCGCGGGTCGGCGCGTAGTAAACGGACGAATAACTCGTGTCGTCCGTCCGCTCGCTCCAGAACAGCTCCAGCGGACCGTCGACGCGTAGGCCGGTTTCCTCCCACAGCTCCCGACGGGCGGCTTCTTCGGCGGTCTCACCGGGCTCGATGTGTCCACCGGGAGTCCCCCATAGATTGGGGTGGTTCGGGGCGTGCTCGTCGCGAAGCTGCATCAGCACCGCGCCGGACGGGTCGACCAGGAGCACCCCGGCGAGTTGTCGCAGCGCATCGGGCATGGTCGCGGTCAGGCCCGCTGTTCGCGCAGGTCGGTGACCTCGGCGGCGGGCGCCCAGCCCTGGTAGACGCCGAAGTCGAACGCCTCCAGCCCCATCGCCTCGGCGATCGGCCACCGTCCACCGGTGTACTCCACCCGCAGCCAGGTGTCGTGTTCTGCGAGCACGATGAACGGCTCACCCTTCCACCGGCAGGTGGTACGCACGTACGCCAGCTCCTCGACCTCGGCCACCGGCACCACCCGCACGAACCGGCCGGGGCGTACCTCGCTGAAGCCCTCGTCGGGTCGGACCTGGTAGAGCCGGACCTCGTCGCCGTCCGGGCTGACCTCGTACTCCTGGCCGCGCCAACGGGCGACGTAACCGTCCCGCATCACGGTGTCTCCACCCGCTGCCAGCTCGGCGCGTCCGCGTCGAACGTGGCGATCAGCGCCTCGGTGCCGTCCGAGCCGATCCGCCACAGTTCGGCGCCGTGCGGCAGCCGGGCACTGTCCACCTTGAACTCCGCCACCACGTCGCTGCTCTCGCCGGGGGCGAAACCGTTGCCCCGGAACGGTGGCCGCTCGATGACCCAGCCCTCCATCGCCCGCATCGCGGCCTCGGACTGCCCGCCGTACGGAATGCGGTAGAGGCTTGGTCGGTACGCCGGCCAGCGCAGCACGTAGATCTCGTCGGCGTCCCGGGCGAAGGGCGAGTTCGCGTAGCCGAGCCCGAGCGCGGCGTGCAGCTTCGCCGGGGTGTTCAGATGCGCCACCTCGGGGGCCCGGTGGACAAAACCGGAGACCCGGTCGTAGCCGCGTTCGAGGTAGTAGATGACCTGGCTCGGCGCGATGGTCTTCTGCATCATCGTCGGTCGGCCCGGATCTTCCCGTGCCGGCGCGTACGTCGAGCGTGGTGTTTCCTCTGCGGCCGGTGACTCGACCTGCTCGATCGGGCCGGTGTCGTCGCCGAGCCCGACCTCGGCCGCCCAGTTGGCGAGCGCGACGATCTGCGATCCGGGCAGCTTCGCGCCGACTGGCGTGCCCGGGTTCACCGCGAAGGACCACTCGGTGTCCGGCCATTTCCGGATCACCTGGACGAACTTCACGCTGACCGTCTCGGTCGACGTGGTGAGGTGGTCAGCCAGCCGTTCCGGGGAGGTGAAGACCACCACGTACGTCTCGCCGTCCATCCGTTCGGTGTTCCAGACGAAGCCCTCGTCCCCGGGGCGGCTTCCGGGAGTCGCCGCGGCAGACACCGGCAACAGCACCCTGGCCAGCAGCAACGTCGAGAGGAACGTGTCGGTACTGCCGTCACCGGCTGCGGTGAGCAGGCTCTCCTCGACGTCGTTGGCGGGCACGAAGTCCGGCGGCAGCGCGGACACCACCGGCACCGGATCGGCCGGGGCGACCTCGGGGTAGGCGGCCGTGACCGGAGCGTAGGCCGACTCGGCCGGGGCGTAGTCCGCGAACGCCGGCTCGGTCGGGGTGTAGTCCGCGAACGCCGGGTCGACCGGGGCGTAGTCCGCGAACGCCGGGTCGACCGGGGTCAGGTCGGTGAGGCTGGAGTCGGTCGATCCGTAGCCGACCGGTGTCGGATCCGCCGGTGGCCGCGCGGTGGGCAGCGGTGCCGGCACGGCCGGATCGACCGGGGCACGGTCAGCAACCGGTGCGGGGCGGGGCATCGCCATGGTCAGATCCGCCTCGGCGGGCGTCCCGGGATGCGGCATCGCCGTGGTCAGCTCAGCATCCCCGGACAAACCCGGACGCGGCATCGCCGTGGTCAGCTCAGCATCCCCGGACAAACCCGGACGCGGCATCGCCGTGGTCAGCTCAGCATCCCCGGACAGACCCGGACGACGCATCGCCATGGTCAGATCCGCCTCGGCGGGTGCCCCCTGGGTCCACCCCGACCTGGTCGGGGCCGCCGGCACGGTGCCCGCGCCGGCCGTGGTCCCGCTCAGCCATGGTGTCGCGGGTTCCGGCTCGGGCGCCGGCTCGGCGGACTTCGCCGCCGCGTACCAGCCGGAAAGTTCCTGGGTCACGGCCCCGGTCGGGGCGGCGTTCACGGCCCCGGTCGGGGCGGCTGCGGGTCGTGCCGACCGCGGTATGGAGGTGAAGAAGTTCGCCGGGCCGTCGCCGCCATTGCCGTTCCGGTCACGACCGGGGTGTCCGGCGCCGAGTTGACCGGGCGCCTCTCCACCGGGCTGCGGATACGCCTTTTCCGGTGCCGCCCCGTTGGCCGGGTATCCGCCGTTCGCACCGGTCAGCGGATCGACGGCCGCCCCGAGCGACGGTCGCGTCGGCAGTGGCGGTGCGGCCTGCTCCGGAGCCGGGTCCTGGGTCTGCGGACGCCCCGGTACGACCGCGGTGGCCCGGGCCCGGGCGGCGCTCTCGGCCCGCTCCAACCGGGCCCGGGCACCTATGGTCCGGCCAGGCAACCGCACGTCACCCCGGGCGAGCTGCGAAACGAACCACGCCGGCAGGTAACCCTCGACCGGCAGACCGGGGTTGACCGCGAGCCACCACTCCAGGTTCGGCCAGTTACCGGCCAGCTCGTGGTAACCCGTACGCCGGGTCGGGCCGGCGCTGTCGCCAAGGCATGCCTGCATGGCGTTCACGGAGGTGAACGCGAGTACGTGGGTCCGGCCGCTGGTGGTCCAGGTCCCCCAGCCCATCGGCGCGTGCCCGGCGAGCGCGTTCGCGGAGACCGGCAGCAGCAGTTCGGTACGGGCCAGAATCCTGAAGTACCGTTCCTGATCATTCGCGCGTAGCGCGTCCCGCATAGCGGCCTCGGCCTCGGTGGCCGGCTCCCATTCCGTCACGGCCACCTTCCTTTCCACGAAGAGGCCACAGGTACCGCGTACAACCTACAAGGTTGGCACGAGATCACGATGTCAGCCCGGCGGTGGGTGCCGTGGCCGATACCACACGGATAACATCCGGTCGCGAACCCGACACACTTTCGGAGGCGGACGATGCCGGGCCGGAGATTAGGTCTCGCCCTCACCCATGTCGTGCTGGCGGTGCTCGTGCTGCCCGCCGGACCGGCCGGGGCGGCACCCGCACCGGCGGGCGCCGCACGGCGTGTCGCCCTGGACTGCACCACCCGGGCCACACCGGGGAAGTTCGTCGCCGAGGAACCGTGGGCCCAGCGCCGCTACCAGCCGGACCGGCTCGCGCCGCTCGCCACGGGCGCGGGCATCACCGTGGCGGTGATCGACTCCGGGGTCGACGAGAAGCATCCCCAACTGCGCGGGCGGGTCACCGACGGGACCGATCTGCTCGACCCGGGCGGCGACGGAACCGACGACTGCGTCTACCACGGCACCGCCGTCGCGAGCATCATCGCGGCGAGCGCACGCGACGGCGTCCGGTTCCACGGACTCGCCCCGGAGGCGAAGATCATGCCGGTACGGATCAGCGAGCAGCAGGACATCGGCGGGGAGCAGCAGGGCCGGACGGTCAGCGAGGCGGGCTTCGCCCAGGCCATCCGCTGGGCGGTCGACCACGACGCGGACGTACTCAACCTCTCCGTCGTGCTGTACGAGGACAACCGGGCGGTCCGGACCGCGATCGAGTACGCGATCGCACGAAACGTGGTGGTGGTCGCCGCGGTCGGCAACCGCTACACCACCGGAAACCCGCGCCCCTACCCCGCCTCCTACGACGGGGTGCTCGGCGTGGGGGCGGTCGACGAGAACGGCGTACATGCCTCGTTCTCCCAGACCGGGCCGTGGGTGGACCTGGTCGCCCCCGGGGTCGGGGTGCTGGCCGCCACCGCCGGTCCGGGACACAGCCGAAACGACGGCACCAGTTACGCGGCACCCTTCGTAGCGGCCACCGCCGCCCTGCTCCGGCAGTACCAGCCGAAACTGCCCGCCGCCGAGGTGGTCGCCCGGATCGTGGCGAGCGCCGATCCGGCCCCGGACGGCGGGCGCAGCGACGCGTACGGCAGCGGGGTGCTCAACCCGTACCGGGCACTGACCGACACCCGGCCCGCCGGTGCGGCTCCGACGGCGGCGGCGCTCCCGGCCGACCAGGCGGATCCGGTGGCGGTAGCCCGGCAGCACCGGCGCGAGCAGGCAGGCGTTCGCGCGCTCTGGCTGGCCGGGGTGGCCGGTGGGTTGGCCGCGCTGGCGCTGTTCCTGGCGGTGGTGCTGCCCCGGGGCGCCCGGCGCGGTTGGCAGCCGGCCGGGCCGGCGTAGCGACGCCGGCCGGACCGCCAAACCAGTCTGTTCCCTCTCCCGCCGGCCTACCGGCTGTGAGCGGCCGGCAGCGCCTTCGGCGGGTGCGGTGTCACTGGAACAGGCTGGTGTTCCGCTTCTCGGTGTTCTGGTAGTCGGCCGCGGAATCGTCCACGGCGACCTTGATGTCACGGAGCATGTTCTTCAGGTCGAGCGAGGCCGAACGCCAGCTCGCCTGCCGCTGCTCGTACGCCTCCTTCGCCTCACCGGACCAGGTGGCGACCAGCGGAGCCGCGTCGCGCTCGAGCTGACCGAGCTGCGAGTCGAGCGTGTTCAGCGCCCGCTGGATGTCCGCGCTGGCCTGCTGCAACGCGGTGAAACTGACGACAAGCACGCCATCGTTCATCGGTTGGATCCTCCCCCGGGAATCAGAGCGGCAGCTGGATGCCGCGGTTGGTGTTGGCGACCCGACTGGCCGCCTCGCTGTCCGACGCGTCGTACTGCTGGCCGGAGGTGCGGATCGCACCCGCCGTCTCGCGCAGCGCCCGCCCCAGCTTCGCCTGGTCGGCCGCCCACTGCTGCTTGACCTGCTCGAACGAGCGACCGCCCGCGCCACGCCACGCCTGCTGGAGCCCTTCCAGCTCGTTCATCAGGCTGTTGAGCATCGACTGCAGCGACTGGTCCACATCTTCGAACTTCTTCGCGGTCTGTTGCATCACCGCGGCTTCTGCCTGCGTCTGGGACACCCCGGACGTCACCCCGCTCCCTCGATCGTCGCGCCCACGGCGACCACAGTGGACGCCGCGCTGGTATTTCGTTCCCCGGCCGGCCCGACAGGCACGCCGTACGGCGAACTCCGTCGCTGACCGTAGCGGGCCGAGCCCATGCCCGGTAGCCCCTGACCGCGCCCTGTGGATAACTGTCGCCCTGACGGGCCGCTCAGTCCTGAGTGGCCGGCGCGCGGGCAGCGGCCGGGTCGAGTGCCTCGCCGGCCGGCACCAGGGCGACCAGACTGGCCGGCAGACGAAGCGGTTTGGCGTTGCCGTAGCCGAGCATCGCGAGCACGTCGGCGCTCGTCACCGCGTGCCGCCGGCCCTGGTCGGTGATGACCGAGATCGCCCCACCACCCAACCCCGGCGCCGCGGCGGCCTCCACCACCGCACCCCGACCCGGCTCCACCAGAATGTGGTCGGCGAGCGCCGCACCCTGCGCGGACCGGGCCGCGGTCCGCGCCGCGTCGGTGAGATCCGGAAGTTTCGATCCGGTCGTCACCTGGTGCACACCGCCGTCGTCACGTACCTCGCCGCAGATCCCGCCGTCCTCGGCCGGGACCAGCTCCGGCCGGTTCGCCGGGGGCGCACCGGGATCCTCGGAGTCCAGCGGGTCCACCTTCGCCACCCGGGCGTACTCGCCCTGGGACATCGGCGTCGGATCATCCTGCCCGACGGCGGTCAGCAGCAGGTCGGCCTGCACCTGGGTGATCCCGGCCAGGCCATCCCGCTTGGCCACCGCGTACTGCCGGCCGCCACCCTGGCTCTCCACCACGAACACCTCACCGATCCGGGCACCCTCCACCTTCACCGACCGCTTGCCCTGGTCCGCCATCGGCACCCGCCCCAGGTCGGCTCCGGCAGGCAGCGCGTTCAGCAGCGCCGGAGCGACCGGCGTCGGCCGTTCGCTGTTCCAGGTGAGCGCCGACAGCACCAGGTCCGGGTCCCGGATCAGGTGCCGGCGGTTGTGCCAGACCAGGTACAGCCCGCCGCCCGGATGCCGGACCAGCGCCGCGCGGTCGCCGAGCGGCGTACCGCCGCCGACCTCGGCGCCGACCAGCAGCACCGAACGCGGCGCCGCCGTACCGTCCACGGTGAGCACGGTCGAGCAGACCGTCCACGGCGCCGTCGACAACCGGTTCGCCGCCGGGAGCGAGTCGGGGGCGCCGCTGATGCCGAGCGTGTTGCCGCGCGGCACCCCGTCGATCGACTTGCGCGACACCAGCACCGTCTTCGGCTGCGCGCCACCGACGATCAGCAGCGCGGACGCGTAGTTGAGCACCAGGTGCAGCTTCTCGTCACGGAAGACGTAACGGGCACCGGACTCCTTCTCCACGATCACCGCGTTCGGGTCGCGCCAGCTCTTGCCGCCACCGCCCACGATCGCACCGTAGACCCCGACCCCGCCGAGCGCGATCGCCGCGATCAGGACGCTGGCCAGGGTCGCCCCGGCCGCCCGTCGGAACGGCGACTGCGCCGGGTCGGTCTCCCGCATCACCAGCGCGGCCACGACACGTTGGACCATGAACTGGTAAGAGTGCAACTGGTCCTGCCGAGACGGCATGCGGGCCCCTCCCCGGTGTGTCCGGCCCATACGATAGGCCCCTCGGCGAGTCTCGGGGGGACGCCCGGGGGCGGTCCATGCACGGGAGGCTATCGCGGTGACGGTGAGTGTGGCGGGTGACCTGGCCCGAACCGGCGAGTCGAGCTGGACCGGTCCGGACGGCGACCCGGGCGCCGGACGCGCCACCGCCGTCGGCCCGGTCCGCCGCACCTCGCTCGGTCAGCGCGCCGGGCAGATCGTGGCCGCCCAGAGCGCGGTGGCGCTGCTGCTGGCCGCCGCCGGACACGGGCCGCTGGTGCTGACCGCCGCCGGACTCGGCGCCGCCGTACTGGTGCTCACCGCCTGGCTCCGGCTGCGCCGCCGCTGGCTCTTCGAATGGATCGCGGTCGGCACGCGCTACCTGCTCCGTCGGCGCGCCCTCGCCCCGAACGCCGACCCGGCCGCCCTGCTCGACCTGCTCGCCCCCGGCGCGGGCGTGCTCTCGGTCGACCTGGCCGGCGACGCCGCCGCGGTGATCAGCGACGGGTACGGGTTGACCGCCGTCCTCGAACTCGGGGACCCGACCGGACTACTCGCCGACACCGCGCAGTCACTGCCGAGCCCGGCGAGCCTGCTGCCGGCGACCGGCGCCCAGACCCCGCCGGTCCGGATCCAACTCGTCCTCGCCGGTGCGCCCGCGCCGACCCTGCGCGCCGGTGGCGGCACCCCCGCCACCTCGTACCGGCAGCTCACCGACGGGCGGCTCCTCGGGCACGAGCGGGCCCTGCTGGCGGTCCGGGTGGTGCGCACCGAGGGCTGGTCCGAGGTGGACCTGCGGCGGGCGCTCTCCAGCACCGTCCGGAAGGTTCGCCGGCGGCTCGCCCCGGTGCCGGCGCGTCCGCTGGGCGAACGCGCCGCGCTCGGCGTACTCGCGGAGTTGGCCCACCACGACGGCGCGCAACCGGCCCAGGAAAGCTGGCAGGCGGTGCGGTTGGGCGGCCTGCTGCAGACGACCTTCCGGCTGCGCCGCTGGCCCGACCCGAAATCGGAGACGGCCCGACGGCTGGTGCCCCGGCTGCTCGCATTACCGGCCACCGCGACCACGGTGTCGCTCGCCGCCGGTCCGCGCGGCGCGGCCGGCGACCCGGTGCCGGTGGACCTCACCGTACGGGTGGCGGCCGAGAACGCGGCCGGACTCTCCGCCACCACCCAGGCCCTACGTCGGCTGCTCGCCGCCGAGAACGCGACCGGGCGGCGGCTCGACGGGGAGCAGTTGGACGGCCTCGCGGCCACGCTGCCGGTCGGTACGCCCTCCGCCGCACTCGCCCAGCGGTCGGCGTCGGCCATGGTGGACCTGCTCGACCTCCCCTTCGGCACGGCCGGTCTGATGATCGGCGCGAACCGGCACGGGGCGGCGGTCACCGTCCGGCTCTTCCGCGCCGAGCCGACCCGGGTGCTGCTGATCGGCGGGGTCGCCGCCGCGCAACTGGTGGCGCTGCGGGCGATGGCCCTCGGCGCCCGGGTGGTGGTGCAGACCGCCCGGCCCCGGGTCTGGGAACCGTTCGTCCGGGCGGTGAGCGCACCGGGCGAGACCATTCCGCTCATTCCGCCCGGCCGTCAGGTCGGCGGTCCGCCCGGCACCCCGCTGCACCCGCTGCTGGTCGTGGTGGACGTCGGGCCGGTCGGCGCGGAGGCCCAGCCAGGTCCGGGCTGGCAGGCGAGCCTGGTGGTTCGGGACGGGCTGACCCCGGCGGACACGGACGCGGTCTCCCGGGCCGACCTGGTGATCCTGCAACCGCTGCGGGCCGACGAGGCGGCGCTGGCCGGGGTGGCGCTCGGACTCGGTGACTCGGCAGAGTGGCTGACCCGGATCCGGGGCGACATGGTCGGCGTGGTGAATCGTCGGGTGCTGCGCTGGGCGCTGCTCTCCGCGACCCCGATCGAGGTCCAGTTGATCGGCCCGCCGACCCGGAGCTGACCGGCCCCGCCGGCCGGGCACGAGCAGGTCCCGGGACAGCGCTGCCGGGCGTGCCGTGGCACGATCCCCGGCATGAATTTCCTGACCGGCCTGCTGCTGCGGCTCGCCACCACCGCGCTCGCGTTCTGGCTGGCGACACTCGTCATCCCCGGCATCACCCTGGGTACGGACTCGATCGGCGAGGCGGTACTCACCCTGCTCCTGGTGGCGGTGATCTTCGGGGTTGTGAACGGGGTGCTCCAGCCCGTCATCAAGACCCTCGGCTGCGGCTTCTACCTGCTCACCCTCGGTCTGATCGCGATCGTGGTGAACGGGCTGCTCTTCCTGTTGACCAGCTGGATCGCCGGTCAGTTGGAGCTGCCGTTCGCGGTGGACGGCTTCTGGCCGGCCGCCGTACTCGGGGCGCTCTTCGTCAGCGTGGTCACCTGGGTGCTCGGCATGGTCACCAACCGCGACTGACCAGAGTTCGGGAATTGGACTGGCGCGGGGGGCGGGGGGCGGGACTACGGTCGCCCGGTGTTGACGCTCACCCGTACTGACGGTTACGAACTCTGCACCGACCCCGACCGGATCGACGTCGACCGGGTGCACCGCTGGTTGTCGACCGAGGCCTACTGGGCGCGTGACCGCCCGTACGAGGTGACGGCCCGCGCGATCGCCAACTCGATGGTGTTCGGGGTGTACCGGCCGGGCGACGGGATCCAGGTCGCGTTCGCCCGGGTGGTGACCGACCGGGCGACCGTCGCCTGGCTCTCCGATGTCTTCGTGGACCCGGCCGAGCGGGGACGGGGACTCGGGGGCTGGCTGGCCGCGACCGCCCGGGACGCGGTGACCGAACTCGGCGTGTACCGGATGCTGCTCGCCACCGACGACGCCCACGGGGTCTATGCGCAGGTCGGCTTCACCTCCCTGGCGAAGCCGCAGAACCTGATGGAGCTGATGCGTCCACAACCGTGGGTGACGCCGGTCACCGATAAGGAACCCAACCGGCTCCGCCCCTTACGGTAGCGAAGTGAACCAGCTCCGCCTGGGATATCTCTACGGACTCGGCGCGTACGTCCTCTGGGGTTTCTTCCCGCTCTACATCAAGCTGCTCCGGCCCACCGGCGCGGTGGAGATCCTCGCCCACCGGGTGATCTGGTCGGTGGCGTTCGTCGCGCTGATCCTCGCCGCCACCCGGCACTGGGCGTTCCTGCGCGCGCTGGTCCGCCAGCCCCGGCTGTTGACCGGCATCGCCACCGCGGCCGTGCTGATCGGGGTGAACTGGGGCGTCTACATCTACGGGGTCAACGCCAACCGGGTGGTGGAGACCGCCCTCGGCTACTTCATCAACCCACTCGTCGTGGTGCTGCTCGGCGTCACCGTGCTACGCGAACGGCTCCGCGCGACGCAGTGGACCGCGCTCGGCATCGGTGGCCTGGCCGTTGTGGTCATCGCCATCGACTACGGCCAGCCGCCGTACATCGCGCTCACCCTGGCACTGAGCTTCGGCGGGTACGGCCTGCTGAAGAAGCGGCTCGGGCTGCCCGCCACCGAGGGGCTCTTCGTCGAGTCGGCGCTGCTCGCACTCCCCGCGCTGGGCTACCTCGCCTGGCTGACCTGGCACTCCGAGTTGAGCTTCGGCCACGGCTCGGCCACCCACACCACCCTGCTGGTGCTGGCCGGCGCCGCCACCGCGATCCCGTTGCTGCTCTTCGCCGGTGCGGCCAACCGGCTGCCGCTGACCAGCCTCGGCATGCTGCAGTACCTCACGCCCAGCCTGCAACTCGTCCTCGGCGTGCTGATCTTCCACGAGCCGATGCCGCCGGCCCGGCTGGCCGGCTTCGCCCTGGTCTGGCTGGCCCTGATCGTCTTCACCGCCGACGCGATCCGGCACGCCCGCCGGTCCGCCCGCGCCACCGTCCACGCCGTCGCGGTGACCGAGCCGGTCTAGCCTCCCGCGTCAGCCCGGTGCGCGGCGACCGGGCGCCTTGACCAGCGGCACCGCCTGGCGCTGCATGAGGCGACCCGGGGGTCGACGTCAGCGCACGTCGTAACCGAGCAGCGGAGTCCCGTCGACCCGGTGCACCTCCAGCCGGACCAGCTCCGCCCCGGAGAACCGGGTCGCCCCGGTGAAGTGGACCTCGTCGCCGGGGGCCGCCAGCCACGACCCCACCTGCTCGCTCGCGCCGTCCGGGCCGTACGCCACCAGCCGGAACGTGTACGCCTTCTGGTAGCCGGTCCGGGCGCCGTACTCGCACCGCATGGTCACCTCGGTCCCCCACTGCGTGCCATTGAGCCCGATCTCGGCGCTGACCGGCACCGCCCCGGCGACCGGCTGCATGGCGACCATCCGTACCTGGAGGTCGGTCCGGGGCGGTGTTCCCGGGTTGGTGAGCCAGACCGAGCCCAGCCCCACCACCAGCGCCAGGCAGGCGGCGGCGAGCGCCGCTCCGGCGTACCGCCAGCGGGTCACCGACCGCTCCCGGCGCCGCACCGACCGCGCGGCCTCGATCAGGGTCGGCAGCCGGGACTCGACGGTCGGCGACGGCCCGGTGATCCGCGCCAGCCCCTCCACGTCGAGACGGCCGAGCAGCCCCGGCAGGGCGGCGACCTCGGCCACCGCCGCCGGGCAGGTCGGACAGTTGGCGAGGTGACGCTCGTACGCGGCGCGTTCGGAGGGGGCGAGTGCACCCAACACGTACGCGCCGTCGTCAAAAGCAAACTCACACCGCTCGTCGCGCTCGCTCATCTATTGGGTCACCCCCATCTCCGCCAGTACCAACCGCAGGGATCGCAGCGCGTAGTGCGTCCGCGACTTCACCGTGCCCGGCGGTACGCCGAGCCGCGACGCCGCCTCAGCCACCGACCGTCCCTGGTAGAAGCACTCCACCAGAACCTCACGGTGGGTCGGGGAGAGACGGGCGAGCGCCTCGGCGACCATCCACGCCTCCACCGCCCGGTCCGCCTCGTCGGACAGTTGCGGCGGCTCCGGCAGGTCGTCGGTGATCACCTCGCCGACCCGGGTGCTGCGCCGACGCCAGGCGTCGATCGCCAGGTTCCGGGCCGTGGTGAAGAGCCAGGCCCGGACCGAGCCGCGTGCCGGGTCCAGCGCCTCCGGGTGGCGCCAGGCCCGCAGCAGGGTCTCCTGGACCAGGTCCTCGGCCCGTTGGCGGTCACCGTTGACCAGACGCAACGAGTGCGCGAAGAGCGCGTCCGCGTGCTCGTCGTGCAGCGCGCGCAGCAACTCGGCGTCCCGGTCGCTGATGGCAACCTCCTCGCTGCCGCACCCGACGTCGGTGGTCCCGACACTCTCGCAACTGTTACACGCGGTCCGGTGCCGATCGGTTCACCGTCGGGCGGGCCCGCTGGTTCGGCCGCCGGCACCCGAGCGGTCCATCGACCGCTGACCGGGCGGTCCATCGACCCATGGCCGACTGTCCGAGGGGATCACCGCCGACCGGCCCATCGATGCTCGGAACTGCGGCTGTTCATGTGGGGTTCACCACAGCGCCGAAAGCCGCTCACAGCGCGCTCCTAGCGTGCGGCTCACCCCTGCCCACCGCTCTCCCCGAGCGGTGCGCCGGGGGCCGTTCCGCTGAACCGACATGCAGCTTGATCCAGCCAAGGAGGCCATCCCACATGAACGACCGTCCCCGGCTGCTCCCCCTGCTCGGCTCGACCGGTCATGGTGGCCGCAGTGCCATGACCTGCCTCTACCGCTGCGGTAACGCCTGTGATCACCCGGTGCCGAACGAGTCGGAGAACGAGTACTTCGGCGACGTGGTCAAGGCCGAGGTCACCCGTCGCGGAGTGGTCCGGGCCGGCGCGGTCGGCGCCCTCGTACTCGGCTTCGGCGGTGCGGCCGCCGGTGCGCTCGCCGGTGCGGCCCCCGCGCTCGCGGCGCCCGGTGAGGGCTCGACCCCGGCCCTGCCGGACGTCGAGTCGTTCACCGCGCGGAAGACCCCGCCCGGCAACGGCGCCCTGACCTTCAAGTCGATCCCGCCGAACAAGCTGGACACGCTGGTCGTGCCGAACGGGTACGACCACTCCGTGGTGATCCGCTGGGGCGACCCGGTGGCGCCGGACGCGCCTGAACTGGACATCCACCACCAGACCGCAGCCCGCCAGTCGAAGCAGTTCGGCTACAACAACGACTTCGTCGCCGTGCTGCCGCTGGACCGCAAGGGTGAGAAGGCACTGCTCGTGGTGAACCACGAGTACACCAACGAGGAACTGATGTTCCCGGGCTTCACCTCGCTGGACGCGCTCACCGTCGAACAGGTCCGGGCCACCATCGCCGCGCACGGCCTCTCCGTGGTGGAGGTGGAGCGGGTCGGCGACACCGGCGAGTGGCGGCTGGTCCGCACGGGCAAGCGGCCGTACAACCGGCGGATCACCGCGCTGAACACCCGGTTCGACTTCACCGGCCCGGCGGCCGGCTCGGCCTGGCTGAAGACGGCGGCGGACCCGCGTGGCATGGTCGCCATCGGTACGCTCAACAACTGCGCCGGTGGCGTCACCCCGTGGGGCACGGTGCTCTCCGGCGAGGAGAACTTCAACCAGTACTTCGTCGGTGGCGACGGGGCACCGGAGGCGCTCAAGCCGAAGCTGGCCCGGTACGGCATCCCGACCACCGCCCGCTACCCGAGCG